>BTVY01000023.1:0-106209 GCA_045863335.1 Candidatus Hydrogenedentota bacterium | reverse complement strand
GTTAGCACATGCTCCTCAACTTGTCTTCTGCACAGATTCTTGTGAGGAGCCAGAAAACTAGAACCGCTGATAGTATAACTTCTCCGCACCTTACATAACAAATACAATCGGGTATAGGGGACAGTGGAATGCTGTTCCTTGGCGTAAGCCTCAGGCTTCTGATGTGCGGCGCCCCTAAGTCATTGTCGAGAGAGACGCGGGTCCGCTTGATCCCAATAGTCGGCGCTGGACCGGGATCTCAAACTGCCGTTGATCTTTCTCCCGGTATCCAGTAGCGTGAACGGCGGCGTGCTTGGCGCGTGGCTAAGATAAGGCGGTACTTGGGTATGGACGAAACGTTGGGACAATCGTTGGCAGGGTTTGACGCGGCGCTGCGGCGTCTGCGCGCGGCCCTGGCCACGGACCCGGCGGTGCGGAAGACCGTGTTCGCGGATGCGGATGAATGGATCAACCTGTTGTCCTACAAACTCGTGCCGCACCTGGCGGGGGAGGGCTGCCTCGTGGCGGCCGTTACGGGCGGCACAAACACGGGCAAGTCGACGGTATTCAATCTGCTGGTCGGTGAAGCGGTCAGCCCCATGACCGCGACCGCGGCGGCCACGCGGCGACCCGTGCTGGCGGCGCATCCCGAGCGCGCGGCGCAGTGTCTCGAGGGCAAGCTTGTGCCGGAGTTTCAGCCTTTTCCTCTGGAAGACCCGGAATCCGCCGTGGCGCGTGACACGCCGGAAGACGCACTGTACGTCGTCGCGTCGGATCGCCTGCCGGAACGCCTCGCTCTGCTGGACACGCCCGACGTGGATTCCATCGAACGCGAGCATTGGGCCGTGGCGGACAACATCCGCGCGGCGGGCGACGTGCTGGTCGCGGTGCTCACTGGCGAGAAGTACAAGGACGATCGCGTGGTGGAATACTTCCGGCAAGCGGCCAACTCGGGGCGCGTCGTCGTGCCGGTGATGAACAAGGCGAACCCGGAAGACGATTTCGCCATCGCGCGCCGGCAACTCGATGATTTCCGCGCGAACGTCGAATGCGAAGGCCCCGCGTTTGTGCTGCCGCACGACTTCTCCGTCGGCAAGCAACTGGACCGGCCCATCCTGTCGCTGGATGGAGACGAGCGGCTTGACGAGTACCTGTTGTCGCTGGACGTGCCCGCCATCAAGGAACGGGTCTATCGATCGACGGTCGATCACTTTGCATCCCGCGCGGAGCGGTTTCTCGACCACGCGGATTCCGTGGCCGACGTGTTGCGGTCGGTTGCGAACGAAATGGAATCGCGCGCGACGACCTACGCGCAGCGCTACGATCCCGCGCCGGGCTCGGAAATGGGCGGCCTCTTTCACGAATACGTCCAGTCGCGGCGCGGCGCATTGTTCCGCTGGATCGGCGATTCGAGCAAGCTCGTTGTGCGCGGCGCATCGGCGGTTGGCCGGGGCATCCAGAACGCCTTTCGCCGCCGCGCTGTGCTGGAAGCGCCGCCGCCGAAACAGACGGACAAGGAAGTGCGCGAAGCCCACGCCCGCGCCATCGAACGCATCGCGCAAGACCTCGCGGCGGACTACATCGAAACCGCGCGCAACCTTCGCGAACCCGCGGGGCACCTGGTCGAAGAGCCGCTCGACGCGCTGGATGTCGATGCGGCTGTCGGCAAGGTCGTGTCGCAGACGCTTCACTCGGAGAGCATTTCAGAAGAGTTTAAGAAGCACGCGTATAAAATGCTCGATGCGTGGTGGGAGGATCACAAGGGCCGTCGCCGCGTGCTGGAAGCGCTGGACGGAATTCTCGCAGTTACGCCAGCGGCGATCGCCGTGCCCATCTCATTGCACACGGGAGGACTCGGCGTCGCGGAGACGGTGGTCGTAGCGGGGCCGATCGTGGAGCAGTTCGTGGCGCGCGTGATTGAATACCAATTCGGCGACGCGCTCTTCGATTTCCTCTCGCCCTGGCGCGCGGAACAACAGCAGTCGCTCGCGGCGGCCTTGTCGGACCACGTGGCCGGACCCGCGTTGCAGCCCTTGCGCGCGGCGTTGGACCCCCTCGAAGGCGAGATTATGACGGAACTACGGAGGTGGCTGGAATCGTGTCGAACAGCCTGAGCACCATACTCGCGCGCCTCGACGAATTGGCCGCGTACGAGGGGCCCTGGCGGCCCTTGCGCGACGAGACGCCCCTGCTGCGCACGCGGCTCAACGAACTGCGCGAGCGCGAAACACGGCTCGACGGCTTACTAGTCGTTGCACTAGTCGGCGGATCCGGCGTCGGCAAGTCGACTTTCCTCAACGCCCTTGCCGGCGATCAGCTCGCCGCGACGTCGGAGTACCGGCCCTGCACGTCCGTGCCCACGGTCTACCAACCGCCGGGTGCGGCCTTCGGACCCGAGGCATGGAACCGCATTTACGGGTCCGCGCTGGAGAACCTGATCATCCTCGACACGCCGGATTCCGACACCATTGTGCGCGAGCACCGCGACATGGTGATTGCCGCGTTGTCGCAGTGCGATCTCATCATGCTCTGCGGCAGCCCCGACAAGTATCTCGACGAAGCGACGTGGTCGCTGCTGCGTCCGTTGAAGGACGAACGCACGCTGGTCTGTGTCGAAACCAAGGCGGATCTCGGCTCCGAAAGCGTGCGGGAACATTGGCTTGAACGACTGAAGGAACAGGGTTTCGCCATTACCGATTACTTCCGCGTGAGCCCGCGCCGCACGCTCGATCGCAAACTCACGGGCCGCGCACCCGGCGGGGACGAATTCGATTTCCCGCGCCTGGAGCAGTTTCTGCTCCACGAGCTTTCCGCAGAACAGGTGCGCCGCATCAAACGCTCGAACGCGTACGGTCTCCTCGCGAAAACGTTGACGACCTTGCTCGAACGCGTTGGCAGCCGTGCTTCGGATTTGGAAGCGTTGCGAGAAGCCGTCGCCACCTGTGACAAGGAAACCGCGAAGGAAACCTGCGCGATCATCGGCCGCCGCATTTTCACGGAACCGCATCTCTGGAACTTCGCCCTGGGGAAGGAAGTCAGCCTGCGCGCGAAAGGGATCGTGGGCACGCTGTACCGCGTGCTGGAAGCGCTGCGCACCTTGCCCGCGCGCATGTCGGGCTGGCTGCGTTGGACACCGTACGGCGGCGCGGGCCGGCAGGCGGCAACGTTGCTGACCGAACAAAGCCTGCTCTCGGAAGATATCGATATCGCGACGCCGGACGTGCGCGATTGCTACGATCAACACCATAGCGAACTGGCCGTGAAGTTCGCCCGTGCGGGTTTCGATCACTTAAGCGCGGACACCGGCTTCGACGCGTTCTCGGAAAGCGTGCAAAAGCGGCTGGCCACCGTGCTGCGTGGGACAGCCCGCGACCGCGTCGTCGCGCGCGCCCGGTTCCTTACGAGTTGGCCTTTGACCTTGCTCGTCGACGCGCTGCCCATCGCGTTCATCGGGTACGCGGGCTACCGCATCGTGAGCCTTTACTTCGAAGGCATCACCCTCAACGGCGACTACTTTCTACATTCCGCAGCGGTGCTCGGCATGCTGCTCGCGGGCGAACTGCTTGTCCTCTCCATCGTGGCGCGATTCCTCGCGTGGTCGGCGCGCTCGCGGGCCACGCGGGATTTGCGCACCGCTCTGCTCGCCGGTGGAGTTGCCTACGGTCCCGAACGCGCCGCGCTGGCCGACGCATTGGAAGCGGCGCGGAAGGTCGAATCGCTGCACCGCGAATTGGCGTCGGGGGGCGTGGAGTCGTAGCAGCGCTGGCGTGTTTTGATCGGACCGATTCTTGGTCTACGGCAGCCACCGTTCGACTTCGCGGCGACGCTTACGCCATTGCCGGAGTGTGCCGTAGGGGAAGGCGGACAGCATGCGAATGCCGGCGACGGTGGACACCTGCCGGGCCACGCGGCGCATTTCGCCGAGCAGTTCCTGACGCACCAGTGATTCCTCGACTTCGCCCTCTTCTTTCACGGCCAACAGGCGATGCAGCGCAAAGAGGCCCAGGAAGAACGCGATGATGAACACGAAATCGAGGCCTCGCAGGTCGACCGTGGGCAAGCTGAAGCCCGGCTCGCCGGTCTGCCAGTTCAGCCATTCCAGCGAGATCTTCATTTCATAGGGTGTGAACCAGTCTCCCGCGAATCCGGCGATGACCGGCGAAATCGTGGCGGCCACGCCGCAGACCAGCGCGTTCACGGCGAGGTAGGAGGTCGCCTTGCCGTAGGGGGCGAGCTTGAAGGCGAAATTCCCGGCGCACAAGGTCACGCCCGCCGTGGAAATCCCCGCGAGCACGTGAATCGCAATGAGCAAGGGGATGGTGAACATGTGCTGCTCGGGCAAGGTTGTAAAAGGCCACATGAGAAAGCTGAAAATGAATAGCGGCCCCGAGATGGCCAGCACGGACTTGTTGCTGAAGCGGTCCGCGGTGCGTCCCCACAGGCGGAAAAACAAGACGTTGACCATTTGGCTGAGCACGGAGAGCCCAATCACCCAGGTCATGGAGAGGCCGAGCCGCCGCAAGAGGTACACCGCGAAGAAGGGCGCCGCGAAGTTGACCGCAAAGTTCCAGAGCCCCATGAACACCAGCAGGTAACGGAAATTGGCGTCGCGGAAGGGCTGGCGCAAGATGTTCGCGAGACCGCCCGAGGTGTCGGCGGGCATGGCCGGTTCCGCGATGCGGCCCAGAGCGACGGTGCCGGCCAGCCCCGCCAACGCGCCGCCGATGAAGATGATGGTGTAGGCGGGCATGGGCGTGCCGCGGTTGTCGTTATACCAGTCCACGAGGATGGCGCCGGCCACGCTCAAAACAGCGCCCGTGAAGGTGGCGATAGCCATGCGCTTGGCGAAGAAAACACCGAAGGTCTTGATGGGCACGACATCACGGATCCAGGAGTTGTAGGCGCAGCTTGCGACGGCGCTAAACCCGTAATACAAGGCCAGCAACAGCAGGAACAGGGGCATCTGGTAGAAGCCACCCTTGAGCAAGGGCAGGGCGGCAATGGCGAACCAGCAGGATCGACCGACAACGCCCGTGATCACAGTCAGCGCCTTGCGCAACCGAATACGTTCCACGAGTACAATGGACGGAAGCTGGACGATCTGGGACAAGGGGCCGACGGCGGAAATAATGCCGATGACCGTGTTCGAGGCCCCCAGTTCGAGCGCAAAGCCGATGAGAAACGCGCCTGTCGTGAACACGAGCATGGTCTGGGCGAAGGCGCCATCCCAGATGAGCATGCGCATGCCCTTCTGCACATCGCCGGGTTCCAGGAGATCTTGTGTACGGAGGAAATTGAGCATTATGGTTCGAAAACTATCCGTCTGGTTCTGCTCCGGAACTGGCGTCCAGCAAGGCGAAGCGAAATTCTTGCGGTCAGAAAAATTGGCATAGTGTATCGTGTCTGCTTCGGCGCGTCCAATTTGGCCGCCGACTTCGATGGTGTCCGGTGATGAATACACCATACCGGGGAAATGGTTGCCCTGTCTAAAACTGCGGGAGTCCTCCCATGAAGAAGATTGCTTTGGTGCTTCTTGTGACCGCCTTGTCCACGACGGGCGCGTCGACTCAGCCGGAGGATGTCGTACAAGACGCGACAGCAATCCACGCCTTGGGGCTCCGCGCGCGGCTTTATCCCGAGGAGCGGGACCCGGCGGTACAGCGTTTGGCCAAATCGATTGCGGTCCTCAGTGCTTCGGATAAGGCGAGGTTGCGGGAGCTTCAACAGGACTTCCAGGAAGCGCTGCTTCTGGTGTGTGACCCCGAAATCTACGAGACCCTCAGCACCGGGACTATCGAAGCGGTGGACACGGCGATCGAGGGCGTGGTGACGATGGATGACATCAAGCGTGATACCGAATGGGAGCCGCTAATCTACGTGTACGGCTTCTTCAATCGCGACGCGAATGCCGGCGAGATCGTTCGCATTCAGGACCAATGGGTAAGCATCCCGGCCGACGAACGCGAGCCGTATTATCCGACCTATCCCCACGCCATCGACGCGGTGACAAAGCCGTTGTCGATGGGGCCGCTGTTCGATCCCCAGGAGACGACGCAAGCGCTGAATGTGGCCACCTTGCTATTGCGGGCGATGCTACTGCAACCGCCGCTTCCGGGCCGGGGGTTTCATGTCCCCAGCCACGCGGCGCTGGTTATTGGGCCTTTATATGAACGATGGGAGAACGATGTGCGCCTCGGGGTGCAGGTGAAGCAGCACCTCGGCACCCGCGATGAACTCGAGGCGCTGATGGCGGGACAACTCGTTGGCGCCCAGCCGGACCTGGCGAATCTTGACGACGACGCGTTCGGCTTCTACGCGTATACGGGCCGCTATCTCGCCAACGGCCTGGCCCGGCTGGACGCGCGCGTCGCCGTGCCCGCCTTGCGCCAGTCGCTGGAAATCTACCGCGCCCACGAGGCGCCGGAGACTACCATTGCTTATACGGAGCGGGCGCTTGCCGTCCTGGGTGACGCGGATGCACGAGCGCAACTGGAGACCGCGCTCACGGCAGGTGAGGACGACGCCTTGTTAACCGTGGTGTGGATCTGCCGTAACGCACAAGGCGAGGGCAGAGCGTACGGATGCGCATTGCTCGGTGAACAGATGTCGGTGCCGGCCGATGAGGCGCTGGACGCGTGGTTCCGGCGCGAACTCGAGAAAGCCGAAGGGCAGCAGTAGGCGACGCCTGCCGCGATGAGCCCGGAAAAGGTTCACGAGTGAAACCCGTTGTTCAAGAGGACCCGACCGGATGTGCGATCGCATGCGCGGCCGCGTTGTCCGGTACGACGTACAAGGAAGCCAAGCGCGTCGCAAACGCCCTTGGCATTCATGTGGATGATTCGGCGCTCTGGTCAGAGACGCGGCCTATGATCCGTTTGCTGACGCGGCTTGGTTTCCGCGTTAACGGCAGCGAATCTCCATTTACGGATTGGGATTCGCTGCCGGACCTAGCGCTGCTGGCGATCAAGTGGCACCTGGAAAGGGGACGACCTCACTGGCATTGGGTCGTATTCGCGCGCGAGACGGAAGGATGCTACGTTCTCGATCCTAAGAAGGGGTTGGCCTCCAACATCCGGACCGATTTCGGACGCATGAAGCCGAAGTGGCACCTGCGGGTTCGGACTGGACCCTATGCTATAGTTTCGCGATGATGCAGCAATCGAATCCCCGTGCTGAATACGAATCCCGGTTGGCCGCGCGCCGCACTACGGCGGACGCTCTGGAACGGCGTTCCGATTGGATCTCCAACATGCGGCTCGCCGTCTTTGTGTTGGCGCTCGTCTTGGCTTGGCTTACCTTCGGTATGAAACTCGCCAGCCCGTGGTGGCTCGTGGCGCCGGCATTGGGGTTCGCGGTACTGGTCGTTGCGCATGACTACGCGCTCCGCGCGAGAACGCGGGCCGACGCGGCCGTTTCCTACTACGAACGTTGTATCGCGCGGCTCGAAGGCAACTGGGCTGGCAAAGGCCTTCCCGGCCTCGATCTGGTTTCCGATTCCCATCCTTACGCCGCTGATCTGGATCTATTCGGTGAAGGGTCCCTTTTCGAATTGTTGTGCACGGCACGCACGCGCGCGGGCGAACGCACCCTCGCGGACTGGTTGCTCGGTCCCGCGGAACCCGAAGAAATCCGCGCGCGCCAGAAAGCAGTGGACGAGTTGCGGCCCCGGCTGGACCTCCGTGAAGAGCTGGCGTTGCTCGGATCCGATATCCGGCGCGGCGTCTTGCCGGAGGTGATCGCGCAATGGGGTAAGGGCCCGGCCGTGTTCGCCACGAGAACACCGCTGCGCGTTGCGCATATGGTCGCTGCGGTTTCTTTGGCGTCGCTTCTTGGTTGGGCGGTTCTTGGAACGGGACCCCTGCCGTTCGCGGTCGCCGTCATCGGGGTGTGGGCCCTCAACCGCGTCACACAACAACGCGTGCGCAAGGTGCTTAAAGACGTGGAGGAGCCGGGGCGCGAGCTGCACGTGCTCGGCGACGTGCTTGCGCGTTTGGAGCGGGAGCCGTTCACCTGCGAGCGCCTGAAACGGGTACACGGGTTAATGATCGAGAATGGACGTTCCGCATCGGACTGCATACGGCATTTCCAGCGCCTGCTCACCTGGCATGAAGCGCGCGGCAACCAGCTTTTCGCGCCCTTGGCCATCGTCACGATGTGGGACGTTCATTTCGCGTATGCGTTCGAACGTTGGCGAATGACCTACGGCGCTCACATCGCACGTTGGCTGGAAGCCGTGGGCGACCTCGAAGCCCTGGGCGCCTTCGCCGCGTACGCCTACGAGCATCCCGGCGATCCCTTTCCGGAGATCGTGCAGGAAGGGCCGCGCTTCGAAGCGATACAGGCGGGGCATCCGCTCTTGTCCGAGGACGCATGTGTTGCGAACGACGTGGCATTTGGCGGTGAATTGCGACTGCTCGTCGTCAGCGGTTCCAACATGTCGGGGAAGAGCACGCTACTGCGGACCGTCGGCATCAACACGGTCCTCGCCCTCGCGGGCGCTCCGGTTCGCGTAGAGAAGTTGACGGTGTCCCCCATGGCCATTGGCGCGACCTTGCGCATCCAGGACTCAATTCAAGCCGGCAGTTCGCGGTTCTACGCGGAGATCAGCAAGATCCGGCAACTCGTGGACCTCGCGGCAGGACCGCTCCCGCTGCTGTTTCTGTTGGACGAAATACTCCACGGGACCAACTCTCACGATCGGAAGATCGGCGCCGACGCCATCGTGCGCGGGCTGCTTGAGGCCGGCGCCGCGGGCCTGGTCACAACGCACGACTTGGCATTGGCAAAGACCGCGGACGATCTCGGACCCCGCGCCACCAACGTCCACTTCGAAGATCATCTCGAAGAGGGCAAGCTCGTCTTCGACTACCGCATGCGGCCCGGTGTCGTCCAGAAAAGCAACGCCCTCGAACTCATGCGCGCGGTCGGCCTGAAGGTGTAAGCGCATCGCGGGCAGATCTGCAGCAGGTTCACAATGATTCAAGCACCAAGACGGTAGGCCGGGGCATCGTTGATGCCAACGGGTAGCCCCCTGTATCATGGACTCACTAGGGCTATATGCCCCTTACGCATATGAGGGCTGGGAAGTAATCCGAGATGCGGGTGATCACGCACACGACACTGCCGGAAAAACTCAATCTTCGACTCCGAAAGTCTAAGCCGGGTCCAGAACTCGACCTAGTGAATTGGTTTCTTGACGCTAGGCCATTTCGCACGCCGAAGAATTGTGTTGCTCTGGCTTTTGTCGAACCGGCAATCGAGTCGGGTTTTCCCGATATCGTTTTGGTGTTCCTGCATCAACCTACAGCGGAGGAATGGCCAACCGAGCGAGAGGATCTCCTGCAATGCGATTTTCGGTTGCTTGAATTGCTCCGAGGTATTGGGGGGGCAGAAAGTGGACATCTCAAACGAATTCTGGGGCGGCGTGTAGAAGAGAGCGTAGAGAGACTTCGCCGCGCCCGGCTAATACGCAAACTTCATCACTCCTGGATACCTATCTCCCTCTCTCGCACGTACGCGGCCCAAGGCGTTGTGGCGATTGAAGCAAAAACGAATCAAATACGATCCGTTTTGGCACAAGCGCACCTGAACACTTGGTTCGCGTCTGCCTCATTCGTACTGCTACCCGAACTCCCAAAAGGTCATGGATGGCTTGAGCAGGCGAAAAGGAGAGGAATTGGAATATGCACCAAGGAAAATACTAGTATTATTACTACTCCGGGTAAAAGCAGAGGTCCTGTCTCCTATGCTACTTGGCTCTTTAACGATTGGGCGTGGCGGGTATGGCGCTGCGTTTGACTCTCGCAACGGATATTGCCTGTGCAAGACCTAAAGCGATGGGTAGAAGCTGAGTTTACGGATCTGGACGGTTTCACCCCCCTCGGTCAAGGGGGACAGAAAACGGTTCTTGGTTGCCGAAGCAACCGCCATGGCGACGTTGTGTTGAAACTTATCAACATTGCCCAAGATCCCGAACTTGTGAAGCGAGAGATTCTGGCCGTTCGCTCCGCATGCTCTCGGCGAACTCCGCGAATCCTAGAGGACGGCGTGAAAACTACTCCGCTAGGCCAAGTGGTTTGGCTTGTCGAAGAGATGGTGCCCGGACACAGTCTACGAGATGTTATCAACCGCGGCGTTCTGCAGCCAAAGCAGATAATTCGACTGTTACTCGATACGCTTGAATCTCTTCGCGCTGCGGAGAAAGCCGAAATCGTACATCGGGACGTCAAGCCGGAGAATATCATTCAGCACTACGACGATTCGTCTTACTGGCTGATTGACTTTGGAATTGCGCGCCACTTAACAATGGAGTCGCTCACTCCAACTCATCACCCATTCGGGAAAATTACGCCTGGTTACGCACCGCCGGAGCAGTGCTACAACGTAAAGCGAGAAATCGATTCACGCGCCGATCTGTTCGCGCTAGGGGTTACCGCCTTCGAAGCCGCCACTGGAACCAATCCGTTCAGGAGAGGAACTCGCGACCCACTCGAGATCATGAGGCGAACAGAGAGGATCGCATTACCACCTTTGGATCTTGCTTCATTGTCTACTAACGGCTTAAGAGATTTAATCATCGCCATGACACAGAAACGAAGGGAGCATCGCCCTCGAACGGTGGCAGACGCATATGACTGGGCCGTAGAGATCTGTGGCGACGAAGGAGTCAAAGCCACATGAGACGGGAGGCTGCAAATCGTGGAACTATTTCTTCAATTTGGCAATGGAATGATGGAACACTGCAGATGTCTACTCAAACATTGGAACGGAGGCGCTGTCGTCCTCAGCCCTCGCGACATTGAGCCGGATCGAATGGTTTCGTTCGGTAAAGAACTGGCAGCACTCGCGAACGTCCAGATCTACCTCGATCCTCAGTTCTATGTTCCGCACGGAGACCATCGTAGGTTATGCTCGCATCCATGGTGGCCGAAGGACTACGACTCCGGTTTATTCTGGCAAAGTAATCGCGCATCCGCATTGGTAAAAAAGTTGCATCGAGTAAACGCGCAGATTGAGACAAGCGCATTAATTCTTCCGGGCTTAGTTGCTAGTTCTGTTGACGAACACTGGTTGGCAACGCAGGAGGCTTTCTTAAGCGCGGCTTTGTCCCTCAATCTTGATATGCCAGTCATCCCGACCCTCGCACTGTCGGAGGGGGCATTAGCTGACCAAGATCAGATTGATAACTTGCTGGAATCCATCTCTGATTGGGATGTGGGCGGTTACTATATCGTGTGTGAGCATCCGCGTGGGAGCTATTTGGTTGCAGATCCGATATGGATGGCGAATCTCTTAGATCTGGTCGCTGGGATAAAACTCAGAGGAAGAACGGCAATCATAGGTTACTGCAGTCACCAACAGCTATTGGCTGGACTCGTGCGCGCGGATGCGATCTGTTCAGGAACGTGGATGAATGTGAGGGCCTTTCCTCCGGAAAAGTTCCGGGACGCACTTGAGGATGAAACGAAGAGACGAGGTGTATGGTACTATTGCCCCCAGGCTTTGTCAGAATTCAACGCGGCGACGCTGGATGTTGCGCATAGAAATGGCGTGTTACACCTACTTCAAGATCCTGAGAATTCGGCTTGGGGCAGGCTTCCGGAGATTTTCAGCGGACCCAGGCCAACAACGGTGGGGCTATCGGAGCAAGACGCTTTTCGCCACTATCTGAATTGTCTGCATTCGCAATGCCGCGCATGCGTGAAAAAGTCATTCGATGAAACAGTTGCGGCACAACTAGCCTTGCTTCAGAATTCCGAGAGTTTACTCGAATCCTTGCACGAAGACGGCGTGCGTGGACGTCACCGCGATTTTCTTGGGAGTAGTCCTTCCGCCAACAGCCCTCTTGACGCTAATCGCGACGCGCTCACGATAATTAACAAAGCACGTGGGCCGGTACTCCGGCGCAATTGGCGCAGTTTGAAGTAGGGTGCCGCTTCATCCAACGCAAGACGGTGGTCTGTTTTGCCCGTGGAACTCGCTTGTGCATAATGTATCAGGCGCTGAAAGTAGGTAGATTGGCAAAGACTACGGGTTAGCCATCTCAGCTATTGGCCCCGAAGATATATCCCAAGACCGCGGCGAAGATTACAAGAACGAATCCTATAACGAACTGAACGCTGTAATCCCTAATCTGTTTCACACGGTTCTTTCGGGTGTATTCCTCCAATGCCGGTATGCGCGTCGATACTGATTCCGACTTGCTTAAAACCGTGAGCACAACATCCTTATATTTGACGACGAGTTCGTTGCACTCGGCGATTTCTGCGATGTCCTTCTTCTGTCGAATCTTCGCTATATTCTTGCTAATCGACTCAAGGTCTGGCCTTATTTCGGTGTAGTAACTTGGGAACACGTCAGCAATTGCCTTGTTCTCGTAGTCCGACATTGACTTCGTAATATTGTCGCGCGCTACTATGCATAGATAGTCCGCAACGTCGAAGAAGGCACGTACTTCGTGCCCCAGTGCGTGCCGCAGATTGCTCTTTATGTATTCTGCGTCTTCGGTGGCGTCATCTTCGTTAGGAGTAGCTGGATCCTGACCATCCGCGTTTGACCTAATGTCATAGGCCCGCGCTTGGGACCTAACAATGTGTTCGAGCGCATCGCGTTGCTCTCGAATTGGTTGAAGCCACGTCTTTAGTTCTGGATTGCTTTCCTCCCCGACGAGATATAAATCCTTCGTGTGTTGGTGGACCTGCACTAACGCTTTCCAGTAATCATCTGCTTCAGTATTCTTGTGGGCGTCAGTGTCTCCCATCAACCGCTTTTCGCTCCCATAAAGACAGTGACCTCCCCCTCTGAAAAGATTGCAGCGCGAACTCGCTTTAAGGTAAAGGCCGCTTTAAGACCTTATTCCGATACTCTTCGTAATCCTTGTCGGTCCAGATTAAACCTAGAGCGAGACGCACAGAACCTCGGATCCGGTCGGAAAGTCCATGCGCTTTTTTGACCACATCAGTCGTAACAGGGCCAATCTCGGGCAGATCAACGTCAATCAAACCCTTCCAATCAGAACTAGACCTAGATTCGCCACCACACACACTACGCTCCGTGTTGGGCGACATAGGTATCCCTCCTTTCGATTTTCTGCACCCTACTCTCGTTTGCTCCGCTCAAGAGCTATTCTTCCTGCGACGAATTTCCATTCTTGTAAATGTAGGTATGCCGAACGCTGTATACATGCATCGTGGGACGCGATCTCACGCGGTAGATCCTAAAATACTATCTTCCGAAAGACTAGAATGTCAAGGAAATTCCCCTTGCCTCCCATGGTCGGACCGTCCCGTCTGCGACACTGAGAATGCGTGCCTACCGTGAAGCTCGTCAAGTTCAAGTTCCAATGTACCACAATATATGGTGGTGAGCAAGCCAAATTTATGCTGCAATTTGTATTTGAGAGGCGACTATCAACACCGGGTGAATAGACTAAAGTCCGGATTACCTCGTTGGGCGGGAAAGACCGAACCAGAAGCGTTACGTGAAAAAAGTTCGGGATCCAAATGCCGCGGTCATGGCGTGTTCCCCCTGGTCCGGTACTGGATTGGCGTCCCCCGCCCATCTTATCCCGCAGGGTTGTGGCGACGCCACCGGCCCCAGAAGAAGACTGGGGCCGGTTGAATGAGAACTGCCGCGTTCCATTTCCGTGCCATTGCGGAGGTACCTCCAAATTCAGGAGGAAAACGGCAGTTGTCCCTACATCCTCTACTCGTCCTCGAAGTGGTGAGCAAACTCGGGCGCGTCGACTTCGAAGGCGTCGCGAGCAAACAGGACGCGCGTGGGCGAAGCGCCAGTCGTAACGGTCACCACCCGCGCTCCGTCTGGAGTTTGTTCCAGCGACACGTCCGTCGGCGCTTGTTCGGGCGCGTCCAGGATCTCGATGACGGTTACGAACTCGCGCGTTTTTGCTTTCTCCGCGCAGTCGGCGGTGAGGTGCCATTCGTTCAGTTTGAAGTTCGCCCATTCCGCGGGCGGCGGATCGAACTGATCGGTCTGACTGAGCGCCAATCCCGCCGGTTCGAGGAACCGCACGCGCACGTGCCCGGGATCGCCGGACCACGTGGCCGTGTTCTCGCCCAGTTCGAACGCACCCGGCGCGTGGAGGGTCCATTGGAAGGTGGAAGGCTCCGGCGCTTCGAGCCAATCGTGGATTACGATGAGATTTGGTTTGAGGAACACAATACGCCGCGACCAGCGATCCAGGTTCTCGTATGACGCGCCCGCTTCGCCGGCGACCACATCGACCGTGTCCGACGTGGCGAACGCAGTGATGCGGCCAGTCGCGTTGGGGCTGTGCTTCACTTGCCCTGCGCCGTTCACGAGGATGGCGTTGTCGGAGCGGCTGTGCCACATCCAGTCCTTATGATGGGGGCTGCCGTACACGTCGCGTTTGCCCGTGCGCAGGAAGACGCGCTCGCCGTTGAGGTTCAAGAGAAACGCGTTGTTCGCGTTGTACCCGTGGCTCTGCCGGCCCATGGGACTGCTCTTGAACTGGATCTGGTGGTTCGCCGTGCCGTCCAGCAGGTTCGAGTTCAGCGCGGCGAGCCCGGTTCCGTAGAAGCAAGTCGACTCCGGGCGGTCCGTGGGCGCTTTCGCTTCCAGGTTCTGCGCGTGGGCCGCAGCGAGGAATCCGACGTACCCACCGCCGATGTCGGCGTCCACTTCGTCCGCATACCACTTCCAGTACGGATTGCGCGCGCCTGCGGCGAACACCGCCATGAGCGGGCCGATGCTGCTCGACGTGACGCCCGTGGATTGATCGCTGAACCCACCCGTCTTCATGCCGGGCGGCAGCAGGTACATGCCGTAATCGCCGACGCGCTGGAAGAAGGGACGTTCAAACACGTCGATGCCGAAGGCCGCGCGCACCGTGTGCGCCCAGTACATGAACCGGCTCATGTAGCTCGACCAGTAGGCGATCCCTTCGTGCCAGCCACCGTCCGAATCGCTCCAGACCGGGTAGGCCGTGTAAAACACCGTCATGGCGAAGTCGAGCCAGCGGTCCGCGTCGGGAAAGTCGCCGTGGAAGGCAATGGCCAACTCACCCAGGAAATGCCAGGCGCGATTGCTGTGGCTCGCGTAGGGGTGCCACAGGTGTTGCCGCCCGACGAGATGATTGAAGCATTGCTCGCCACGAATCCACATCATTTCGATGACGGCATTGCGGTCCTCTTCGCTCAACGCGGGGTACGCCCAGTCGTACGCGCGGGACGTCATGTACAGGAGCGGCATGGCCGCTTCGTCGTTGTATTTGTACTGCGTCGAGCCTTCCGGGTCCCACGTGGTCAACGCGACGAGCAGGTCCCGGGCGGCCTTCGCGTACTTCTCGTTGCCGCTGATCCGGTACACGAAACCGAGCGTCGCCGCACTGTCGGCCACGGCAATGGCGCGGCGCCGGTTGCCCCACCAGATGGCCTTCCACTCTTCGCTCAGGCGCACCGTGCCCTCGGGGTACTTGGGCGGTTCGGTGGTGTCCGGCGGCGATTCCAACAGTTTGTCCGCGTGCTCCACGAGGGCCTGCCACCGCTCGGACAGGGGTCCCGCGGCGAGTTCCTTCAGGTGGCCGATATCCTCGGGCCGGTAGAAGAGGCGCGGATGTTCCTTCGGCATGCGGCGGCGCAACTCCGAAAGGGTCGGCTGCGGAAAAGCCGGTGCGTCCGCCGGAATGGTAAACGAACGAACTTCGCTCCACGCCGTTTCTTCACCGGACTCGGTCACGCCCCGGTACCGCCAATAGTGCGAGCCCGCCGGGAAGGACGCGTCCGGACACCACGTGTTCCACACGATCCCGTTCTGCTCGCGCAAGGGGTTTTCAAAGGCCTCGTCCGTCGCGATTTGTACCGTATACGTGGCGATACCGTCCGTCGGCCGCCAGGAAAACGCGGGAGGGTTTACTGCGGTGGTCTCACTGTTCCCAGGACGATAGCCCCAATCACCCGGCGCTGCAGGAGTTTCATCCAATGAAGGCTGTGCCGATACGAAGTGCGGAAGCATTAACGGCAGGATGCACAGCAAGGACCTACGAAATAGCACAAGAGACTCCTCCTTCGTCGCATTATGGTTGAAGCGCGCATTCGTAAACCAGAATCCCAGAATGCAACAAACGCGCCGCGGTAGGTCAAGTTCATCCAGCAGCACGTTTTGGTCCCGGTTCCACCTTTTGCAAGAAAAGGTACTTAACTGGGCACATATCGAATCGGCGGCAACTGGCCGAATGCCAATTGCCGCCGTAGCTGTATTGCTCATGAAATTGGGCAGGGACTAGAGACCCAATGCAGTTCCCAGACCTTCGCCTTGAAGAATCGCCATTTGAGCGTTTACGGGCCACTGTTGCGGATAGCGAATGAATTCAACATGGCCGTCCATGTAAAGGCAGTTGACGCCACCAGGCTGGTGGTTAAACTCCTGGCCCAGATCCACGCTGACCCAATCGTCCATCACCCATAGTTCGCTCTGGGCGCGCGCGGACCCCGCCGGATTGTTGATGTCCGTGATCATGAAGCGCTCGATCCCTTCCCGAAGGCGGAACAACGTAATGTCATCCGGCAAGGTGGGCAAACTCAAGGCAGAAAGCGCGTCGTTGCAGCTCAAGTCGCTATCCAGTACTTCATCTGCAAGGGTCGGATCGGCACTGACGGCCTCGCCTGCAAGGTAGATCGCGATGAACGTCGAAACCAGCGGGAAATTGTTGGCGATCAACGCGCCAGCTGCCGCGACCTTGTCGGCATCAGTGTAGCCGGACTGATCAGGTTGATCCGTCACCCCTGACTTGTCGAGCGCCCAACCAACGTACAGATAGCTGCAAAGTCCGTTCCATGGCTCGCAAGGATAGAACTTGCCCTCGTAGTCGGTAACTACTGCGGTAGCGCCACTGTTGCTAATGACGATCTCGGGTGGATCGGACAGGTCCCCATCCGCCACACCTTCCTCGATGACTGCGTAAACGGTCTCGACGTCGTCTCCCGTTATCGCGGAGGGGCAGAGCGAGATCGTCGCGTCGGTTAGATACTCAGGATACATTTGGTGGAAATTCGGAATGAACTCCGCGCCCAGGTGGTCACCGGGTTCGCAACTCCACTCCTGCTGCCGCGGCCAGCGTTCACCCCGAGACTCATTTGAGTACATTTTGAATATGACGCCGAATTGTTTCAGATTGTTCTGGCAACTCGCGCGCCGCGCAGCCTCGCGCGCCCTCGCCAAGGCGGGCAGCAATATTGCCGCCAGGATGCCGATGATGGCAATCACCACCAACAACTCGATCAATGTGAACCCTCTTTTACTCCTCATTACGGCTTCTCCTCGATGATTCCTGAAACGCAACCACTGCGTTTCACACCCAATACCCAGTCCAACGCGTATAACAAACGACGATTGACTACGGATGCGCTTGCATCGGAGGAGAAGGCGGCTTATCGGAAGACTCACGATCGGCAGCCCCGTCCGGGAAGCCGATTTTCCCGAACAGACAGACGGCACCTACCGGCATTCTCCGTCGCGCGAGACCCACTTGCCTTGAAAACCATGGTACGCTGTAAACGGTAATCTGTCAACCGAACCGGTTAAGAATGTGGAGGCGTTTGTGGCGGACCGCTTTGTTGCCGGCGTTCAGGAGCATGGCGTGGCGGTACGAAGAAACGCCCCGAAGGGGGCGAACCCTTCGGGGCGTTTGGTGGTCTCAAAAACCCAATCTACGTGAGATTAGGAACCTTCGTTAACCATCTGGTCGAACAAGGCGAAGCCGGCTTGGACCGGGGCCTCGGCGGCCGGGTACCGGATAAACTCGACGTGGCCATCCATGTAAAGGATGTTCGCGCCGCCCGGAACGTGGTTGAAGTCGGCGACGTTCGCGCTGAGCCGATCCCACATGGTGAAGATCTCGGACTGCGCCTTGGAGCTACCGGCCGGATTGTTGATATCGGTGATCATAAAGCGCTCCACACCTTCACGAAGGTGCAGGACGTTTTCACCGCCGGCGGTGCCAAGTCCGGCACCTACGTCGATATCTTCCGAGACGACCGCATTGAATGCGGCGTAGTCCGCCGGATCCGTCGAACCGCCGGCAATCGCCGTGTAGGGACCTGCCACGCCACTGACGATCTCTTCGATCCACGCCATCGCCTGGGCCGGACCGTCGCCGGTGACGCCAAACAAGGCCTGGGTCAGGGGACCTGCGGTCGCGGTCGGGTCGTCATCATTTACCTGGTCCCAGATGTACCCGGTATAGCCGTACGAAGCGTCAACTGCGTTGGCACACGAACCGCCATGGCTGCAGCCCGCGCGCTGCGAGTGATACCGTGCGTCCTGCTGGCCGAAGTAGTTCGCACCATCCACCGCCAAGGGCTGGTTAACATGGCCGGATTCCCCCGTCCAGCGCCATGCGCCGCCGTCCGAGTCGGACGGGCACACGGTGACGTTTCCGTCCGTCAAGTATTCCGGATAGATGTCCGGGACCGACGGTCCGAAATTGACGCCAACGTTAATGCCGTCTGTATCCAGGTCGGCAGGCAGGAAGGCCTTGAAGAAGACGTCGGGGAACTTCTCGCCCTTCGATTCGTTCGTGTACATCTTGAACACGATACCCATTTGTTTCAGGTTGTTCTGGCAACTGGCGCGGCGGGCCGCTTCGCGCGCTCGTGCCAATGCCGGCAGCAGGATGGCCGCCAAGATACCGATGATGGCAATTACGACCAACAATTCGATCAGCGTAAAGCCGTGTTTCCGTGTCATGTTTCTGACTCCTGTAAAGTTTTCAGATGAGTACTACCATTAAGCTATAAAGACTACGGTTACTGCTTGTAGTGTTGAGTTCGGATTAACTTGCAGCGCATCACCTCCCCTCGGGGGTACAACGTAGTAGACAACGTTGTCATTAGCGGAACCAAAGAGACTCATCTTCCACAGTGGATTGATTGTTGGTCGCCTTGCTCCTGCCCTCTAAAACAGCACCCGACTCGTACAATAACCCCGGCTCTCGTACGAATCAGTGAACCTGCCCCCAGAATACCGAGACCCAAGGGCAGCGCCACGCCCTTTACTGTACAAGGTTTTCTAGAATCTGGCAAGCCCTTTATTCTGGCCGTCGCCGGGGTCTCTCAGTTGACACCGGCCGCTCTTGCCCGTAGGATCGCGAACTGACTCGTTTCTAGGGACTTGCGCACGCTGCGGTGCGCCACGTGCGGGCGGTAGAAGTGGTATTTGATCTACCGCAAAAGGGAGCCCAAGATTCGAAATCCACAACAGGATCGGCCAATTTGGAGACGTTACGTGGACATTATCGCCTTGCCCATGACGCCGTTTGTGACGAACTGCTATGTCCTGCGCGAGGGTGCGGCCGCCCTGGTCGTCGATCCGGGCGACCTAACCCCGGAACTCCTGGACGCCATTGACGGATATACTGTGAAGACCGTGGTCAACACGCACTGCCATTGCGATCATTGCGGTGGGAACGCGGCCGTGCTCGAACATACGGGCGCGGAACTGGTCTGTCACGAAGCGGAACTGCCTTTGTTGCACTCACTGGAACGGCAGGGGATGATGTTTGGCGTGCCCTTTCCGCCCTCGCCGGAACCGGACCGGTTCCTGAACGCGGGCGATACCTTGGAGGTGGGTTCTGTGAAACTGGACGTTCGACTCGCGCCAGGACACTCGCCGGGGCACCTCGTGCTCGTGGGCGACGGATTCGTCGTTTCGGGCGACGTGTTGTTTGCCGGGTCCATCGGGCGCACGGACCTTCCAGGGGGCAACCATGCGCAGCTTTTGGATTCGATTCGCACCCAGCTCCTGACGTTGCCCGACGACACCATCGTGTACAACGGGCACGGTCCTGAAACCACGATCGGCGTGGAGCGGCGCACCAACCCCTTTCTGGTGGGACTATGTTAGAGGCGGCCGCCCTCTTCTTCGCGTTTGCCTCGGGCGCGATCCAGGTTACCTTGGCGCCCGACCAGCCGGTGCCGTTTGTGTACACCGACGATCCGCTCATCGTGGAGTTCAAATCCGAAGCCGACACGCCGGTAACGGGGCATCTGGAGTTTACCGGCGATGACGGGGAGGTCACGCGCGTGGAAGTGCCGGCGGCGGACCTTCGGGCAAACGGCACCTTCTGGTTTCCCGTGCAAGGCGCGCCCATCGAGAAGGGCCGGTACCAAACCCGTGTCATTCTGGACGCGGGCGGTGTACCGGAGGAGTCGGAACACGTGTTCTGCCGGATCGATCGACCCGAACGCAGTTTCCGCGTTCCCCTCTGCGTGCAGGTCGACGCGCCGACCCCCGAGTCACTGCTGGCGTTTCCAGGGATCCCGGTGCGCAATCTCCAATTCGAAACGATATCGCCTGACGCCGCCGATGTGGCCAACCGGGCAGCCAAAGCGGGCTTTACGATTTCGTTATACAGCGATTTCGAGGCGACTACGGAATCGGATCTGGAGGCCGTCGCTGAGACTGTTGGCGATCGTGTCGTCGAATGGGTGCTCGACCCGGATTCCGACTTGGCTGCGTTCGAATCAGCGGTTGCGGGGATTCACCGGGGGGGGTGTCGCGCGCCCATCGTGGTGGCCGCGGACACGGACGACGAGTTTCGCGCGTATCTGGAAAGTGGCAGCGCTCCGCAGATTTCCGCGGTTGCGACTCCGTACCGCGCCGGTCAGATGGACGCGCTCGCGTCCCTGCGGCGGACCGCCGAGGAGGTTGGTCTCGAAGGATTCCCGATTCACGCGACGCGCATCGATGAAGGCGTCGCGTCAGATGAAAACGCCGGGCCGTCCACCGTCACGATGGTCGTGGAAGCAATCGAAGCGGGCGCTACGCACTGCGAGTTGAATTCGACCTTGCTCTATGGTGGAGGGACCTTCGGCAGCTCGTTCGTGGAAACGAGTGCGCTCGTCCGCCACCTCGACGGGGCTTCATATGTTGGCCGAATGCCCCTTAGCGGAAGCGCCCGCGCGGCTGTGTTTCGGAAGGGAAATGAATGGCAGGTCGTGGCGTGGAACCGGGACGAAGCCGCGGAAATCCCGGTTCCGGTCGGGGAAACGGAAGCGGTTTTCCACTATGACGACTGCAATAACCCGATGCCGGAACCGGCCGTGCAAGAGGGCGTCGTTCGACTGACGCTCACGCGGGAACCTCACTATCTGGAAGGTCACTCGGGAGACGTCATTGCACTGGCAGCGCGTAACACGGCCCAGTCAGAAGCGCGCGCTTTCGTGGCGGATGACGCCTTTGGCGAAGCCCTGCCCGAAGAGGCCATTAATCTTGTGAAGGCGGTGGCCGATTCCGCAACGGGCCGCACGGACCGGCTCACGTTCTTTGGGCTGTTACGGCTGTTTCCTTTCCTGGAGCAGCAATGGCACGACGGAGCGCTTCCGAGGGAGACCGCCGTTCCGGCCATCGCTTCGCTGGCGCGGCTGGTCCGATCTTTATGTACGCTTGAACAGGAGGCGGGCGAACCGTTCATTGAACTGCTCCAAGAAACGCTTGCCCGCTCGGGTGAGTATCAATCCCAGTATTTGACTGGCGCCGGAGGCGCTGGCGATGGACGGGGACGCGCCGACTGGTTATCTTCCGAGATTAGCCGACTCATGGCGGAAGCGAAGAGCTTGGCCGAAGAGGGGCGCGAAATTGAGGCCGTCGGGGTCGCGTCGCTCGCTGAGTGGCGCGCGCGTTCGCTGGAATTCGCCGCCCGGGCCGAGCCGGAAGCGGAGGCCGCCGAGCAATAGGGGAACAGGGATCGATACGGCATTTCCACCCAGGATTCCGATCGGGGCGCTCGTCCGTGCCTGTCCGTGTTGGTCCATGCGAACTGAAAGGGAAGACAAACGCATGAAACGCATTGGAGTGTTGACCAGCGGGGGCGACTCCCCCGGCATGAACGCGGCCGTGCGCGCCGTCGTGCGGACCGCTGTCTACCACGGCCTGGAAGTGTTCGGCATCGAGCGCGGCTATCAAGGTTTGGTAGACAACAATGTGCGCCCCTTGAACGCACGGTCTGTGAGCGGAATCATCACCCAGGGTGGCACGATCCTTCACACTGCCCGATGCAAGGAGTTTTACGAGCCCGAGGGACGCCAACGCGCGGCGGAAACCTTGAACGCCCACGGGATCGAGGGACTCTGCATCATCGGCGGCGACGGCTCGTACCGGGGGGCCCTCGCGTTGAACCAGGAATACGGCATCCGCTGCATCGGATTACCGGGGACCATCGACAATGACATCGGCGGCACCGACTACACGATCGGATTCGACACAGCGCTCAACACGGCCATGGAAGCCATCGACCGCATTCGCGATACGGCGCAATCCCACGACCGGTTGTTCTTTATCGAAGTTATGGGACGCCATAGCGGCTACCTTGCCATGCTCAGCGGGATCGCCGGAGGCGCGGAAGACATCCTCGTACCGGAGACGCCCACCGATATTGACGCTTTGACCGCCCACCTTCGCAAAGGCGCGACGGCGGGGAAAGTGTCCGCCATCGTCGTCGTGGCGGAAGGCGATGAAGCGGGCAATGCCTTCGAGATTGCCCGCCTGGTTGCCGACAGTTCCGAGTTCAAGGATTCCCGCGTGGCGGTCATCGGCCACCTGCAGCGCGGTGGCCGCCCCACCGCCTTTGACCGGATCCTCGCCAGCCGCCTCGGCGTCCGCGCCGTGGAGGCCCTCATGGAAGACGAAACCGGCAAGATGGTCGGCGTCAGTGCTAACAACGTCGTGCTGCGCCCGCTCGAAGAAGCCTGGGAGTGCCGGACGCAGTTTGATCCCAAGATCCTGCGGGTCGCGCATATTCTGGCGACGTAAGGGGGGAGGGAATATGACGTATGGGACCGATAGGACCAATAGGACACATAAGGACCCCAGAACGTAGCCATTTTCGGGAACGCTGCATCGAATCACATTCGTCATACACGTCCCATACGTCCTATCAAAATCCCTGCCCCGGTCCCTCGCCCGCTCCCCCGCGGAGACGTTCCACCAATCGTGGCAACAATTCGAGCACGCGGTCGATCTCCGCGTCCGTGTTGCCGATGCCGAGACTGAAGCGCACGGCGCCTTGCGCGGTCGCGTAGTCCTGGCCCATCGCGAGGAGCACGTGGGACGGGTCGAGCGATCCTGATGTGCACGCCGCGCCGCTGGACACGGCGATGCCTTCCAAGTCGAGACCGAGGACCATAGACTCGCCTTCGACGCCGTCGAACCGGACGTTCAGAAGACCGGGTAACCGCTTATCGACTGGTCCATTGATGGCGGTTCCGGGAATGCGTTCGAGAATGCCCTGCTGAAGGCCGTCGCGCAGTTCACGCAGGCGCGCTGCGCTTGTTTTCAGTTCATTCCGCGCCAGTTCGCAGGCCTTGCCCAGCGCGACGATTCCGGCGACGTTTTCCGTACCCGCGCGACGTTCGCGTTCCTGGAATCCGCCCAATGACTGCGGGACCACGTCAACACCCTTGCGGATGTAGCAGGCACCCACGCCTTTCGGTGCGTAGAGTTTGTGCGCAGAGATGGCGAGCATGCTGATGGGCGTGCGATGCAGGTCGATGGGGAGTTTGCCCGCGGACTGCACGGCGTCGGTGTGAAACGGTACGCCGCGCTCGGCACACAACGCGGCAATCGCTTCGATGGGCTGGATCGCCCCCGTTTCGTTGTTGGCGTGCATGACGGATACGAGCACGGTGTCGTCATCGATTGCGGCGGCGACGGCTTCCGGATCAACAAGCCCTTCTTTGTCCACACCGACGATAGTCACTTCGATCCCATCGTGTTTACGCGCATGTTCGGCGGCGTGCAACACGGCGTGATGTTCGATCGCCGTGGTGACGATGCGCCGCTTGGCCTGGCTGGATGCCGCGGGGATACCGCGCACGGCGAGGTTATCCGATTCCGTGCCGCCGGAGGTGAAGTAGATTTCCCGGGGGTCGGCGTGGAGCAGCGCGGCAACCTGCTCGCGGGCGTCGTCGATGGCGCGCCGGCATTCGCGTCCGAAGCGATGGATGGATCCCGCGTTGCCAAAGTGGTTCCGCAGATACGGCTCCATCGCCGCGAAGACTTCTTCGCGGAGGGGCGTCGTGGCGCTATGATCGAGATAGATGTCGTCCATGTTCTTCCGAAGTTGACTGATGTCTGGAAGAACATCCCCCTTGATCCCCCTTCAAAGGGGGAGTAGTGCGCTCGACTTTGTCTCGCGCGAATTGGCGTACCCCGTAGAAGAATGGACGGAAAAATGGGGACAGTTACCAGTTTCTTTGGATCGCTGAGAAAACAGCTTAGGCTCGGAGAAGGAAAATGGTAACAGTCCCCATTTTTCCAGACCTTTGTAGCGCACTTCGGCGATGCACCGGAGGTCAGCGCGCAACGCGCGCCCAAATCCCCCTTTGAAGGGGGACTAAGGGGGATGTTTCTTCTATTCAACTGATTGATGCACAAGCAGGACCCAGTCGTCTGCATCGGGCTTGTTGACGGTCATAGTCGAACCCGCGGATGTATGCTCCGCGCTTTCTATCCATTCGCCCGTTCGCGGGTTGTACAACCGCAGCGACTCGACGGCTCCCGGACCGTGCAGGGTCAACGGGATGGACGCGCTCCCCGCCATCGAATAGACGACGTACTCGCGGCCCGGATCGGCGAGGCAAAAAGTGCCATCGCCCGTCAGTTCATTGTGAGGCATCAGGCTGTCCAGGCTCTCCACCGCGTCGTTGAAGAAACGGGACGCGTGGCCCAGCCATTCCCGGCGGATTTGTCCCGTGTCGCCGCCCGGGACGTTCGGATCGTAGCCCATGATCCCGGTTTGGACCGTTTCCTGCTCGGCGTCGTTGTGGAAGACGTAATTGCCGCCGCCCACGAGCGTCGTCCAGATCGCGGCGCGGACTTCGTCGCCCGCGTAGGGGCCTCCTTCCAGGATGATGAAGGGCCGCAACGGCTGGCGTGTTACGAGTTTCACGGTACCGGAATTCTTCCCCGAATCCGCACGGTACGCGATATCTGCAAAGACCACATCCACCGACTCACGGCGTTTATCCCAATCCACCCACAAAGCCCCGCGCTTCTTGAAGAAATCCCGGAAGTGGTCGCCCCCGTTGCCCTCATCGTAGGAATGTTCGTCCATGAAGACAAAGAACACGTTTCCGAAGGACGCCGTGTCGTCGATGAGCTTTTTCGCGAGCCGTTCCCAGTGCCATTGAGTCTTCTTTGCCGTGTCCCAATCATTTGCGTAAGTCTCTTCCCACACTTCAAGGCCGGGCGTGGCGATGCGTTGCACTTGTGACACGTGTATCCGCACGTCTTCCGTGACCGGACCGCCGTTCACGCTGTTGAACGGATGATACGCCCAATCCGACGGGTGCTTCGGCCACCCCCAGAACACGGTGATTCCCACCACGAGCCCCTTCTCTTTCGCGTAGGCGCAGAAGTCCCGTAAGCGTGGCCAGTAGTGGGTGGGGTCATTACCTTCATCCCAAGCGTGCAGGTCCCATTGGAACCCGCCGTCTTTCGCTCGGGGACCGTCGATCTTGCGCGCCCACGGGGTAATCCCGGGGTAGACGTAGCCGTAGCGGTCCTCCACATCGCTGCCGTCGAGCTGTTGCCGGGGCACCACGAAGGACCAGATGTGGACCACGCTCAACCCCGCGTCGGCGCAGTCCTCGATCCAGCGGCGATAGTCGAGGTTGGTGTTCTGCATGACGCACTGGGTGCCGCTGTCACCGACGAGGACGACGCCTTCGCCATGAAACGTCAGATACCGGTTGGAATCCGTATGACCGAGGTCAGCGGACGGCTGCGCGCCAACGGCGCCTGCCCAAATCGCAGCGCAAGCTGCAAGCAGAAGGGGTCGAAACGTCATACGCCTGCCTCCAGATTTCCGCGGTCAACGGCAACCCGATGCGGATCCTCAAACATGCCGCAGATATGCGCGAGCCGCTCTTACTTCTCCACCTTCGGCGGATATTTGATCTGCAGATGCAGTTCCTGCAACTGCCGGGGCGTGACTTCGCTTGGAGCGCCCATGAGGAGATCCTGCGCCTTTTGATTCAGCGGGAAGGCGATAACTTCGCGGATGTTGGGCTCGTCGGCGAGCAGCATGACGATACGATCGAAACCGGGCGCGATGCCGCCGTGAGGAGGCGCGCCGTAATGGAAGGCCTTCCACAAGGCCGGGAATTTGGACTTCACCGTCTCGTCAGAGTACCCCGCGATCTCGAAGGCCTTGAGCATGACCTCGGGCCGGTGATTGCGAATGGCGCCGGACGACAACTCGATGCCGTTGCACACGACGTCATACTGGAACGCGAGCACGTCCAGGGGATCCATTTCCGTCAAGGCTTCCATGCCGCCCTGGGGCATGGAGAAGGGGTTGTGGGAGAAGTCGACTTTCTTTTCGTCTTCGTTCCACTCGAACATAGGGAAGTCGACGACCCAGCAGAAGGCCGCGAGGTTTTTGTCGACAATGCCCAGCGCGTTCGCCAGGTACACGCGCACCTTGCCGAGCAGCGCATTGGTTTCCGTCCGGTCGCCGGCGCCGAAGAACAGGGCGTCCCCTTCCCGGGCGGAAGTCCGCTCGATGAGGGCTTTCTGTTCCGCCTCGCTCAGGAACTTGACGACGGGGCCTTTCATTTCGCCATCGCGCAGAGCGATCCAGGCCAGGCCCTTAGCCCCTTCGCCTTTGGCGAAGGCCTCCGCGTCATCGAAAAATTTCCGCGATTGCGTGGCGACGCCTTTGGCGTTGATGACCTTCACCGCGCCGCCGCTCTTCACCGCGCCCGAGAAAACTTTGAACTCGCTGTTCTCGAAGATGTCCGTCGCTTCGATCATCTCGAGCCCGAAGCGGATGTCCGGCTTGTCGGTGCCGTATTTCTCCATGGCCTCGCGATAGGGTATCCGCGGGAAGGGGTTGGCCTGAATGGTCTTGTCCGACAACTCGTTGAACAACCGCACGAGGAGCAACTCGATTTCGTGAAAGAGATCGTCCTGCGTGATGAAGGACATCTCGATATCGATCTGGTAAAACTCGCCCGGGCTGCGATCGGCGCGGCTGTCCTCATCGCGGAAGCACGGCGCGATCTGGAAGTACCGGTCGAAGCCGGAGATCATGAGCAACTGTTTGAACTGCTGGGGCGCCTGGGGCAAGGCGTAAAACTCGCCTGGATACAGCCGGCTGGGCACCAGGTAGTCGCGCGCGCCCTCGGGCGACGAACTGGTCAGGATCGGCGTGTGGTACTCGGTAAACCCGCGCTCCGTCAAATGGGCGCGGGTGAGCTGTGCGGTCTGGGAACGAAGCAAAATGTTCTTGTGCAACCGTTCCTTGCGCAGATCCAGAAACCGGTGGGCCAGCCGCACTTCCTCCGGGTACTCCAGCTCCTGGTTGACCGGGAAGGGGATCTGGTCGGCGACGGATTCCACGTGAAAACTGGAGGCGACGACTTCGATCGCGCCGGTATCGAGATTAGGATTAATCGTTTCCGGCGTGCGTGCGACGACCTTGCCATCCACGCGAATGACGCTCTCCGACCGCACCTGTTCGGCTTCCGTGAAAAAGGCTTGATCCGGGTTGATGACGACCTGCGTCAGGCCATAGTGATCGCGCAAGTCGATGAAGATCACGCCCCCGTGGTCGCGCTTGCGATGGACCCAGCCCGACAGCCGGACCTCTTTGTCTACGTCTGATGGACGCAGCTCGCCACAGGTATGCGTTCGAAAGGGATGCATGGTCGTTTCTCCAGAGCGGGTACTGATATCGTGCCGCAGTTAAACGCCGGATCGTAGCCATTGACGGGGGAATTGTCAAATTTCGCAGCGAGCGGAACGGTTTATGCCCTTTGGTTTCGATGCCTTCTCTGATCCTCGATTGACTGTGGTACCATTCATGCAATTCAAACGTACACGCGTATCGCGCCACTGGGATTGGGAAGACCACGACCATGAATCGGGCCGGAGGGATGGGGCGTCACGAACCGCTCATGCAGCGGTTGGCGGCCTCGGGATCGGAACTGGTGATCGTCATTGGACCCAGGGACGACCGGACCGATACCGGTCACTGGACCGGCGCCATCCTGAGCGTTACCGGCAAGGTTAAGGGACTTCCCACTGTTGAGCAGGCGATTCGGGACGGACTCTTTGCGCCGGGCACGGGACGCTACCTTGCTACCTTCGACCCCAAGAAAGTCTCCAAGGAGCGGGCTACAGAAGCCCGCGCGCGCACCGAGCACGCCATCCGCGCCATGCGCGCCCGCCAGAACGGTGAGCGCATTCCCCCCTATATTTCCCCCTCGCTGCGGCCCAGCGAATCGGAAGTGGCCTCGAAACGGGCGGAAAGCTTCGCGAAGAATACGCGCCTGAAATTCGAGCGCGTCTACAACTCCGCTCAGAAAGCGATCGAAGCCGGCGACGCGCAGACGGCCCTGGTCAAGTGCAAGGCCGCCCTGGCCCTACTCCGGGAAGAGAGCATCTACGGCGAACACCAGTCGCAGCTGGAGGAAGCCCTCGCCAAGGAGATTGAACGGCTTCTGGACGCGGAGTAGGCGCGGGTCACAGAATCAGCATCACGTCGCCGTAGGAATAAAAGCGGAACCGGTTCGCGATGGCGTAGCGATAGGCTTCCCGCGCCAAGTCCATTCCCGCAAACGCATACACGAGCGCCAGCAGACTCGACTTTGGCAGGTGAAAATTGGTCTGCAGGACATCCACGGCCCGGTATGTATAGGGCGGATAGATGTACAGTCCGGTCGTACCGGCACCCGGCTGAAATTGACCATGACGGTACTGAAACTCCAGCACCCGCGTGGACGTGGTGCCCACGGCGACGACGCGTCCGCCCGCATCGCGCGTCGCGTTGAGCGTTGCCGCGGTGGCTTCGGGCAAGACAAACTCCTCGGGTTCGACAATATGGGCCTCCACCCGCTCGCCGCGAATGGGGCTGAAGGTTCCATAACCCACGTGCAGGGTTAGAGATGTGCGTTGTACGCCCCGATGCTCCAGGTCCGCAAAAACCGTATCCGTGAAATGCAGACCCGCCGTCGGCGCCGCGACGGCGCCCGGCGATTGGGCATAGACGGTCTGGTAGCGAGTCAGGTCCGCATCCTCCGGTCCTTTCCGGTGAATGTAGGGTGGCAGCGGCACTTCGCCGCATTCTTCCAGCACACGCAGGACATCGGGCGCGTGAAACCGCACGCGACGCCGCCCCTCGGGCAAGACCTCCTCGACCACGGCTTCCATCCCGGAGCCCAGAACGACCGTCGTCCCGGGTGAAACCTTCGCCGAAGGCCGGACGAGCGCGTCCCAGGCGCCCGGCTCATGTTCATGCAGGAGAAAAATCTCCACCTTGCCGCCGGACGGCTTCCGCCCGTGCAACCGCGCGCGGATAACTCGTGTTTCGTTGAGCACGAGGCAATCGCCGGCCCGGAGATGCGCGCCTACGTTTCGAAAGACGTCTTCGCGGAGCGATCCGTCCGCGCGATCGACCACCAATAGGCGGGATTCGTCCCGTTTCTCGTTCGGGTGTTGCGCGATAAGTTCATCGGGCAAATCATAATCAAGTTCTGAAATATCCATAGCGCGCAACAATAGCAGGAGCACGAAAGCGCAGACAATGTGTGCGGTGGAAGAGGATGTTTTGCGATGTCGTTTGGTCTGCAGTTGTCGCGGCCGGCTCCAGGCACTAAGATAGGAGGGCTAAATGTCAGCATGGATGAGGGAGGAATCCACGATGCGAATGAACCGGCGGGAGTGGCTGCGCAGCGCGGGATTGGCGGCGGGCAGCGGACTGGTTGCGAGCGCCTGCGCGGGTGCTGCGAAAGCGGGAGCAAGCGGCCGTCGTCCCAATATCATCTACATCATGGCCGACGACCTCGGCTACGGCGATCTCGGGTGCTACGGCCAGGACGTCATTCAGACGCCGCGCATCGATCAACTCGCGGAAGAAGGCATCCGGTTCACACAATGTTACGCGGGCAGCACGGTGTGTGCGCCGTCGCGTTGCGCCCTCATGACGGGACTTCACACGGGACACTGCTGGATTCGCGGCAATGCACGCGTTCCGTTGCGGCCCGAAGACGTGACCGTCGCGGAACTGCTGAAAGAACAGGGGTACACCACCGGTCTCGTCGGCAAATGGGGGCTCGGCAATGAAGAAACGACGGGCGTGCCCAACAAACAGGGGTTTGATTACTTTTTCGGGTACCTTGACCAGGGCCACGCGCACAACTACTACCCCGACCACCTGTGGCGAAACGAGGAACGCGTCGAACTGCCGGAAAACGTGCAGAGCGAGACAGACAAGGGCGTCGCGATAGAACGCGAGACGTACTCGCACGACCTCTTCGCGCAGGAGGCCCTCGATTTTGTCAACCGCCATCAGGATGAGCCGTTCTTCCTCTACTTTGCGCTGACCACGCCCCACGCGAACAACGAGGGGGGACGTGCCACCGGCGACGGCATGGAAGTGCCCGACTACGGGAGCTACGCGGAAAAGGAATGGGCGAATCCGCAGAAAGGCCACGCCGCGATGATTACGCGGATGGACCAAGATGTGGGCCGGCTCATGGACCGCTTGAAGGAACTGGGGATCGACGAGAATACCATCGTGTTTTTCACCAGCGACAATGGTCCACACCGGGAAGGGGGCGCCGACCCCGACTTCTTCGACAGTAATGGTCCGCTCAAAGGGATCAAGCGCGATCTCTATGAAGGCGGCATTCGCGTGCCCATGATCGTGCGCTGGCCCGGCACCTTGAACGCGGGACAGACCAGCGATCAGGTGTGGGCCTTCTGGGACTTTCTACCCACGGCGGTCGAACTCGCGGGCGGCGAAGCGCCAGATGGGATCGACGGCATGTCCATGGTGCAGACCCTTCGTCTTCATGGCATGGGCGGCATCAAGCCCGTGCAGAAGCAGCACGAGTATCTGTACTGGGAGTTTCATGAAGGCGGATTCAAGCAGGGGGTACGCAGCGGCGACTGGAAAGCGGTCCGGAACGGGAAGGACGAGCCGCTGGAACTCTACGATCTCTCCACGGATATCGGAGAAACGAATAACGTCGCGGAGGAACATCCCGACGTGATCCAACGCATCGAGGAATACTTGAAAGTCGCGCGAACCGATAACGAACACTGGCAGGTGAAGTGAGGGCGACGAGCGCTTCAATGTTCGCGGTAGCGGCTACGGAGGGGGAACAGAATGACTAACTTGATGTTACGTTTACTGGCGATTGCACTCGTCTATGTGTGCCCAGTCACTGTCGCAGACGTTCCGTATCCGGAGGCGCTGGATCGCGCAGCGGTCACGTTGGCCACGTTGGATGATCCCATCAACGACGCACTCCTCATCGGCAACGGCGATCTGAACGCGCTTGTCTTTGCGGAGGGCAATGATCTCGTCATCCGCATCACGAAGAACGATGTGTGGGATGCGCGTCTTGAGTCGGCGCTGGACCCGCCGATCCCCACGCTGGAACGGTTGAAGGAACTCGGCACGGCCGGGCCCTGGGAGGATCGCACCTTGATTCTCCCCGAAGGCAGCACCTGGGAAAAGCCAGACTCGTACCACGCGAACCCCTACCCATGCCCGCGCGCTTGTGGCGTCATGCGGATCACGGATGCCGCGGCGCCTCCGCTGGTGGCGAAGCTCGATCTGCGGCGCGCGCGTATCGAAATACACTCGGCAAGCGGCGCTTACACGGTCGTCATTCCCGCGGACTCAAATCAAGTTTTGGTAGAGCATTCCTCGGGGACGTTGGAGTCCTCGCTGGAAGCAATTGCGTCGGAGGGAATCCCCGCCGCCGAGACCGGAACGGAAGAGGGCGTTGTCTGGGCGGCGCAGGATATTCCCGGTGATTTAGATTGGCCGGGCATGTCATTCGCCGTTGCAATGGCGCAACACGAGGGCGCCGCGTCGGCCTCGGTGGTGACCTCGCTTGAGAACGAGAATCCGAAGCGGTTGGCCATGACCATCGCCCATGGTGCCGTGCAGCCGGCGTCGCCAACGAATCCCGGATCACATGAATCGGCTTGGGCCGACTTCTGGAGTAGAAGCGGCATTTCGATTGATGATCCCGTCCTTGAACGCGTGTGGTACCGGAACCTGTACTTCCTGCGCTGCGTGTCGAAACCCGGCGTCGTGAGCACGGGCCTCTTCGCGGGGTTGCTCGACGACAAGCCCGCGTGGCACGGCGACTATCACACCAACTACAACATCCAGCAGACCTACTGGTCGGCGTACGCGGCGAACCAGTGCGAACTGACGGAACCCTACGACCGGCTCATTTCCGAGTATCTGCCGCGCGCGCGGTGGATGGCGCGGACCATCTTCGACATGGACGGCGCGTACATCCCGCACGTGTTGTTTGCCTACGAACCGCCGGAGCCGGCCGCATGCAAATCGCCCGGAGGCCGACAGTACATTCACCACGAGTGGGGATTCACGCAGGGCGTAAACGGGTTCAGCGTGCAGCCCTTGTGGTGGCACTACAAGTACGATCCCGACCCGGAATTCCTGCGGGACGTGGCCTATCCCGCAGTGCGGGACGTGGCCGATTTTCAGGCCGACTTCGTCGCCCAATGCGAACGCGACGGCGACCATGTTGTGCTCGCGCCGAGCGTATCGCCGGAGCATTGGGGGTGGACGGAGAACTTCGAGCGGAACCGGAATTGCACCTTCGACATTGCTATGTTCCGCTACATATTCAACGCCGCCATCGAGGGCGCTACGACGTTGGGTGTGGACGCAGACAAGATCGAAGAGTGGCGCGCGGCGGAAGCGCTTCTGCCGGACTATCCCGTTTGGAGCGACGATCCGAATATTGTTGTCGACGTGGAGGACGCGCCGCCCATCGAATACAACATCCCCGTGCCGACCACGCCGGTGTTTCCCGGCGATGTGGTGACCTTCGCATCGCCTGATCCAGAGCGGGCCTTGTTTACCAACACGCTCCAGCACTTGCAGCACAACGGGAACAACGCCCCCGTGATGCTGGCCGTCACGCGCGCGCGCCTCAGCACGGCCGACGCCCACGACTTCCTGCGCACGGAGTTGATGTGGCGCGAGCGCCGCAACGGCACGCTGAGTTTTAATCGTCTCGATCCGCGTTTCCGGTTCAACGACTTCGGGCACTACACGGAGATGTTCGGAGCGGCCTTGCCCGTCATGGAACTGCTGCTGCAAAGCGTCGGCGACGTGGTTCGCGTGTTCCCCGCATGGCCATCGCATATCCCCGGGTCTTTCGAGAACTTGCGCACCCAAGGAGGGTTTCTCGTCAGCGCCGCAATTGCGGAAGGAAACGTAAGCGAACTCCGGGTTGCCAGTACGGTTGGCGGCACGCTGCGCGCCGCGCTCCCGTGGGGGAAAGCGGAAATGCAACGAAACGGCAGTGCCTGGACGCCCGTCGAGACGGCGGACGGGATCGCCGCCCTGGAGACGGAGACCGGTGATGTGCTTCAGTTTAGAGCCGCGAAAGGAGGATGAGAAATGGAAATTACGAATTACGAATTATGAATTGGGGATGGAAGACTCGAGAAATCTTTCCTACTCTTGAGTTTACTCACGGGCGCGCACCCGGCTCGTATCATCACTTTCTTAATTCTTAATTCTTGATTCTTAATTCACAATTCCCTTCCCGTTGCCATTCTGCGGGGGCGCGTAGTACGATAGCGGCGTGCAGAAGGCACTCACACCAACAGGAGGCGCTCCCCCATGAGCTACGACGCCCAGACCTTACGACCTGCTGAGTACACCCTGGCCGATCAGGCATCCGTGGACGAACGCTCGTCGTTCATTGTCAAGACGTACCTGCACCTGCTCGGGGCGATCGTCGCGTTCATTGCCATCGAAGCGGTGTTGCTGAGTCTGCCCATCGCGGAACAGATGACCATGGCCATGACGAATGGCTACATGTGGATGTTGGTGCTGGGCGGATTCATGGGTGTCAGCTACATTGCCAACCGTTGGGCGGTTTCGACGACTTCACTCTCCACCCAATACATGGGCCTGGGTTTGTACGTGGTGGCCGAAGCCTTCCTTTTTCTACCCATGCTCTACGTGGCCACGCGGTTCGGCGGGCCGGGCGTTATCCCGTCCGCGGCGATTGCGACGATTGGTATCTTTGCGGCATTGACCGTATTCGTGTTCTTCACGCGCAAGAACTTTTCCTTCCTGGGACCCTTCCTCGGCGTGGCGGGGATTGTCGCGCTGGGCGTGATCGTGTGCAGCATCCTGTTTGGGTTCAATCTCGGCGTGCTGTTCACGGTGCTGATGATCGGATTCGCCTGCGCGTACATCCTCTACAACACATCCAATATCCTTCACGAGTACCACATCGGCCAGCATGTCGCCGCGTCGCTTGCCTTGTTTGCCAGCGTGGCCCTGCTGTTCTGGTACGTGCTCCGGCTCTTCATGTCGCGGGATTAGATCGTCTCCGCCAGCTATGTACCCCTTACAGGGGATTTCCGAGAAGAGTACGCCCGATACCCTGGGTAGCCGCACGGGTCGCGCGTCAACCCAGGGCTATTTGTATTTAGGCCCGTCGGGCCACTCCGGCGGCTTGGCGCCGCCGTGTCTCTGAAGAGCGGACATGGTTAAAGAAAGCGCTATGACGGGTTGTGGCTCATTCGGAAAAGATACCAAGTTCCTCACTTCGGGACTGTACTCGTCGCCACCGCTTCGGGTGATCCGTTGGTTCGGCTAGACGAAATCGCTATTGGCCCGCTTGTCCGATGAAGTACGCGATCTGGAAGGTGGAGATACCGTTGTTGAGGGCGTGGAGGAAGAGGGGGAGGTAGATCGAGCCGGATGTTGCGCGGGCGCCGCCGAGGATGAGGCCGAAGAGGAAGATCATCCCGGTGTTGAGCAAGTTGTACTGTCCGAAGTGCAGGGCGGCCCAGAAGAGCGACGTGAGCACAATCGCGCCCGGGATCCCCACGCGGGACGCGGCGAGGCCGCGATACATGAAACCGCGGGTGACGAGTTCTTCCATGACGGGGGCGGTCACGACGATGGCCAGGACGAGCACGGGCAGGAGAACGGCGGTTTCGTACCACGCGACGACGATCTCCGGGACCAGCGGTTCGCCGACGGCAATGCGGACGGAGTCCATGCCGAACAACACGACGACGGTTAGGACCGTCCAGCCGATGGACTGGAGAATGGGGGGGCGCCGGAGCGCGAGATAGTCGCGCAGCGTGATTCCCTTGCGGAAGTGCGCCAGGGCCAGCGTGACCAGGATGCACAGGGGGCCCGCAACGAGTGTAGCCACGGCGACAAACAGGCCGTTGTTCATGAGGTCTTCAGCGTACGCGCTGGGGTCGGCACCCCCTTGGCGCACGGACCACAGCACCGCCATGATGACACCTATCCCGGTCTGAATCACGATGTAAATGCCGTAGATGGCCACGGTGAACGCCGTCGTCATCCAGAATCCCCAGGGGCGGGGTTCGGATGGCGGCAGCGGTGGGGGCGCTTCGATGGTGGGGTGCGACATCGCCGTCACCGGATGGGCGCTAATCGTGGGGCCAGGAATAGTTGCCGGTGTACAGATCGAACAGCGTGCGATAAAACTTCATGAACCGCTCCGGCTGTTCGTTGTACTGGATCTCGGCCAGGCACCAGCCCTGGTAGTCCATCGCTTTCAGGCGGTTGAACAGGTCCTGCCAGGGATACTGATACACGCCGATTTCCGTGATGTGGCAATGGGTGATCTTGTCCTTGAGCAGGTTGAAGTTCTCTTCGATGCTCTGGTTCGCATCCATGTCGGTGCCGTTGGAATTCCAGCAGACGGTGGCCATGGGATGGTCGGCATAATCCATGATCTTGCGGATGATCTTCGGGTCCGACGAATTTTTCCCGTGCACTTCGAGGCGCACTTCCACGCCGATGTCGCCCGCGAACTGGGCGACTTGCCGCATGGCCTTGCCGATTTGTTCGCAAGTCTTCTCGACGGGCACTTCTTCCGGCAAACCGTTCGGACGTACCTTGATTCCGGACGCGCCCACGTCGGCCGCGAGCCGCGCGTAGGTGATGGAGCCTTCGATGTTCTCCTTGACGACGGCGGGATCGGGGCTGTGGTACTCGAACGCCGAGCCGAGGCCGGCGATTTCGACCGGGGAATCGGCGAAGCGGCTTCTCACCTCCGCCCGTTCCGCGGCGGACAACTCGACTTCGACGCCGTGGGCGTGAGTCGTGCGCAGTTCCACGCCTCCCAATCCAGTGTCTTCGCAGAACTTGATCAGCGTGGGCAGGTCCATATCCTTGCCCATGTTGTAGGTCACCATGCCAAGTCTCATCGTTGCACGTCCCTTCCTGGATTGGCGGAATGCGCCCGTTCGTCTCGATTCCCCTTATCCTATCGAATGGCGGGGGTGATGTCCATGATTGGAAACGACTGCGGTTCGCGTTCACGGCCTCATCGGTATCGGTATCGCTATCGGGATCGGTATCGAAGTGCCGCACGATTTCGATCCCGATCCCGATAGCGATTTTGAGAAATATCGTCTCCAGTCACGGGTTATTCAACGTATCAAGCCTATTGTTAGTTGGAGAGATACGGCCTGCTACTCCGTCCGGGCCACGTGGCCGGACTCGCCGCTGTGGCCGTAGGGATCGGTGTCGAGGTATTCCTGGTCGTCGACCGAGGTGTACTCGGTAGCGGCTTCCCAGTCGAACTCTTCGTCCAGGGGATCGAAGGCTTTCTGCGGATCGAAGATCTCCGCGTTCACGGGAAGGGCGTTGTAAGGTTCGGCGTTCGCGGGCTCCATGGTGAACATGTCGGCGAGGTCCGTGGCGAATCCGTCGTACTGGTTCAGCGCGGGCAAGCCATGAATAAGGAACATGGTTTTCAGCATGCTCGACATGCTCACGTGTTGGTGAGAAACATATCCCCGCTTTGCGTAGGGTCCAATGACCATGCAGATGGAGCGATGGGCATCGACGGTGTCGCGGTAGCCTTGGGCGTCGTCTTCGGTGACCATGATGATCGTGTTCTTCCAGAATGGACTGTGACTGATGAGTTCGACGAGCCGGCCCAGCGCGAGATCGTTGTCGCTCATGTAGGATCCCCAGAAGGGATACCCGTCGTCAGGCCGTTCGCCAGCGCCGTGGTCGTTGGGCAACATCATGGTGATGATGTCGGGGAATTCTTCTTTGCCGCTGAGCCAGCGCTCTTCGAATTCCTTCTGGAACATGTCCATGCGGAACTGGTCGGGCACGCTCGTGTTGTAGGTGGCGAATTCGCGCGAGGTGTTCTGGAACAAGACCTCCGGCATGGGATAGTTGATGGGCAGGCGGATGCCCGTGTACTTGTACTCCTGCTCTTCGAGTTGGGGCTTGAACTCGAAACCGAGACCGTAGTTGCGGAAGCGCAGTTCGCCCCGCGCGAAGTGTTCCCAGATCGCGCCCGCCTCATTGTAGTCCTCCGGATAAATCGCGCCGGACGAGCCGATGAACATGTGGTTGCCGGGGCCGTCGCCCTTGGCGTTTTCGCCGATCTTGGCTTCCATGAACTCGTTGGGGTAGGTGCCGACGAGCCAGCGGTGGCCGTCGACGGAGTGGTCGGAGTCGCAATAGAAATTGTCGCTGACGGCGAAGCGTTTTGCGAGGGCCACGTGATTCGGCATGAGCACGACATCCTTCACCGTGCGCGAATTGTCTTTGTTCGAGACGTCAATAGGTCTGCCAAGCCGGCATAATTCCGCGTCGCCGCGGCCGCCCGGCAGCGCGCCGAAGACCTCGTCATAGGTCCGGTTCTCTTTTGTCACGTAGATGACGTGCTTGATGGGGCTTTCCCACGTGCCGGGCGCGGGCGGGACGGGATGTCCCTGCGGGCGAGTGTCATCGGACAAGGCATAGAACTCCACGTTGTTTTCGATGACTTGCCGCGTCATGGCGTCGAGTGCTTCCTGGGATTGCGGGAGATCGATGATGTTGATGTACCCCCGCATAAGCGCGCCGATGCCGGTCGGGTCGCCGGCCTTGTGTCCGGGGCCCGCGTTCGGTCCCGACCCGATGCCTTTCGCGCAGGCCACGTAGAGCCGCTTACCGTCGGGCGAAACCGCAAGCTTGCTCGGGAACCACGCCGTCGGGATATGGCCCAGCACCTTTTCGTCGGACAGACGCACGACACCGATGGCGTTGATACCGGCCTCGGCGACATAGAGGATCTCCCGATCCGGCGAGAGCGCCACGCCGAAGGGGATCATGCCGCGGATGTGATTGACGCGGGAATCCAGCACGAGATCGATGTCGTGCTGCCGCTTGCCGCTTTTGGGATTGATGACGCTGATGCTGTCATTGCTGCCGTTGGAGACGTAGACGTACTTCTCGGTGGCGGCCATGGAATTTGGACTGCTGCCGCCCACCGCCGGGAAGTCTTCCAGCTTCTCGCCCACGAGATGACCGGTCTTCGTTTTGCCGACGACCTTCTCCTTGCCGGGTTTGGAGATGTCGACCGTCCAGACGGACATGCCGCGAATGTCATTGGGATCGCCGAGGCCTTCGACTTTTTTGCCGTCGATCTCCACGCCGCGCTTTGCATCCTTGGACGGCACGCCGTACGGAGGAAATTCGAGCGAAGCGATACCGCCCTTTTCGTCGCGCACGTAGGAGTACTCGAACATGCCCACGTTGGCGACGTAGGCCTTCTTGCCGTCCGGCGACAAAGTAATCCCAAAGGGGTACCGCCCGACGCCGATGGACTTGCGCAGGGATTGCGATTCCACATCGATAATGAGAAAGCGGAAGTTCGACTGGTCGACCGCGTAGATCGTCTTCCCGTCGGCGGAGAGGCGCAGGTCGCCGGTGTATCCGAAGGTGAAATCGCCGTCCTCATTCTCGTGGGCGCAGTCGATCCGGAAAAGGCGTTCCCGCGTTTCCAGGTCGAAGGCCACGACGCTCCAGTCGCCGCCGCCCGCGATGTAGACCACCTTGTTTGCAGGGTCGACCGCGGCGCCCATGAAGGCAGCGTCCAGCACGCCCTCGCCTTCGCCGAGGTTTTCAGGGATGTGCGAGAGGAGGGGTTCGCCAGGGTTCGCGAGATCGAGGATGGCCAATTGAGGATCGTCGCTGCACACCGCCACTACCCAGCGTCCGTCCTCGCTCATGGTCAGGCCGTACGGGTGCGGCTGCACGCGGATCATCGTGCCGGTGGGTGTGATGAAGCGCCCGTTCGGAAGGATGGTGCGGCCGGTTTCGTTCAGCTCGACATAGGCTTCGCCGGAAGGCGCGCGCATGAGCAGGGGTTCTGCGGCATCGGCGGCGGCAAGCACGAATGCGGTCAGGGCGATGACAAGAGTGGTTCTCATGAAAGGACGATCCTTGTAGTTCTGAATTGCATTTACTTCAACTTCGCGTGTGGAAATGAAATTCAGATGCGCACAGGGTGGGGACTGAATTCCGATTGCCTTATACACCCGGTTCGTGAGGATTTCAAAAGTGTGTGCCTATTCTTCCAGCGATCCGTTTCGTAGTACATAGGTGCGTTGTGCGACGCGCGCGAGGAACTCGCGATTGTGGGAGACGATAAGCATGGCCTGGGGAAGGTCCAGCAAGATCTCGGTGATGCGGGTTTCGTGTTCCTCGTCAAGGCCGGTGAGGGGTTCGTCGAGGAGCAGCACGTCCGGCTGCATGGCGAGCACCGTGGCGAGAGCGACCAGGCGTTTTTCACCGCCAGAGAGACGGTAAGTAACGCGCGATTCGTAGTTCGCGAGGCCGATCCGTCGCAGCGTCTCAGACGCGATCGCACGCGCTTCCGCGTGCGTCTTGCCGAGGTTCAGCGGTCCGAACATGACATCTTCGCCGACGGTGGGGCAGAAGAGTTGATCGTCGGAATCCTGGAAGAGCAGTCCGGCGCGTTTGCGCAGGTCCCGAAAATCCGATTCCGTGGTGCGGGGCGTGCCAAAGCATGTGATCCTTCCGGCGGACGGTTTGCGAAGACCGACGAGAAGATGCAGCAGGGTGGTCTTGCCGGAACCGTTTGCGCCAATCAACCCCACGCGCTCGCCCGCGCGCAGTGTAAGGTCAAGCGAACGGAGTACTGGACGGTTCGGGCCGTAGCCGAAGGTCACACCGTCCAGGACGACGCAGGCGCCGTTTACAGCGAGTTCGCCCACAGCATCACCATGACGAACGTTGCGGTCCCGCAGCCAAACACCGCGTCGTGCAACGCCCACTGCGCCGGTTCGCGCGTGGGGAAGACTCCTGTATAACCGCGGCATTTCATGGCCTGGTACACGCGTTCCGAGCGGTCGAATCCCTTCACAACGAGCATGCCGACGAGATTGCCCAAGGCGCGCAAGGTGTGACGGTTGGTGCGCGGCCGAAAAGCGCGCACCCCCATGGCGCGGCGAAGGCGCTGGTATTCGGTCTGCAGCACGAAGACATATCGGCCCGTCAAAAGAAAGAGCGTTACGAGCGCGGGCGGCACGCGAAGCGACCGGAGTGCGCGCGCGAGTTCGGCGGCTTCCATCGTCGTGAGCAGCGCGGTGACGATCAGTACGATGGCGTTGGCGCGTGCGGCGATTGCCAGGCCCGCAAGAAGTCCCGGCCACGTGAATGCCGCGGTATGCACGTGAAAGAGTGCGGGGCCCGGCGTGGTCAGGGGCAACAGCAAGACGAGTATGGCCAGGAAAAGATTCAGGGGAAGCAGCCGCCGCAATGTGGGTCGAAGCGGCAGCCGGGCGGCGACGGCCAGCGCAATCGCACCCGCCAGGCCCAGCGCCAATGCCGCCGGACTGGCCACAGCAGCGACTGCAATGGACAGAACGATCGCGGCGGCCACGCGCGCGCGGGCGTCGAGGCGATGAATGGGCGATTCAATATTGAGAAAGGCATCGGTAAACACGTCAACGATCGCTCCGGCTCGTCCGGCGTTTCCACAACGCGAAGAGTCCGGCAACGCCGGCGATGTAGCCTATGCCCCCGATGACATCACGAAGCTGGGTGCGGTGCGCGGCGGCATCCAGTTGCTCGCGGAGGGGGGCCACTTCACGACTCACGGCTTCCGCAACAAGACGCTCGAGATCGGCAGGGGACGGGCCGCTGTTTTGCGATCGGACCGATCGGTCGGATCGGTCGGATCCGTCTGATCCATCTGTTGCTGTGACCACGCTTGGCACGGATTCCGGTTCCGGGGGGGGAAGCGATCCGGGTAATTCTTCCGCCGCAATAGTGAATACGGTTCGATGACCGTCTTCCGTTTCCGCGACGAATCGGAGATCGCAGCGCTTCGTTGGATGCCATGTGAAGGTGCCGGATACGTCCGAACGGACCGTGGCAAGGACTTCATCATCAGGCCCGAGTACGGTGACGGCAATGCCGGCGGCCGGACTGTCCGAGTAATACGCCTTACCTTCGATGTGATCGCCAGAGACGGAGGCAAAAAGATGCAACGCATGTGCGCCCGCCAACGGCGCAGCAGCAGCCAGCAAAAACGTAAGCGCGAAACCCCGCATCAAACCGTATCGATCAAGACACTGGCGCATGAGCGGCGCTCCATTCGGGTTTGGACCACAGGGCAAACGTCTCAGGCCGCACCCGGTAGAGGAACGATACGGCCGATCCGGTGACGAGACCTTCGACGAGCATCACCGGAACGTGGGCAAGAAAGACGCCCTGGGCGAGCGGGACGATACCGCGGCCGGCGGTGAGCAGGGTCAGGCACAGCATCGTGCAGGCAAGGGCGACGGCGAGCGCACCCGCGAAAAAGCCCACGACAAAAACGGAACGGCCGCCATACATCAGCGGGCGCAAGAGCAGAAAACAGAGCACGCCCGGCAGGGCCATGTTCAGCGTATTGACGCCGAGCGTCGTCAAGCCGCCATAGCCGAAGAACAGCGCCTGCAACAACAGGGCGACCAGCATGGCGGGGAACACCGCCCAACCCAGGATGAGTCCTGCGAGTCCGTTCATGACAAGGTGCGCGGAGGCTGGTCCAACCGGCACGTGAATCAACGACGCCACGAACAAGGATGATGCCATCACCGCGACCGGCACGATTCGTTCCTCGTCCAGCTTGCGCAATCCGATGGCGACTCCGCTTGCGGCGAGTACAGCGCCGCCGGCGAGCACGGGCAAGGGTACGATGCCTTCCGCGAGATGCATGAAAGATGGTGGTCCTCAAGTATCGACTGACGTAACGTATTACGAATATTCTAATCGTAATACACATTGGAGGCGGTTGTAAAGACGCCATCCGGTTGGCGGGCGACTAGGAAGCCGTCGGCGCCGGACTCGCGGGACCGGCAAACAGCCAGCGGCCGGAAGATCCGGGCCCGATCGTCACCAGCAGATAGTCGCCCTCGCGCGTTGATTCGACCACCGCGCCGCGGCTGCCCGGTGTGGCGCCTTGGGCTACGACCACCGCGTCAGCCGGAATGTTGGCTGCGGGAATGCGCAGCGTGCCGTTGCCGTGGGCGAGGATTTGAACCAGAGCGCCGCCGGGGACCTTACGCGCTTCGGCGACCGGCGCCCACGCCACACGCGCGAGCGATCCGTCGGTGAAGGTGTGCGTCTGACCGTCGAGGGTGACGGCGTTGGAGCCGGACCCGGCAAAGGCAACGAGCCGGTTCGTGTCGTCCAGGCGGAACGCCATGGCGCCCGTACCTTCGTAGGTAATCGTATGACCCCAGGCTTTGAAGTCCCGCAATTGCAGCGCGTCGGAAGGCGGAGGATTTGCGGTGAGATACGCGGCGTCCTCTTCTTCGTTGCGCGCGAACCCGCCGGGCCAGCCTTCTTCCATGGCGCGGAAGTGGGGCGCGATTGCGACGGTACCGTTCGGGAAGCGGCCTACCAGGTACTCGGTCGTGCGCGATAGGTAGTCGGGATTGTCGTTAATACCTTCGAAGGCCCCCGACGCGGGATAGGCGCCAAGCGCGTTCAGCACCTCGAACCAAGTGCGGGTTTCATAGCCCAGGCTGGCCGCCTGATCGTCACGAGGGCGGAACCCAAGATAGGTCAGGCTGCCGCCGGATTCGGTGGCCCGCACGGCGCCGACGGTCCAGTCCTGCACGGTTGCTGCGACCGCGGCACCTTCACGCGCGGTCACGGGATAGATGCGGTCCACGATGAAGTCCGTCAGAATCGCTTGCGCGGGCACCTGCGCCAGGGGTCCTGCGAATTGGATCTCCCGGCCCGGGACGATAAGCCCGTCACCGGGTTCAGGCGTGGATTCCACGCCGAAGAGATCGTTCCACGCGGCCGTGACCGGACTGCCCTCGGCGTCCAGCACCGGCGGTGGACCCGACCAGATCACGCGTCCACCTTGCGCGGCGAGGTCGTTCATCATGGTCATGAGCGCCGGGCTCGGGAAGGGTTCGAAGAGCGTGACGAGGGTTGTGAACCGTCGTCCAGCAACTTCAATGGCGCCATTCTTCACGACGCCGCGTTCGAGCAGTTTCGCCTGGGTGATGTAGTTCGCGTAGCCGTACTGCGTCATCCAGCTTCCGAAGCGTTCTTCCGCCGCAACGAGGTCGATTGGATACAGCATGAGCACGTCCGTGTCGCGGTGTTGCGCCTCTTCCACGAGCATGAAGGGAGGCGACGCCGCCGCGCCGTACACGTCGACCAAGGCGTGGCGCCGTTGCGCCAGTTCATGCGGCATACCCCAATGAGCGGCGTAGGAGTAGGGCACCTCGTTCAGAATTCCCGTCGAACACGCGAGCGCCATGGCGAAATAGTTTCGGTCGAGCCAGCCGCCCTCGGCGTGGTCGTTGCCGTTTCCCGTGAGAAAGTCGCCCCACTTGAAGTAGTCGTAACAGGCCGAGGTCGCTTGGTGGACCGTATCGGACCAGAGGAAGTTGGAGGTGTACTCGTACTGATTCCGCGCATGAGGCAGGCGGCCCGTGTTCCACTTGTCGATAGTAGGACTCTCAGCCCAGGTGGCGTGGGCGCGCGCGTGGAGGCGATGTCCCATGCGGCGTTCGGCATGATCCTTCGCCGCAGCGAAGAGATCGACAACGCCATCTTGCAGGAAGTGGTAGTACCGCGCGCGGAACAAGGCCGTCTGTGCGATGGCTTCCGGCGAATCGCCGAAGGCGTGCATGACGCCTTGCTTCGCGCTGAGATCGTGCATGGTGTCTTCCTGGCCGTAGCAGAAATAGACCAGGTACTTCGCGAAGTCGCGGTACTCCTCGCCATAGCGGTCCGCGAACTTGTTCACAATGCCCGGGCTTACGTAGCGCACCGCGAATTCGCCGTTGTCGTGGTGGTTGAAGTACCCCCAGTCCTGCTGGATGTGCATCTCGTCGGAGTAGAGGCCGTTGAGTTTTACGCCCGCGTCGGCGTACTTGTCGATGAGTCCTTTGAGAAAGGGCAGGGCCTGGTCGCTGAAATAGTCCATCTCCGGCGTACGGTAAACCTGCACGACCAGCACGCGATCGAGATTGCCAATCTCCGTGCGTCCTTCGCCATGGATGCGGACCCGCCGCGCGCGGAAGTCGCCGGCAGTGCGAACGGCGCCGTCCCACGGCTCCACCTTTGCCACGTCCGTAATCTCAATGATGGACGCGGGATCGACGACGCGGTACGGCGTTCCGCGGACGCCGCGCTCGTTGAACGCAAACACACGCACGCCCGCATCTTCGAGGTCGATGGGGCCTTTGTTGTTGGACCAGCGCTGGTGTTGCCAGAGCTGCACGCTGAACGCGCCGGTCTCCGGGTCGCGCACGCCTTTCCGGTAATGCATCCATACGCCCGACTCGCCCGTGGCGGCGCGGTAGGCGGGCCCGATTTCGAGGGGGCTCAACAGGCTCAGCTCCAGGCCAAGCCCGTAGCCTTGGGCGAACTTCGCGATGGCGGTCATGCGCTCCACGTACTCGTCCATGTCCGGCGTGAGGCGGCGCGGCTTCCCTTCCTGGCCGGGACGGTATTGGCTGAAGAAATGGTCGAATGCGATGACGAGCGTCGGATGCCCGGCGGCCTGGGCGCGTTCGCAAATGGATCGCAGCGAGTCTTCGCGCGGGTTGCGGCCCGTGGTCATATTGAAGACCTTGTCAGGGTCGGAGAGGAATTCTAACTCCTCGTCGCTTACGAGGATGATGTGCGGACGCCCCAGTTCAAAGGCCCACGGTCCGGGATAGGCGATGAGGTCGCCCTGATAGACCTTCTCCGGGACGGGCGCATCCTCCACGGCCTGGCACCAAGCCGCGCCCGACCAGAGACCCAACGTCAACACTAGAATCCAAATCGAACGCGCCATGGATGGAACCCCCGCAAGTCGTGGTACTCGTTTCAAAAGGTCCGCACCATTGTACCGATCGGATGTGCAACGAGCACGCTTCCAACGATTCGGCCCCCCAGTTTCGTGTTTTGGTCCTTCGAATTTGTTTCGGATTCCGAAATTCGGATTACGTATTTCCTTCTCGCCATTGACCGCCCGTCCTCGCGCTCCCTACAATTCTGAGATTGGCGCGGCAAACGTTGGAGGAAAGACCATGTGGATGGCGGCGGTAACAGTATTAACAGCAACGTTGGGTGCGGACCCCGGAGCGCAGATCCTCCAGCCTCTGCCCAACGGTGCGTCACCCGCGGAAGTGATGACGCTCTACCTGCGCGGCGAGATGGTCGACGCTTTTGAGAATCGCGCCGAGGTGCTGGAGCAGGATCTCGCGACGCCGGAGAGCATCCTCGCGCGGGGACAGCGCATGCGCGAATTCTTCGTTCAACAACTTGGCGGCTGGCCGGAGAAGACTCCGTTGAATGCGCAGGTATTCCCGGGCGAAACCCGCGACGGATTCCGGTACGAGAAGATCCTCTACGAGAGCCGGCCTGGTCTCTATGTGACTGCCATCATCTACTTGCCGCTGACGGAAGGGCCTTATCCCGGCGTGCTCGTGCCCTGCGGACACGACGCCAACGGTAAGGCTGCGGAAGCTTACCAGCGGGCCGCCGTACTTCTTGCCCGCAACGGCATCGCGGCGATGATCTATGACCCCATCGGTCAGGGCGAGCGCAGCCAGTTGCTCGACGAGAACAGCAAGCAGAAGTACGGATCGACCATCGAACACACCATCGTCACCGTGGGCAGCATACCCCTTGGGTTGAACGTGGCGGGCTACCGCATCTGGGACGGCATTCGCGGGATCGATTACCTCTGCAGTCGCGACGACATCGACCCGGAACGCATTGGATGCACCGGCAACTCCGGCGGCGGCACCTTGACCAGCTATATCATGGCGCTCGACGAACGGGTGGTCTGCGCCGCGCCGAGCTGCTACATCACGTCGTTGAAGAACCTTATTATCAAGGATGGTCCGCATGACGGTGAACAGAACATCGCGGGCGCCCTCGCGTTTGGGATGGACCACAGCGACTTCCTGCTCATGCGCGCGCCGCGGCCCACGCTCATCTGTTGCGCCACGCAGGATTTTTTTCCTATTGCCGGGGTGTGGGACAGCTTCCGCGTCGCAAAACGCGCCTACACCAAGCTTGGGTACGAAGAGCGGGTAAACCTCGCCGAGGCGGACGAGCAACACGGGTTCACCATCCTGCTGCGCCAGGCCATGGCTCGGTGGATGTTGCGTTGGCTTAAAGGGGTCGATGAGCCCGTGGTTGAAGGGGATGTCGACGTCTTGACGGATGCCGAAGTGCAGGTCACGCCGCAAGGGCAGGTCCTGTTGCTGGACGGTGCGCGATCGGTATTCGACATCAACGCGGAGGTGGACGCGCAACTCGCGGAGTCGCGCAAGGCCGCTCCAAAAGATAACCTCATCTCGCAGGTGCGCGACGTGACGGGGATTCGGCCTCTGGCGGAACTTCCGGAGCCCGAGATCGTTGTGGCGCACGAGGCGAAGGAGTACGGCTGCACCGTTCGGCATGTGGTGCTGACGCCAGAACTCGGAATACACCTTCCTGCAGTCGTCTACCTCCCCGAAGCGGTCAATGGGGAAGCCATGCTGGTCCTCGCGAATGGCAAGGCGGACCTCGACCACGACTCGCTCGCTCAGCTCGCGCGCAGCGGGTACGTCGTCGTGGCTGCGGACCTTCGCGGCCTTGGCGAAACCACGTCCAACTGGACCCACGGCGAAGGTTGGGACCACGCTTTCGGCCCCGGCTACAAGGCCACATCGCTGGCGTACCTGCTCGACAAGCCCATCTTGAGCATGCGCGCCGAAGACGCGCTGGTCTGCGCCCGTTTCGCGGCGACCTACGAGAACGCTGGCGCGGCGCGTAAGGTGGTGCTCTTGGCGCAGGACGTCGCGGGACCGCCGGCCCTTCACGCCGCTGCGCTGGAGCCGGACTTGTTCAGCCGCGTCACGCTGACTCGCTCGCTGCAGTCCTGGTCCAGCGTCGTGCGCACGCCGGAGACGAAGCGGCAATACGAAAACGTCGTACACGGGGCGTTACGGGTTTACGATCTTCCGGACTTGGTCGAATCACTTGGCGATAAAGTCGAAGTGATCGAGCCCACCAATGCGGTCGGTAATCCGGTGGGGCGAAACTGAGAAGACAAATTCGAGATCCGAATCTCGAAATCCGAAACAAATTCAAATGTTATAAATTCGAATGACCGAAACGGGCCTCAACAGCGTTTATCGGTTATCGCAGGAGTTTCTGGTTCGGTCAGTATTCATAACCTTCGTTGGTGCCAGCGGCGAACTCCGCTTCAGCCTTCGACTCGCGCACTGCCACGGTGACCGTCTCCCGCCAGCCGACCGGAACGGTCACGTTTAGGGTTTTGGTCCTTCGGATTTGTTTCGGATTTCGAGATTCGGATTTCGAATTTAGATCAACTCAAGCGCCCGGTCCACGCTATGGACGACCGACACGCGAATCCCGCTCATTTGTCCGGCGACAGACTCCGCGTGCTGCTGCGACGCGCAGAGTCCGAAGACGGTGGGGCCGCTGCCGCTCATGATGGCGGCGTTGCAGCCGCAGTCGAGCAGTTGTTGCTTCCAATCCGCCAACTCGGGGTGCATGGGGAAAGCGGCCGTTTCCATGCGGTTGAATAGTGCATCGGCGAGGCGCCCTTCGGTTACCGCTTCGATGGCGCGACGAAAGGCGGGCGTCGATCCGGCGAATGGCCGTTCGGCGCTGCGTGCCAAGTCCGGACTGGTGTACACGTCGCGCGTGCTCACGTGCAGGTCGGGGTGCAGCAGGACGAACCACGTTTCCTGAATCGGGCCCAGTTGCTTCATGCGCTCGCCCCGTCCGGTCGCGGCGACAGTGCCGCCATGGAGGCAATAGGGCACGTCCGATCCGAGCCGCGCAGCCAGGCGTTCCAGGCGCGGCATCGATAGGCCAAGGCCCCACAAATCGTTCAGTCCGGCCAGGGCCGCGGCACCGTTCCCCGAACCTCCTGCGAGTCCCGCGGCCATGGGGATGCGTTTCTCCAGCCGCATGTGTGCGCCAGCGCGGCAACCGGTTTCCTGCTGTAGCAATCGCGCGGCGCGGATGACGAGGTTCGACTCGTCCGTCGGCACGCCGGGCATGGTGCACTCCATGGTGACTTCTTCCGGCCGTGGTTCGAGCAGGAGCGTATCCGCCAGGCTTACGGTCTGGAAGATGGTTTCAATATTGGTGAACCCGTCGCGCCGTTTGTTGAGCACGTCGAGGTAGAGGTTGATCTTGGCGTGGGACTTGATCTCGAGCATGTTTGTTCCTGCAACAACCGATAGCTGATCCCGGTTCTTCGGGAAACATCCCCCTAAATCCCCCTTCGAAGGGGGACTTAACACGGACATCCATTCAGAATCTCTGGCTCACATGTTTGCCGTCCGTTGGAGGGCCTGTCTCGTCCGACCTGAAAAGGGAACTCACCGAAGCCGCTAATGCTAATAGTTCTTCGAGCGCAGAATCGAGATTAGCAGCATGATTCCGAGGACTCCGGCGAAGGTGAATCCGGCGTAGCCGAGCGATCGCGCTCCGATGTCGGACGAGATGAGCAGACTGGAACCGACAATCAGGGCCCCGGCGATCAGGCTGAAGGCGATCCGGTTGCTGGCCCGGTCGGTGACGTTGGCCAGGTGGTCGAGCCCTTCGTGATCGAGTTGAATCCGGAACTTGCCCTTGCGGAACGTGCGCACCAGGCTTTGCACTTCGCCGGGAATCTCTTTGCCGATGCGGATGGCCGAGGCGAGGGTCTGTTGGCTTTCCTTGGCGAGCCGCACCGGGGCAAAGCGCTGCTTGATGATGTTCTCCACATAGGGGCGAATGACGGGTCCCATGTCCAGCGTTTTGTCGAGGGTCTTTGCGGTAGACTCGATGGTCGCCATGGCTTTCAGCAACAGGGAAAAGCGCGGGGCAAGCTGCAGCCGGTGCCGCCGCAGAATGTTTGTGATTTGGTCGAGCGCCTTGCCGACGTCCGCGTTGCCCATGACTGAGCGGGCTTCGAAGGCGATGTACTCGGCAACGTCGTGTTCCAGTTCCGCGCGGTGCTCGGTCTCCCCGGCGACCGTGAACCTGAGCAACGCGTCCACGCAGCGCGGCGAATCCTCTTCGAAGACCGCCCGCAACAAATCGGCGATGGCATCGACATCGTGGGGTTGCAAGTGCCCTACCATGCCGTAATCCAGAAACGCGATCTGGTCGTTTCGCGTCACGAGAATGTTGCCGGGATGGGGGTCGGCGTGGAACAGGTTGAATTCGAAGACCTGCCGGCATAGCGTGTTTGCGCCGTTGGCCGCAACGGTCCGCGGGATGCAATTGCGGGATTCGTACTGGTCCAGAGCATCCACCCGCGCACCGTCAATCCAGTCCATGACGAGCATCCGCGGACCGGAAATGTCGGTCTCCACGCGCGGCACGAAGACCGCCGTCTCGCCGGAGTAGTTCTTGCGGAAGCGCTGAATGATGTGGGCTTCGATCGTGAAATCGAGTTCCCGCATGACGGTGCGGTTGAACTCTTCCACGGTCCCGACGGGATCGATCCACTGCAATTCCTTGACGTGCTCGGAGATCCATTCCGCCAAACCGCGCATGAGGCTCAGGTCCGACTGAATCGTTTTCCGGATTCCCGGACGCTGCACTTTGACCGCAACTTCCCGGCCCAACTGGGTGCGCGCACGGTAGACCTGGCTCAGCGAGGCGGAGGCGACGGGTGTTTCGTTGAACGTGCTGAAGTGATCCTCGAGCCTTCCCTTGAGTTCGGCTTCAATGACCGGCCGCATCGTTTCAAAGGGAAGGGCTGCCACTCGGTCCTGGAGGTCGCTCAACTCGGCGCAGACTTCCGGCCCGAGCACGTCTGGCCGGGTGCTCAGGATTTGACCGAACTTAACGAACGTCGGCCCTAATTCCGTGAGAGCGGCCCGCAAGCGCGCGCCCATCGTCTCCGGCACGTCAGGAGCCTGCTCGATGAGATGCAGGCTGCGCAGCAGTTTGGCCGGCGCCCCCTCGTACAATCCGACGCGCCGTACCAGGTCCGCGAAGCCGTGACGGACCAGCACCTGCGCGACTTCCGCAAGTCGCACGGCGTCGCCGACACGTCGCGAGATGGTTCGGTACGGCACAACTATCCTTTCAGCGGCGTTCGTTCACGTAAACGGCTATCCTAACGGCCGAGGGCATCCAGGAACTCGGCCGCACTGGATTCCATGGTCTGAAGTCCTTCACCCGAAGGCGAAACCAAATCCGCGGGCGTATGGGCCCGCGCGCCGGGGAACGACACGATCGCCAGGCGTTCGCCTGCTCCCTGGCTTTGCTGTACGTGAACCTGCCACAGCTTCGGCGCGGGAGAACCGGAATCGATGGCGCGCGGCCAGATGTACGGTTTGGGAAACACCTTGCCGATTTGCTTTAGAAGCCCCGACGACGGATTTCCCACCAACTCGATGGGCCCGCCAAAAAACGCCATGGCGGTAACGGCATCGTCCGGCAGGTCTCCGGCAGCGTTCGCATCAAACCGCACCGGCCCGACGACGACGGAGTACTCCTCCATGCGGCTGGTGGCCGCGGCGGCGAGGAGCCACTCGTCGATCGATGCGCCCAAGGTGGCCTCCGAAGCCCCGAGCACGGGGGCGCCGGCCGCGACTTCGACCATCATGTCGTAGGCGAGGTCGTTGGCCTGGGTACGTGTGAGATTGAAATGTTTCAGAACTTCATCCGGTATCAGGGAAGGCTCGACAACGTAGAATCCGAAGCCCCAGCGCGCGACGGCACGGAGCCGCTCGACGCCGAACTGTTTGCCTTGTTCGTTGGCCGGATTGAGCCAGCGTTGACCGTCGGCAGACACCGCCGTGAACTCGTCTTTCCCGTCCACTACCGCCAACGGGTCAAGCGTGATGCCCGGTGTGGCTCCCGCCTGACGGAGTTGCGCGGCGGCATTGGCCATGTCTTTCGGATAATCAGGCTGAGCGCCTTCCAGCGATCCCGGCCGGCCTTCCCAGGTGACGGGAACGAGCGCGTGGGCAACGTCGGCGCCTTTCCAGAAGTTCACAGCCTGGATCAGTTCCGGCAAGGACTCGCCGTCCGGCACGGTGACCCAGCATTCCGGCACGCCCTCCGACTTGGCGTCGGGCATGTTCGCATGAGCCCAGGCGTAGAACATGTCCACGTCGGCGGGCTTGGGCAGGGTAAAGGCGATCCACACGGGGTCCGATGCGAGCGAAGCGCCGGGCGCCAGCGTCACCGCCGGGTCGAAGGTGGTCGTGATGTGCCCCTGGTACCGGCCTTCGAACTTTTCCAGGTGGACGCCCGTCTTCGCGCGGCCTACGGGAAGACCGCCCACGGCCAAGGTGACGTTCTTGACGGGATCGTGGAAAAGCGAAAAGAGGGGGTCGCCCACTTTCGTGTACACGGGCGAGGCGCCGATGACATCGAAGCGGCGCGGACTCTCGGTCGTCTCCAGGCTCAGGTTACCGAAACCGCCCGGGCCAATCACGACCGGGCTAATCCTGGCGACTTCGAGAGGTTCGGAGCCGTTGTTGGTCAGTTCCATGCGTACCACGTAGAACGGATGGGTCTCGTGGTAGGTCAAGGAATGCACGATGCCCAGTCCGTTCGGAGCGGACATTTTGACCGTGTACTTCATGCCGGGTCCCAGTTCCGCCGTTTCCTTGTAGCGGGTAGTATCGCCCACACCAAGGTCGCGCAGATCGATAACCGAGCCGTCCGCCAGGGTAATCGTTGCCGCCACCTTGGTGAGTACCGTACCGATCCCCTTGATATCGAGACTCCACTCCCCGTTGTCGCCGCCGTAAGTGATGTACATCTGCTGGTCGGCGGTGGTGATGGTGTAGTGGTCCCGCAACGACCACGGAAGGTCCGCCAGGTCGGGGGCGGGCTCTTCTTCCGCGAACGCCGGGAAACACGCCAGTATAAGAAGCGCCGGAACGAAGGAATAGAGACGCGTTGTCATAAATCTTCTCCAATACGTGGGGACACACCGATGGCGGATTATACACCAGGCCCGGCAGGCGTGCGAAACGCAACGCGTCAAGCGCGCAGGAATTCGCACACGGCTTCGATGTGGCAGGTGTTGGGAAAGAGGTCAACCGCGGTGACCCGGTTCGGCTTCCAGCCGCCCGCGGCCAGGACCTTGGCGTCACGCGCCAACGTGGCCGGATCGCAGGACACGTAGACGACCCGCTTCGCGCGACACTCAGCGAGCACTCCGGCAACAGGCTTCGCGCCGGTACGGGGCGGATCGAGCAGGATGGCGTCCCACTGCCCCTCGCCGAGCGCGGCACCGAAAGCGGTTTCGTCTCCGGTGCGGTACTCGCCTTGTCCGGCGGCTTGAGCAGCTTCAATAGATGCGCGATTATGATCGATGCCGACCACCGACCGATCCCGCGCGAAGGCGAGCGAGAGGTTGCCGCTACCGCAATAGAGATCGAGAATTCGTTCCGAATCGCCCACCGCCTCCTGGACGACGCGCAGCAGCACACGATTCAATAACAGGCTGGACTGCGAAAACGCGCCATTCACCACGGGTACGCCGTCGAACCGAAACTGCGCGCGCGGACCATCCGAACCGATCCACTGTGCGTTCGGATACGCCGAGGCTAGCGGCGCGCTCTGCTTTGTCGACCATACAAGAACGTCGTCGCTCTCCGGGTTCACGGACACTTCGACCGATCCACGCAGTCCCAGTTCGCGCAACCTGGACAACACCGTATTCAGCCGTGGATGACACAGCGGGCAAGTGACCACATCGACGACGTCGTGCGTGCCGCCTGCGTAGAAGCCAAAACCATTTCCATCGCCGTGAAACTCGGCGCGCGTGCGGTAGTGCAGGCGCCGGTCTGGGTCGTCGGCCCAAGTAACCTCTACCTGAAGTTTGGCGATACGCTCGAAGCAGTCGCGCACGATCCGCCGTTTCCATTCCGCCTGGGCCGGATAGGCGAAATGCAACCACGTGCATGCGCCGCAGCGCCCGTAGACGCCGCAGCCCGGATCGATCCGATCCGGCGACGGCGCGACGATGCGATCGATGGCGCCCCACAGAACACCCTTCGACCGTCGTTCAACCTGCACCACCACTTCATCGCCGGGCAATGCGTAGGGGATGAAACAGACCTGCCCGTCGATGCGGGCGATGCCATAGCCGCCATGGGCCACAGACGAGATCGTCACGGTAGGATTCACGCAACCTCCGGTTCGCGATCGACCAACGCGATGATCTTGTCCCCGGGCTGCGGATTCACCTCCATACCGGCAGTGATCATGCGCAGTCCTCCCCGCTCAGTGACGATAAACATGGGCGTCGCGGATTCGCCGTGCTCATCCCGAAAGGAGTCGAAGGTGAACTTGTCACTGATCTTGGTGGCCTTCATGGCCGCGCCCTCGACAACCCGCCGCGCGAGCGCATCATAGCCAAAGTCTTTGCTGAAAAGAATCTGTCCGCGCAGATGGGACGCCGGTTCTTTCGTTTCGCTTCTATCCGAGGTGGAGCCAGCTACGGCTAACTGGTAGACCGCGGTGGTACCGAAACGTTCGCTGAAGTGTAGCGCAGCCAGCGAATTGACTTCGTCGTTAGCCGTCAGGGCGACGAGTTTGCCCATCTCGGAGAGGTCTGTTTCGTGCAGGGCGTGTTCCGACAGCACGTCGCCATGGTAGGTCGCCAATCCTTCCATGCGTGCCGCGGAAATGTTGCCCCAGTTTCGATCGATAACAAGCACGGGAATGCCCTCGGTTTTTAAAGCCTTACCAATGGCGCGGCCCAGGCGGTGCGCGCCTACAATCACCACACCGTTCGGCTCCGGTAGCGCAAGCCCCAGCAGCCGCGTGACCGGGCGTGCGGTCAGCGCGTACAAGCCGACTAACCCCGCAATCACAAAAAATGTGACCGGCACCATCTCCTCCGCTTGCGCGATGCCGTTCTCCGATAGCCGGAGGGCAAAGACGGAAGCCACTGCTGCTGCCACGACCCCGCGTGGCGCGAGATAGGCGAGAAAGGCCCGTTCCCGCCAGTTCAAGCCGGAACGGATGGTGCAGGTGAGCACGGTTGCGGGTCGTACGAGGAGTATTAGCGCGCCGAGAAACAAGGCGGTACCTGGACCAAGCCGCAGGAGACGGTCCAAATCCAGGCGTGCCGCGAGTAGGATGAATAAACTAGACAACAAAAGAACGCGGAGATTCTCTTTGAACTCCACCACGTGCCGGATATTCACGTAACGTTGATTGGCGAGAATCGCCCCGAGCAAGGTCACGGTCAACAGTCCCGATTCGTGCTGTAGCGTGTTGGACAACGCGAAGGTCCCGAGGACGACGGCAAGCGCCACGGGGCTATGCAGATGATCGGGAACCCAATGCTTCCGCAACACGACGACGAGAAAGACGACCCCCGCGCCGCCAAGCAGACACCCAATGGCGATGGTGCGAATCACGCCCAACGCTACAACCAAGGTCGCTGTTTCGTCCGCATGGAGATACAGTGCTTCAAATAGAAGCACGGCAAAGCTGGCGCCCACGGGATCGATGGTAATGCCTTCCCACTTGAGGATGGACGCGACCTTCCCGCGTGGCCGAACGTGCGCGAGCAGGGGTATGATGACAGTCGGACCCGTCACTACGAGGATGGCCCCGAGCAAGGCAGCGAGCCGGGCTTCGAACCCAAGGAAGAGACTCGCCGCCGCCGCCGCGAGTACCCATGTAATCAGTACGCCTACCGTAATCAAGAGCCAGACGACTCGGCCGACGGCGCGCAGCTCCCGAAGCTGAAGGGTCAAGCCGCCTTCAAAAAGAATTACGGCGACGCACAGGGAGACCAGCGGCATCAGCAAGTCGCCGAACATGCGATCCGGGTCGAAAAGGCCCGTGATCGGCCCGGCGAAGACGCCGAATATGAGCAGGACGAAGATCGTTGGCAGGCGAATGCGCCAGGCCAGCCACTCCGCGGCAATGCCGAGTACGACGATACCCGCGAGTCCGAGTACGATGGATTCAGCCATAAGATACCCCGTAGGCCGGTGATGGAAGTCGATGGCAGCGGTTGCCGCCTGGACCACAGCATATCGAATGGCATCGTGAGGGACAAGGTATGGCGCCGCGAAAGAACCAAATCCGAAATCCGGAACAATTTCGAATGTCCAAAATTCGAAAGGCCGCAACGGGTGTGACCGCCGGGCACGTTCCGATTGGCACGGAATTCTGTATAATCCCGCCATCATCGATCCTGGGGCTAGGAACGGCTTTACCTTTCAGAAGGCGCGCTATGGACGTCAATTCGCTACCCTTTGAGAAGATCATCTTTGTCTGCACCAACGAACGCGCGGAGGGCGAGCGGGTCTGCTGCATGAGCGCGGGCGGCGGAGAACTGCGTGACACGCTCAAAGCCATGGTCAAGGCGCGGCAGCTTCGCTCAAGGATTCGAGTCAGTCAGTCGGGCTGCATGGACAAGTGCGAGGACGGCCCCAACATCATGGTGTTTCCGGACAACGTCTGGTACTCGCATGTGACCGCGGCCGACCTTGAGCCTATTCTGGACGCGGTGGTCCGTTCGCTGGAATCGGGAGAGCCCCTTGTCCCGCCTCCGTCGATTCCGTAAGGTAAGGGGATTAAACTCGAAATCCGAAGCACGAAATCCGAAACAGATTAATGTTCAAAGCGCGAAAGTATATCCCGTGCTTGGGCGTCCTCGCCCAAGGTTTTGGGAGCCGCGCTCAGGCTATTCCGACAATACGTCTTGGGCGACGGCGTCCAAGCCACGAAGGATTCGCGTTTCGGTATGGTTCAAGGTCTTCGCGAGGATTGGTTGTTTCGGTTTGATCGAGAACGGGTCTTTTTGAATTTCGGTTATTAGAATTTGTTTTCGGATTTCGTGCTTCGGATTTCGAATTTGCAATCAAGGTCTACCGCACGTATTGGAGTCTCAGCACAAAATGGGTGTTCTCATTCTTGTCCGCCACGGGCAAGCTTCGTTTCACGAGGAAGACTACGACAAACTGAGCCCGTTGGGGGAGGAACAGTGCCGCCACCTTGGGGAGTTCTGGGTCCGCCATGGGATCGCCTTCGATCGCGTCTACTCCGGTCCCCTGGCGCGGCAACGCCGTTCCGCGGAGATCGTCGCGGAATGCTATGCGAAGGCCGGCGAGACGTTTCCTGAGATTCAAATCGAAGAGGCCATCGCGGAGATGGCCGTCGAGAAATTGGCGAAGCGTTTTATGCCCCAACTTTGTGCGGAGGATGAGCAAGTCCTGTTGCTCATGCAGAAGTTTATGGAAGTCCAGGACAAGCGCGAGAAGGAGAAGAACTTCCAAAAGGCCTTTGAGAAGCTCATGTTGCACTGGGCCAACGAACAGTATCGGGACGACGCGATAGAGACTTTCGCTGACTTTCGGGATCGGGTGACAACGGCGTACCGGTCCATCCTCGACCGCGCGAAGAAAGGCGAGCGCATCGCCGCGTTTACTTCCGGCGGCCCGACGGCGGTCGCACTCGGTATGGCCCTTAACACGACTCCTGAGGCGACGCTCGAACTGGTGTGGCAGGTGCGGAACGCTTCGACCACGGAGTTCCTGTTCACAAACGGGCGCTTCACCTTAAATGGATTTAATGGCATGTCCCATCTCAACGATCCCATGCTGTGGACGTACCGGTAGGCGGGGCCTGCCGCAGAAAGGAAGCCGGTCATGGATTTCTCGATACCGCAACAGACGCAGGATTTTCTCGGCGCCGTCCGGGAGTTCGTTGAGAAAGAGCTGTACCCCTTCGAGCGCAGAGACCACGCGCGGGGATTCAAGGCGCTGTTGCCGGAACTGGCGCGCATCCGCGAAGACGTCAAGAAGCGCGGCTGGTGGCTCCCGCAGATTTCCAAAGAGCACGGCGGGCTCGGGCTCAGTCTGGTCGAGCATGGTCTTCTGAGCGCAGAGCTGGGCCGCACGCCGCTCGGTCACTATTGCTTCAATTGCCAGGCGCCCGACGCGGGCAACATGGAGATCCTCATTCAGTTCGGCACGCCGGAACAGCAGAAAACATTTCTCGAACCGTTGTTGCGCGGGGACATTCGCAGTTGTTTCGCCATGACCGAGCCGGAGCATGCGGGATCCAATCCGGTATGGATGAGCACGACGGCGGTGAAAGACGGCGATGACTACGTGATCAACGGTCACAAGTGGTACACGTCATCGGCCGAGGGCGCTTCGTTCACCGTGGTCATGGCGGTGACCGATCCGAACCAGGAACCTCACTTCCGCGCGAGCATGATTCTCGTGCCCCTCGACAACCCGGGCTACAAGCACGTGCGCAACATCGGCGTCATGGGCGATGCAGGCGAGGATTGGGCCAGCCACGGCGAGGTTCGCTTTGACGATTGCCGGGTGCCGCAGTCCAACCTGCTCGGCGGCGAGGGCATGGGGTTCGCCATCGCACAGGAACGGCTTGGTCCAGGGCGCATCCACCACTGCATGCGCTGGATCGGGATCTGCGAACGCAGTTTTGAAATCATGTGCGCCCACGCGGCCAAACGCGAAGTTGCTCCGGGCGTACCGCTCGGCACGCGGCAGATGGTCCAACAGTGGATCGCCGACAGCCGCGCAGAGATCAATGCGGCGCGGCTCATGGTGTTGCACGCGGCCTGGTGCATCGAGCAGCACGGCGCGAAGGAAGCGCGGGAAGAGATTTCGCTCATCAAATTCACCGTGGCGAACACCATGCAGCGCGTCGTCGATCGCGCGGTGCAATGTCTTGGCGGCTACGGCGTCACGGACGACTCCGTGCTCTCCCACTTCTACCGGCACGAACGGCCCGCGCGCATTTACGATGGCCCGGACGAAGTTCACAAGCAGTCGGTCGCGAAACGCATCCTGAAACGTCACGGCATCACGATCAAGTCGGGGGCGAACCAATGATGGGTCCGCTTGACGGCACGGCCGCGGTTCGCAAGGGAGAGGAACTCGACACGGAGGCGCTCGCGCGCTACCTGGCGGATGCTGTGCCCGGCATGGAGGGACCCATCGTGGTCGAGCAGTTTCCGAGCGGCCATTCCAATCTGACGTACCTTTTGCGCGCGGGCGAACGAGAACTCGTTTTGCGGCGTCCGCCCTTTGGGAGCAAGGTGAAATCCGCCCATGATATGGGGCGCGAGTTTGTGGTGTTATCGAAATTACATCCCGTGTATCCGTCCGCGCCGAGCCCCTTGGCGTTCTGCGAGGACGAATCGATTATCGGCGCGCAGTTCTACGTCATGGAACGCATCAAGGGGGTGATACTTCGATCAAGAAAACCGGAGGGGCTGGAAAACACAGCCGGCCTCACGCGCCAGTGTTGCCAGTCGTTCATCGAGAATCTTGCCGATTTGCACGCGCTGGATTATCGCGCCATCGGGCTTGCCGATCTGTACAAAGGCGAAAACTACGTGGAACGTCAGGTGAAAGGTTGGTCAAAGCGCTACGCTGGTTCGCAGACCGACGACATTCCCGAGATCGATCGTGTCATCGCGTGGCTTCACGAACGCATTCCGGCTGATACCGGGGCCGTGCTCGTGCATAACGATTACAAGTTCGACAACATCGTGCTCGATCCGGATGACCTCACGAAGATTCTCGGCGTGCTCGATTGGGAGATGGCGACCATCGGCGATCCCCTGGCGGACCTTGGCACTTCCCTCGGCTATTGGATCCAGGCCGACGACGAGGAGATGCACGTGGTCCAGTGCTTTCTCACCACCGAACCCGGCGCCATGACCCGCATGGAACTTGCGGAGGCCTACGCCGCCCGCACCGGCCGCGACATCTCGAGTATCCTCTTCTACTACGTTCTCGCCCTGCTTAAACTTTCGGTCATCGTCCAACAAATCTACTACCGCTACAAACAGGGGCTCACCACAGACGAACGCTTTGCCATGCTGATCGTCATGGTCCACATGCTCGGCCGCAAAGCCGTCGCCGCCATCGAGTCCGGCAAGGTCTGACCGATACTTCGCGTGACGCCAGAGGCGGCACGTGAAGGTGGCACGGCCTTCCAGGTCGTGATTCGAGGTGCCATGGGCTTCCAGCCCATGTCCCACATGGACCGCAGGTCCATATCTCTTCCCTCCACTGGATTCCGAAGCCTCACCGTGGCAATCTTCCAGCCATTAACCGGAAGATACCCGTGCCAACCACATCACAACCAAGCCGCAAAACCGACCCCCGCGATACGATCCTCCTCCGCGTCGGCCTGGCCTGTTGTGCGTCGGTCCTGTTCGCGCTGTCTATCCCCTTGCTGACTGGCAAGGTTTACACCCACATTGACCTCGGTGGCTTTCATCTACCCGCGCGCGCCTTCTACCAGGACTGCCTGCGTAACGGGGACTCCTTCCTGTGGGAGCCGCAGGTGTTGTGCGGGCACTACATCCACGGCGAAGGCCAAGGTGGATTTCTGCATCCGTTGCACTACCTGCTCTACCGGTTCCTGCCCCTACAGGTAGCCTTTAATCTCGAACTGCTGCTCTGCTATCCAGCCATCTTGTCGGGTTGCTACCTGCTTTTTCGCCGCTGGTCCATGAGCCGTGCGGCGGCGCTGTTTGCCGCCTTCTTATTTGCCTTCTCCGGATTCGGCATTCTGCGCGCGGCGCATATGCATCTTGTCGAGATGACAGTTCATCTGCCGTGGCTTCTCCTCGCGATCGATGGCGCGTTTACTGGCAGGACTCCGCGCCAGCGCGCATGGTCTGTCATCGCAGTGGCATTGCTGACGGCATCGGAGCTGCTCCTCGGTTATCCGCAGTTCATCTGGATCATCGGACTCGCCGAGGCGGCCTATACGCTGGCACTGACGTTCCGGCACCGGCGTTGGGGGACCCCCATCCTCTTGTTTCTCGCGAAGGGTATCGGATTCCTGATCGGCGCGGCCCAATGGCTTCCGAGCTATGACTTCCTTCTGAATTCCGATCGCATCGCCGACGCGGATGCGCTTCGCAATTACCTCTCGCTCCATCCGCTGAACCTGCTGCAACTGCTCAATCCATTCCTCTTCGAGTACGGAAGCTTCTACGGTAACCTGCAGGAGTTCACCATGTACGGCGGCGCCGTGTGTGCGTTCCTGCTGGTCTGGGCATTGGTGCGCATGCCGCGCCTCGGCGGACAACGAAGACTTGTCGTGTTTTTACTCGCGGGTTCCGTACTTGCTCTCCTCCTAGCGTTTGGTCCTTACACCGGGTTCCACCGCCTCGTGAACTGGATTCCGCTCATTTCGTTGTTCAAAGGACCTTGCCGGTACCTGGTTCTCTTCTTTTTTGCCACGGCGGCGATCGCGGGAATCGGTTTTGATCAACTTCAGAGGGCATGCAGCCGGAGTCTGAAGCGCAGTGCGGTCGCGGTGGCGGTCGCGATTGCGCTCGCAAGCTGGGCCTTCGCCGTGCTCGCGTACGGGGGTGTCCTCGATATAGCGCTCAATGGCGACTTGTCCACGCCACCCTTGCTTTGGTGGGGTCCCTTGGCGACCACGGCCTGTGTGGTCCTTGTTGCCGGGGCCGCGTACAGGCTTCGGTTTGCACTACCGCTTTTGTTCGTGCTGGCCGCCTTGGACCAGTCGCTTTACGGGTTGCACTTTCTCCATTGGTGGAGCACGCCCACCACGATCGAGCGTTTCGCTCAGCGCTTTCCTGGGCCTGGCGACATTGGACCGTATCGCGTGTACTCCGGCCGCAAGCCGGAGAGCAACGGTTGGGCTCTGGCCGAGTACGATATGGCCAGCGGTCTTGCCGGTGTGCTGCCGCGGCGCAATCTCGATTACTCCGGCGACGCTGCATTGCGCGCGGCCGGGGTTGCCTACAAAGAGAAACCGGGTGCGCGGTATTACATGAACGACCATGTGACGCGCGAACCGGGTCGATGGATTCCGGTGAGCGATCCGGTTTCGCGGGTTTATCTCGCGGGCTCGGCAATCGTGAGCGATTCTCCGGCGCGAGATATCCAGACCATTGACGTCGCGACGACAGCGCTTGTCGAGGAAGCGATTGGCATACGCCCCGGCGACGGCGAGGTGAGCTTAGTGACTTCGCGACCGGGGGACGTGCATGTACACGTGCGCGCGGAAACACCCCAACTGCTAATTCTTAGCGAAAGCTTTCACAAAGGGTGGCACGCTACAAGCGCGGTGGACAACTCAGTACTTCCCATTCTGCGTGTCAACGGCGATTTCATGGGGGTAGTGGTGCCAACGGGCGAGCGGGAGATTCGCTTCCGTTTTAACCCCGAAAGTTTTCAGGTGGGTGTCCGGTGGTCTGGGTTGGGACTCGGGTTGCTGGGTATTTTTGCGGTGGCCTTGTTGTTTTGGCCGTGGCCACACGGACGAACACGGACAAACACGGACGATCTTTCGGCGAAGACTGAATGTTGCCGGCCGCCAGAAACCCAAACGCCCGGGAGGTGAATCCCGGGCGCTTCGGTTGCTAGCGCTCATGAAGAGCGCGGCGTCGTGTGATTGGAAAACCCTACTTCATGGTGACCCAGGCGCCGGGGGCGCATTCGTCGCCGAGCTTCTGGCCCATGGGAGATGCCTTGAACTTGTCAAAGTCGTCACCAGCTGGCGGCAACTGAAAGACCTCTCCGGCGGCGGCACGCATGAGACGGCGTTGCGCAAAGATCCGCTCTACGGTGGTAAGCGTAACATTCTGGTCGGCATTGTCTGTGGCGATTTCGCGGTAGAGGGCTTTGCGGTCCGCGTTTTCCGCGGCGATCAGTTGTTGCGCCTCGTTCTTCTTCTCGGCATCCGCGATGGCTTCGCTTTCGCGGAGCGTGGCATAACCGCGGTTATCTTCGCCGATGGCGCCTTGTTTCTTGAGCGCCTCGATCTTGGGCTGACGCTCACGCATCTTGTCGGCGAGTTCCTTGACCTTGGGCGAAGATTCCTTCAGCTCCGCCGCGTAGGCCACGGGGGTGGAGAGCATGGCGTAGCAGGCGCGCTCCAGAATCGTCGGACCCATGCTTTCCTTAGGGGGGGCCGCGGCCGGTAGTTCGTCCGTTTTGCCTTCGATATAGTCGAGCACCCCGTCGGCCTGTTCCTGAATATGGCGAATATCGAGCACGATATGCGCATCGATCTTGTGCTTCGTGGTGATGACACATCCGAGGGCGATGAGCGACACGGTCGTGGCCAATGCAAGTCCGATACGCTTCATGATTCCTCCTCCTTTGACGTACTGGACGACGGATCGTCCGAATTATTCGAATCGGGATTGGAAGACTCTCCAGGAAGCTCCCATTGTACAGGTTCTGCGGATATCGTATCACCTTCGCCAAGCTGCGCCTGTTGCTGGAGCTCCATGGCGCTGGCAATAGCCAGCAGGTCGACGCCCAGGTCGATGGACAGGTCGAGCATTTCGCTTTCCAGGGACACCGGTCCAATCAGTCGTTGCTCCTCGTAAGTGTCGCCTTCGAGCGACAACGAGACCACTGCCCGTTCGAAGGGGCGTTGCGATCCTTCGCCGATGGTGTCCTCGCGAATGCGTTTGTTGAGCCGTTTGAGGCCGGTCATGTCCGCGGTGACGGACTGGAGCAACAGATTCTCGATGATCTCCCGGTTCATGGAAAAGTTCTCGTCGGAGGCCAGATCGACGCGCAAGTCAGCGAGCCCGTTCGCAGCCCAGACCAGCGACACGTCTCCGTTGGCAATCCCCGTGAGCACGACAGACGGCGGTTCGTATTCTTTGGTAAACCGATCCAAATCGACCCCTTCGAGATGGGCGTCCAGGCGGCCCCCCTCGTCCATATCCAGGATATTCACCGTCGCATCAAAAGCGGTTCGCCCCCCATAGAGCGAAGCTTCGACATGGGTGGCTTGCGCAACGCCGTTCTCGATCATGCAAATGCCGCGGGGATCGGTCAGGACCGCGCCGGCGGCCGCGGCTTCGGCGGCCGCGAATCGGACCCGTCCGTCCAGCGACTCGCCGTACACCAGGTTGCCGGAGGACGACAATCCGCCGAACGCGGCCACGGCTCCGGCCAAGGTCAGGGACCGCGCGGCAAGATCGTATTCCACACGTGTTTGCTGGCCGCTGCCAATGCCGAGCGTGCCATTCGCCGTCGCCGTGCCGTCTGCGGCATCAAGAAAGCGGAGGTCAACCAAGGGAGCAAGATCCGTGGCAACCTCGAAAGGCGCCGAAAGCGAGAAGGGGCTCAACACAGCGGCGGCCTGCGTGCTCGTGATGCGCGTGCTTTCTCCCCAGAGCACTTCTGCGTTGCCGATGCCGAGGGACTGCGTATCCAGCGCGTAGCGTGCGTCTCCCGTCAGTACAACGGGGGTCCCGTAAGGTCCGGCCCATTTGCCATATCCGAATCCGTCACCTTCGAGGCGTAGCGGCGCCTCCAATACTCCGTCGATCAGCGTAAACGGCGCGTCAACCGTAAGCGCACCGACCACGGTGGGCAGTCCAATGATGGGGCCTACGTAGTCGAAATCAACGCGTCCCGTGAGGTGGCCACGAACTTTGAATGGCGAGAACGCAATCGCGAGGTTGCCGATATCTACCCTTGCATCGTCGGTCAATCGTAATGCCAGCGTCTCCGCGCGCAATTCGCTCAACGCCGCCGGACCGCGCAACGTACCTTCGATGTGCAATGGTTGTTCGGCCGGTACGGTCAGCCCGGCGATCGTTGCGGGCGCGGCGTCCACGTTCAACGCGATGGAAACCTGTTCGGAATCGCGCGTGACATTGGCGCTGCCCGTCAGCGTTGCTGCCATTCCTTCCGGCATGAGGTCGCGATTGACCAGTGATACTGCGGAAGCGAGATTGACGTTGGAAAGAACTGACGAGACGGACAGATCCTTGTCGGTCATTCGGAAGTTAATGTCCGCGGACCCTTCAGGTTCGAGCGTGGGGAACCGTACGGTCCCTTTTCCGGTCATTGGAATGATGGATTCCGGAGTCTCCGACGCGGCGGTGAACGTCAATGACACGTCCGGTCCCGGTTCATCCGCATCAAGGGAGAGTTCGCCCTCGATTGCAAACTCGGCCTCGTGCCGGATACGGAGCGATCCGTTCAGCGTGCCTGGCGGCGGTGCGATGGGCACGCGTTGTTGGATCGGCGTCAACCATCGCGCCATGTCAATGTAGGCAACCTTGAAGTCGCCGTTGTAACGCTTCGCGGAATCCGCATCGATGATGACGTTCAACTCGCCCTCGCCGAGCGTGGCGTTCAATTTTCCATGAAACAGGTCCTCGTGCGCCGCATTCGTATTGCCCTCACCCGCAATGCGCAGGGCAAATCGTTCGCCTTCTCCAGCCTCGGGCGTAAAGAGCGGGTCGACGGAAGCATTCACGGTATAGGCGGGCCACTGCGTTCGCACTTCTGCGGACGCACCGATCTGGCTGAGGTGCGGCAGTTCGTCAAGCAAGGGCCGGAAGTCTTTGGGCAACGCATCCGCGAGATCCGCGCGATCCCAATCGATGAGGGTCGCGGCGACGTGGATGTCTTCCACCTCGCCGCTGACCAGCACGGAAAGCCGCTGACCATTGTTCAGTACCGCCTCGAAGTCGCCGCGTTCGCCGTCGTAATTCCCGCGTACCTGCAAGTCGCCCTCGTACCATTCATGATCCGCGACGCCATAGCGAATCCCCTTCCCATCGACGTGAATGTTCGCGTTTACGTCCCAGGGAATGCCCGGGGGCGAGGACATCGTCACCTCGGTCCCCGACACATCGAGCGACTCGAACCGCAGCCCTCCAGGTAACAGGGCCGCGAAGCGGTCGTCCAAGAATCGGCCCTCCTCGATGCGCAATTGGGCGGCCGTCGTACCCACGGCGGCAATCGTGTGCAGCGTGCCGTCGAGTGTCGCGATGCCGTCGAGAGCGACGGACGCAGTGAATCCCATGCTGGCCATATTGCGCATGAACTGGAGGTCGATCGAGCCGTTGACCGGCTGCTTTTCCTCCAAACCGGCACCGGCGACGAAGCCATGCACGTTCTCTCCAAGCAATCGGGCATTCATGGCCAGGACCGATTCCATATCGGCCTCCATCCGGAGTCCGTCAAGGGAGAGGTTGCCCTGTGGCGATTCCAACAAGATGGACAGGTTGCCGACCACGACCGAGTCCGGCAGATAAGGCGCTATGTCCATTGGCGGTTCGTCGCTGGGTTTGGATTCCAAATCGCCCTGCAGAAGCCGCTGTGCAAAAGCGTAGTTGGTGGCGCCGTCCTCGTTTTGGCGCAAGTCGAGTGCGATTGATTCAACATAGACCGTGGAAATGGTAACGATGGAATCGACGTTCAGCGCATAGTCAAGGTTGATCCCGCGGATCACGACAGGAGGCGTGTCGGCGCCACCCGTGACGACCAGTTCCCGAATCCGGACGGAAGGAGCGATAGACAACCCCGTGACGCGCACGTTGGTTCCCAGCGCGCTGCGCAACCCATACTCAAGTGCATAACGCTGAGGAAGACCGATGACAAACAGTGTGATCACCGTGAGCGCAATAAGCAACGTCGCGAATAGCGTGCGTCTCCAGCGCGCGCGTCTACCTTGCGGTAAAGAGTCTGTCGGCACATTCATGCCACGTCACCTTGTTCAACCGCCGGACGCTTCGTCGAGCACCTCCACCTTGATCTGTCCGATGATGGGGATGAGCTGAGCCTGCTGGAATAGATCCCCCTCGGCGAGTTTGATATGCGTCACGTCGGCAAGGGGCTGATTCCAGGTTGGGTCCACGTCAATCCACTTGCCGACCCAGACCTTCGCCCACTGATGGAAGTAGAAGCCCGGCCGCGTACCCGCATCCATGTAGATCAACCCCGCCACTTCGCGCGCGGGGATACCGGCTGCCCGCGCCAGCGCCACGAAGAGAATACTGTGCTCTGTGCAATCGCCCTCAAGGCTGTCCAGCACTTCCAGGGCGTTGGTCAGCCGTGCAGAGAAGATGGTATTGACGTTCTTGTAGACCCATTCGCTCAGGAGTGCAGACGCCTTGAGTGAATCGGTTTCGTCGCCGACAATCTCCTTGGCCTTCTCCACAATACGGGGATCATCGCATTGGACGAACAGGGTCGGCTCCAGCCACTGCGCCACCTTTTCATCGGTTATGGGAATTTGCGCGGTTTCGAAGCCTTCCAGGGTTACCGCTTTGGCGATGAACTCGTACCCGTCCCCGTTCTTCGTAAGAAACTGGCGCTCATCGTTGAACAAGTGCGCGGGCGAGAGCGGTCCCGACAGCCGCAGCCTGAGACCATTCCGGGTCCGGGGGTCGGTAATGATTTCGTCCACCATGGCCGCGTTGGAAACGATCACGTCGTTGCTGTAGTCGACATCCTTGGCGATTTCTTCCGGCTCCAGACGCATCGTAATTTGTCCGGCCGTGATGTCCTCCAGCGTTGTCCCTTGTTCGGTGACGTACGACACCGTTTCGATGCCCATGAAGTCCATGGTGGTGCGGATTTTGTATACCTTGGTCGGCGCGCCCTCGAGCAGGCGCTCCTCGATCGCAAGGATCTCGCTGCGCCCTTTGATTTCTCCCGGTTTCATGGGCTCGAAGGTCGTGAAGGTGAGCGCATCGCCGACTTTGGCCTCGCCTTGAACCAGTTCTACCTGCTTCAATGCGTCCTCCAGCGATTCCTTCGGCCGAGGGAACTCCTGCTCCGTGACGGCGCCACCAATGTCCGCGCGCAGTATCAGGTTGTCGCCCTCGACAATCGCGTTGAAACGCGAGGTGCTTCTCGCATCATCGATAGTCGATTCGACGGATAGTAGCCGGCCGTCCGCCGCGTAGATACGGTTCGCGAACATGCGCATGTCCTGGGGCACCCCCGCCATGTTCATCCGGAAATGGGCGTCCTCCTGCACGCTGACCGTGCCGTCGTCGGCCTTTTTTACCACGTGCATCGAATATCCGGACTTCTGCCCGTTCAGGTAAAGCCCGTACCAGCTTTCTCCCTCCAGGCTCGATATGTCCAGAGACTGGGCCGCAAGCAGTCTGGGGAAGAACATCAAGGTGACCATGAGCAGGACTCGCTTCATTTTGTACATACTCCGTGCGCGCCGGGCGCTGACTGACCACGTATCACCGGGATTGACGGTTGGGGCAACGCTTCGGTTTTCACCACCTACACGTGCACCCTTATGGAATCTCCGTTGTAGAGACCCGGAAGTATCGGCTCGCCAACAGCGAACCGGCCCCGATGATCAACGCGAGACTAATCACCTGTGAGACGGTCATCCCGAATACCGAACGGGCGCTGTCGCCGCGTAAGAATTCGACGAGAAAACGCAGAATACCATACAGAAGGAGGTATCCGCACACCGTGAATCCAGCCTGAAGCTGGCGCAGACGCAATGGGTGCAGCAATCCGAATACCAGAAGTAGTCCAAGCGCCATATAGAGTTGCGTGGGGTGGCAGGCGTGGGCGCGCAGGTCGGCGGTTGTGATCAAACCCGAGTCCAGTTGGGCCTGGTACGCCACGCTGCCTGGTGGGAAACGCATTCCCCAAGGTACGTGCGTCAACGCGCCATAGCAGCATCCGTTCAGGAAGCACCCGATCCGCGTAATTGCCTCTCCCAGAGCGAGATATGGAGCGACAACGTCGGCACTCTTCAGGAAAGGGGTGCGGTGCAGTCTCCAGTGGATGGCCACCGCCGCAGCGCCACCCAACAGCCCGCCGTAGAACACCAGGCCTCCTTCCCACACGACCATGGCCGTCCAGTATTCCGCGGGGCTCCGATACTGTAAAACGTAAAAAGTACGCGCGCCCAACAGGGCGCCGCCCAAGGCCCAAATCCCCATGAAGGGAACGAGACGGACGCCACCGGACTGCCGCTCCGACGCGCGAACGGCGAGCAAGGTGCATAGAACGAAGGCAACAGCCAGCAAAAGCCGGTACGAGTAGATCGGTATCCCCAGGAATTCAAACAGTTCCGGTTTCATAGGCCGTCCAGAATGTCAACAGTTGACGGTTTGTCCACGGCGAGCATAGCCACTTTGATTCGACGGGACAAACGTCTTGGGTCGGACATTTCCGTTGTGCGTTGACACGTCTTGGAGCGATGTTGCAAGAGCGGTTTGGTCCGTAAACGCTTGTCATTGCGCCAGCCGGTTCTGGTTGCTACGATGGCAAACGAATAGATTGGAGGGTTCCATGCGGTACCGACAGCTAGGGAAGTGGGGCGTGCGAGTCAGCGCGCTGGGTCTGGGCAGCTATTTGACCATCGGAATGACTTGCGACGACGAGACCTCGCGAGACACGATCCGCTTCGCCTACGATAACGGCATAAACTACTTCGATACGGCCAATGCGTACAACATGGGGGAGGGGGAACGCATGCTCGGCAAGCATTTGGCCGAGTTTGCCCGCTCGGACCTGGTTGTACTGACGAAAGTCTGGGCGCCCATGGGCGACGGCCCGAATGATCGCGGTCTTTCCGCAAAGCACATCCGCGAACAGTGCGACGCAAGCCTCAAACGGCTCGGCATGGACTATGTGGATATCTACATGTGCCACCGTCCCGACCCGTCGACGCCGCTGGAGGAAACGGTGCGGGCGATGGAAGACCTCGCCCGCGCGGGGAAGATCATCTACTGGGGGATCAGCGAATGGCCCGCGACACTCATCGTGCAGGCCAACGCGCTCTCCCGCGAACTGGGCGCGCGGCCCATCGCAGTCAGCCAGCCCCGCTACAACCTCCTGTACCGGCATCCGGAGACTCACCTGTTTCCAACGACCGAAGCCGAGGGGATTGGCAACGTGACCTTCTCCCCCCTCGCCCACGGCATGTTGACTGGGAAGTACAAGCCGGGTGAGGATGCTCCGCCCGGGAGCCGCGCAGCGGACGACCGGCAGAACGCAGTCATCAAGGATATGTACTGGAAGGAAACCAACAAGGTCCGTGCGCAGGAACTGGCCGCGATCGCCGAAGAGCAGGGAATGACCGCCACACAGATCGCGATCGCGTGGTGCCTCGCAAATTCAAACGTGTCCAGCGTCATTCTTGGAGCCACCTCGGTGGCGCAATTGAAGGAGAATATCGCTGCTGCGAACGTGACGCTTTCGAGTGAATGCACGGCGCGGGTCGAGTCACTGTTTCCCGTGGGCTCAATGTCCAACGGGTAGCGACGATCGATTACGACAGTAGGAGCCGGAGAGCCAGTTCAAAAACCAGATTGGATTCGGGTGACAAATCAGAAGAACAATATAGAGGCGAAGGTCCGAGCCGAATTGTCCGGACTGAGCAGACTGGTTAAGGATCTGCCCGGCGGCACAGAGGCATGTGACGCCATTCAGGAATCGCTGGGGAGTCTCCTCGCGGAGAATGAACGGCTGTACAAGGCGCTCGACGAGGAAATGGCCCGCCGCGCCCATGCGCAGGATTTCCGCCAGTTTATCTACGAAGACAGCCCCTTCTCCATGTCGATTGCTACGCTCGCCGATGGACGATTCTTCGATGTAAACGAAGCGTTCATTATGCGGACCGGTTACGCTCGGGAGGAGATCATCGGACACACTTCCGCCGAGATCGGCCTCTGGGCGGATGGCGAGAACCGGCAGCGCATTGTGGATGCGCTACGTCAAGACGGCGAGATTAATGGGTTGGAGATTCGCGTCCGCAAGAAGGGTGGCGAGGTCATTCACGGTCTATTCTATGCGCGGCTCATTACATTGAATGGCGAACGTTGCATCCTGTCCATCACGCAGAATATCGAGGAGCGGCGCCGGGCCGAACTGGAAGCGATACGACTGCGTGAATTCTATGAGGAGCTGCTGGCCTTGCTGCCCGCGCACATTGCCATGGTCGACAGTTCGTGCCGGTACGAGTACGCTTCTCCCAGCGCGGTTCCAGACCCGGAAACACGATCCTGGATTATCGGGCAGACGATGGAGGAGTACTGCGAATACCGCGGGATCAATCCCGAGATCGGCAAACAACGCACCGAGTGGGTCAATCTTGTGGTGGCGCGCAAGGAGGTGATGCAGTTCGACGAACGATTCCCGCTTGAATCGGGAGACGTCGAACACTGGATTCGCACGCACAAACCCATTCTTGACGAAAACGGCAATGTGACGCATGTGCTTATTTACGGGCTCGACGTGACTGATCTTCGGAAGCTCGAAGATCAATTTCGGCAGGCCCAAAAGATGGAAGCGGTTGGCCGGCTGGCCGGCGGCGTCGCTCATGATTTCAACAATCTGCTCACTGCCATCATGGGCACCGCCGACTTGATGGCAGGCCAGCCCGGGGATACACAAGCCGTGCAGTCTGGAGCCGAGGAGATTCTTGGCATCGCCGAGCGCGGCGCTGCCCTGACCCGGCAGCTACTAACCTTCAGCCGGCGTCAGGTCGCGAGCCGTCGCGTGGTGAATCTCAATCAGATCATCAAGAATATGCACGAATTGCTGCGCCGTCTCATCGGCGAGAACATCAGGCTCGACGTGCAGTTGGCCTCGTCGTTGCCAGACATCTATGCGGACATCAGTCAGATCGAACAGGTGTTACTGAATCTGGTGGTGAATGCGCGCGACGCCATGCCGCGAGGCGGCGCGATCACCGTGCGTACCCGTGTGGACCGGCCCAGGTTGCGCAAAGCGCTTCAGGAAGCGCCGGACGGCAGTTTCGTACACCTCAGCGTTTCCGATACGGGCATGGGAATGGATCCGGAAGTCCTCGCCCGTATCTTTGAACCGTTCTTTACGACAAAGGAGGAGGGTCAAGGAACCGGTTTGGGGCTTTCCACCGTGTACGCCATTGTCCGAAGTTGTGACGGCAAGATCGTGGCCGAGAGTACGCCCGGCCAGGGATCGGTCTTTACGATCGCGATGCCGGTGGCGGAGCACACCGAGGAAGACGCTGATTCCCCAGCGCCGCGCGATCGGAGAACCGATGCGGAAGGCACGGTTCTTGTTGTGGAGGATGAAGAGTCGGTCCGTAAGGTCGTGGAACGGATCCTTCAGAAGGAGGGGTACACGGTTCTCGCCGCCCCGAATGCTCGTGAAGCGTTGCGAATTCTCCAGAGGCAGGGGACGGCCATTGATCTGGTGTTGACGGATATGGTCATGCCTGGACCTTCGGGCCGCGATCTGGCGGAGAGCATCCTTGAGACTTGGCCGAACATGCGGATTTTGTTCATGTCCGGCCATATCGAAAACCGCGATTCCCGGTTTATCGCGGAGCAACTGGGAGACCGCTTCATTCAGAAACCCTTTACGGCGGACGTGCTCACCGAGCGGGTAAGCAACGTGCTGAACGGTCTGTGAGAGACCGCAAGATCAGAATCCTTCCAGCCGCATACGGCCAATTGACGGCGCCGCGGTCCCGCGCTGGGTGTCGAGATAATGGGCGAGCACGGCGCATCGGTCGGCGTCGATGATGTGATCGTTGCCCTTCTCAAACAGCACTTGACCGCTGATGCCGATTGAGTACGTGTGCGAGGCATACTGCGTTTCGCGGTCCGGCAAGCGCGGAAACACGACCGACCGGTCTGCCAAGTGTCGCTGGAGCAATTCGGTCATGAACGTCTTCATGGGGCGTCGGTCGGGACGGCCGTCCGGCAACGGTTCCAGTTCCAAAACCGAACCGAACTCGAAGGCGCGAACCTTCTCGCACCACAACGGCCCCTGCGCCATGAGATTGTGGGCGACAGCACGGCCATTGTTTCCGCAGTCAATCCCGATGGAGCGGAAGTCAAACGCCGCGTCCAGTTCGACAATGATCTCCTGTTGCCGCGCATAGTTTACGCCCCGAAGATGCACCCGTATCACGTTGGTCAAGTGCGGCGGCTCGGCTCGGAACACGACGAATTCCGACGGGTCGCGCGCGTAGCCCAGATCACAGCCGAGGTAGTATTCCCCCGGTTCGGTGGCGCCCGGCAGATCAAGCGGGTCTTGCTCGTCCACAGTCAGCGCCAGGAAGTCAATACCGTCGTCTACGCATTCCTGATAGTGGTCGAGATTAAAGACGGCATGGGCCGGTGATCCGTGGAGTCCGAGTACGCGATGAAGATAGCCGGGCGAATCCTTGCCGCCGTAGAGCAGGGTTAACTCGGCGTCTTTCTCGGCCGTGTAATCCGGGTTCAGCGTGGACGGCCAGTTGTACTGTTCCGCGTCCGGCATGCGCGTCATGCGGTAGAAGGTATTGCGCAAGCCATTTGGCACGCCATACACCCAGCGGCGGCCGCACCCGTTCAACGCCTGATACAACTCTCCCCAGGAATTCTCGGTCATCTCTTGGGCTTCGTCCACGATTTGCCAGTCCACGTGAAGCCCTTGGAAATTCATTCCCCGCGGACCCGCAATGCGCCCCCAAAGGACGAACCCGTTAGAGAATCGAAGGAACCAGGACGGCGACCGGCGCAACTCAACGAGGCTTGGCGCGAAAGCCGGTGTTGTCTGGAACCGGCGCACGAGCCGGTGCATCAACGGGAACAGATGATTCTCACACTGCGTGGCGATGAGCATCTCCGTGTCGGGGCATGCGACCATGGCCCACGCCGCGATGATTTCGATCTCCGCCGTCTTGCCCACGTCACGACCATCGCAATGCACCTTGCGCAGCGCGAAGGATTCGAGGGATTTTCGCTGGTAGTCCCGCACCATCCAGGGCCGGCCCTTCGCGCCGGGGAGGTATGCATGGGCGAATCGCGCGCGCTCGTGCAGATTCAACCACTGTCGGACCGCATCGTCGCTGAAACCGCGGGTTTTCAACTCTCGCCGGGCGCGTTCGTAGTGTGGCGATCGCATCCGGTTCACGGCCCCGCCGCAACGGAGTCGCGACGCCGGGACGGCAGGCCGTTATTCGACCCCGCTTCGCGATCCTCATTCGCCAGGGACTCCGCCAACCCTTCCGTATCCTTGAGCAGCGGCCGGAGAAGGTCCGCGACCCCTTGCGCCACTGCCGTCTCGCCGTCTCCTGTTGCGTCCTCGAGGTCCTTTACCGCTTTGCGAAGATGATCGTGCGCCCTGCAAACATCATCAGCCGCGGGCGTCTTACCATCTTTCTGCGGCCGGTTTAGATCCGTTGGCGCGAGGCCCGCACGAAGTGCCGCAAGTCCGGCCCGGCGCGCGAGCACGTAGAGCATGATCACCCCCTCGATCCGCATCACCACGGTCGGTTTTACGTCTCCGAACCGGCGCCGGAACTCCCGCACCGCGACGGCTACAAAGTCGTGCTCTTCGCGTGTTAAAAGGTCGTCGATGCGATTCGAATCGGCCCAGTACGAGGACAAGGCTCGGAAAGTGTTGGGATGGCTACGGGGTGCGGACGGCATCAGCGGTCTCCTCTGTCTCTTGGAGCCGCTTCGTTGCAGCCGGCCTCTCCCGAATCAGTGACCCGGCACTTCCGCCATGGCCGCCGCGGGAAGGGTTTGAAGATGTTCCTGCAAAATGCGCCGGACCTCGAGAATCGCCAGCGGATGGTAGTGCGCGGAATGGCCCGCCTCCACGATCTTCTCGGAAGCCGCGCCTTCGAGATGGGAACTGGTGTAAGGAACGACGCCGTCCGTCATTTCCTCGTCCGGTTTCTCCGCCACGTTGCCGACAATGGTGTGGTACGTTACTTCCGGCGCGATGGGGATCTCCTGCAGGACCTCGATGACCGGATTGTCCGGGGAAAGGTTGGCGATGCTCGTCAGCCGCCGCTTTTTCACGTCCTCGCGCAATGCACCGGGATTGGTGTCGATAAAAGACCACACTTCTTCGAGTAACGTTTTCGGCACTGCAATCAAAAGTGACACTGCGGTCCCCAGGATGCTCTTACTCAGCGAGCTTCCTCGGTGGGGCGTGGAAATGAAGATCACCCGCTTCACAAAGGGTTGCGGTTCGAAATAGAAGACATCGCGAATGGCCGCTTGAACCTCGGGCGACGCATGCAGTTCATCCAAGGGTTTGCGGGCAATCGCGCCCCACACCGCGTCGCCGCTGTCCTGGACCAGCATTTTCGCGATCAGGCCGCCCATGCTATGTCCTATCAGGACCATGTCGTCGAAGGCGGCATCGTTGTGCTCAGGGTCAAAATTCTCCCGCACTTCGCGCAACGCGTTCCGCAACTGGCTCGCGGGATAAGCAAATGGATATGCAGTCGGGTATTGGTAGAACCAGAACTGGTACCGTTCGCGAAGCTCGGGTTGGCCGCGCAGGTCGTTCAACATCTCCGCCCACGTGAGCGGGCTGGACACCAACCCGTGAATCATCACGACGGGAATTTTGCCGGGCTGATAGGGTTCGAGCATATACAGGCCGCCGTCTTCGGCAACGCGGTCGGCGCGCAGCAACCCGATGTACGCGGTGCGCTCCAGTTCGGGATTCGACAACAGAAACCCCAGCGGCGTCGTGATGTCCGTTTCCAGGGGGATCTTCGCCTCCGCAACGTATACCGAGTGAATCTGCATGGTATCGAACAGTTCCAAAGTCCCGCTTGCGCCGGCCGGATCGCATATTGTGCCGTCCAGTTGGAGGAAGGCCGTGGCCGCAAAACTTGGGGTCTTGGGGAGGTAGCTTTCTTTGGGCGGTTTCGCTCCCACCGCGATTAGTGGAACGCCAAGGCCGAAGGTCCGATACTGATTCCGAATGCCCACCACGTCGTATTCCGTGGCCAGCATGACCCGGTCGATGTCCTCCTCCGGCAGGAAGCCCGTGCGTTCGATGTCCACGTGCACGGATCCGTTCCAAAGGGGGATCTCGTACGCGTCTTCCGCCATCGGATGCCCGGAACGCTGCACGAGATCGATCACCCGTGCGAGGGAGAAATTGTACAGGTTGCAGGCCAGCCGGAAGCGCGGGTCGAAGGGGTCTGGAGGCGCTCCGAATCCTTCGTCGAAAAGGTAGAAGTAGGCATACCGGGCGGCGCTGTTGTACTCGGCGAGCGCTGCTTCCGGCTGAGACTTTTCGCTGCGCATCCCCGCAAAACAGGCCAGCTCCGACAGGCCGAACAGGATCGGCCGTTCGCCGGTCTTGCAGGCTTCCTCATGAAGGACCTTCAATGCGCCACGCACATCTTCAAGGTAGGATTCCTGGAGATTGTAGGTGCGCAGCAACTGTTTCGTGTGAATGCTCAGCCCGTTGGTGCTGAGCGCATTTCCCTGCAACTCACGAAACGAAACCGCTGTCGGCACGGGCTTGAGAGACACGCCGGCAAAGCAGCCCGTGCCGAGCACGACTGCCAGGAGTAATGCGATACGCAAGGTATGACGAATGGAGATTCGCACGAACAGCACCCCTTGGGATGGCACTTCTGCCGGGAAAGTTCGGAGAACGATACTGGAATTCGGGTCATCCTGGCAAACGCTCGGCACCAGCTGTTTCGGCGAATGCTTGTGCGCTCTTCCTTGCGCCGATATTCTTTTGGCATCAGGCTCCAAACGGGAGGGTCTCTATGCTTAGCGCAATGCTCATGTTCCGGCTCCGCACCGCGCTGGAGTTTCACCAGATGTCGATTCGCACCCGCGACATCGACGGCTGGCTGGATGACATGCAGGGGTATGTTCTCTCGCTGATGGCCGAGCAGGGGCCGGGCGTTGGCGCGGTCGTCGAGATTGGCAGCTTCAAAGGCCGCTCCACGGCGTGGCTTGCCTACGGCGCCAAAACTGCGGGCCGGGAGAAGGTGACCGCTATCGATCCGTTCACCGGATCGCCAGAACACCAGGCGGGGCAGGAATGGGCCGATTCCGATCTCGCCGCTCTAGGTTCGACACTACCGGTTTTTGAAGAGAACCTGCGAAAGCTGGATCTCTTCGACCACGTTACACCCGTGGTCAGCACCTCGGCCGACGCGGCAAGAGAGTGGAAAGGTCCCATTCGCTTGCTGTTTGTCGACGGAGATCACTCGTACGACGGTTCCAGACTGGACTTCGAGTTGTGGGCGCCGCATGTTGTCCCGGGCGGGCTTGTCGCCCTTCACGACATCGGCCATTGGGAAGGTGTTACGCGCTTCTATCGGGAATTGATGTCCGTGACGAGCGATTACGAGGAGGTCTTGGAGTTGTTCGGACTGGTTGTGCTGGAAAAGAAAGCCCGATAGCAGACCGGAAACGATCCCGGCGTCAGGCGTGCAGGTTTCGCAGCCAACGATAGCAGAGTGCGCACTGGACGACGGTCGCACCCGCCAAGTCCGCGATGAGGTCGACGATATCGAAGTGGCGCATGGGCACGAAATACTGGTGAATCTCGTCCGTCACACCGTAAAAGGTCGCGAACAGGATGGGCGCGAATACCTGGACCCATGCCGAAGGCCTGACCCTCGCACGCCGGAGCCCGAGAGACACCACCGCCGCGAGTCCTCCGTAGAGAAACATGTGTCCCACCTTGTCCATGCCTTCGAACGTGAAGGGCAGTTCGAAGTCGCCGGGTTCGGATTGGGAAGACAGCACCCAGATGAACGCGCAGTAAAGTCCTGTTGCGAGAAGATATCGTTTGCTCAAGCGGCCCCCTGCGTTACCTGCGGTGCACCCGGATGGAGATCCCTTGCGGATCGGGTTCGAAGAGAAAATAGGCGCCTTGTATGGCGATGCCGTTGCAGATGTTGATGTTCGCGGGAATGTAGTTGCCCGAGAACCCGAAGTCATCGGAGGCCGCCTGCCGGATCTGGCCGAGGTAGATGCGGGATAAGGATGCGCGGGCGTGGGTAATTCGCCCGACAGGATCCGTCGCGAACAGGACGGTCGTGTTCGACCCGCCGGATAACAGGTCCGCAAGGAGCAGAAACGAGTCGATGGCCTCCTGCTTTTCGATCTCGAACAAGAGCATTCCCATCGCAAAGGCGCGGGACGAATCGATGAAGTATGGATAGGCTACTGAAGGAAGCAAGGAATCGGGGTCCGCGTAGTACTGCTCGGGCGGCACGATCTGAAAGCGGCGCAGGAACCGCTCCCGCTTGCCTCGTGCGTTTGCGAGAATGATATCGCGGCGCGCGCGCAGTTCGGGCCGCTTCGCGAACTGGATGTCCTGCACGGCGCGAATAATGCTCGCCGCTGTCGAAACCGTAAACAGGGATGCAACGGGTTGGCCCAGCCGTTCCGGAAACTCGCCGGGATTCGTGGTCACGCCGGTTGGCACGGGTTCGAGATAGACGATCTGCACGGGCGTGGCGAAGGACGTTCCCGCCGGAATGCCCGTACTTTGTGGAACGATGAAGGCGCCGATGTTGTGGAGTTCGCTTGGGATCACCGTGATGAGCAGGTCGAGGCTGTTCAACTGGGCAGCGTCGAGCGCGCCGTTGTCAAAGAGGAAGATCCCGCGCGCTTCCCAGAACTGCAGCGGCGCGTTTTGAAACCCCATGATTTCGCTGACGACCTTCCGGCTGTTGGGGTTTCCCGTGGCATATTCGCGAAGAATCAGCCCGTACTGCACGTAGGTCGGGAACTGTTGCGGCGACTGGGCCAACGCCGCGATCGTGCGATTTCCGGCCGCATCCGATAGGGCTGAGAAGACCGCGCTGCGGCCGTTGGAGCCGAGCGCTTGCGCAATGCCAGCGAGCCAGTCGAAGCCCGATACCAGGGACTGGTACGCCACAGTATCGCCCCAGGGGCCGAGTTCGAGACTGCCGCCAATCGCTTCCGCCGCCCAGAAGCCGGACACCACCCCGATGTGCCGTTGCATTTCGCCTGCGGAGTTGGAGATCGCCCAGTTCCAGAAGGTCGCGTGCCCCGCAGTGAATCCGCCGCCTTCTTCGAAGTACGTACCGAACAGGCGGGACCAGTCGCTTGTGCCGTACCGGCTGTCGGCCAAATACGCTGCAATGAAGTTGGCCGCCTCGCTGTTCTGTGACTGGCTTAGCGAAAAGAACGCGTCGAGGAGGCCGGCCTCCGCTTCTTCATCGAAATCCGCCCACGCTGCCGGCACGGCGACCAGTACCAGCGAGAGCAGCAACGCGAGCTTGTGCATCTTCATAGCGATTCTCCCCTGCAACCGCGACCAGTATGAGGCTTGCGAGGAAGCAGGTTCAATCGAGGGATGTGTTCCGGCCGGAAAAGGACCTAACCCTCATACCAAAAAAACGGGAGGGCGTTCCGTTGAGAGAACGCCCTCCACAATCCTACGCGAAAAAACGCCGTCTACAGCCGCTCGGCAATCTGCACCGCGTTGAGCGCGGCGCCTTTGAGCAGGTTGTCGGAGACGATCCACATGTCCAGCGCGGACGGGTGCGACACGTCTTCCCGGATGCGCCCCACGAAGGTCTCGCTCTTGCCGACGGCGTTGGGCGCGAGGGGGTACAGTTGCTTGGAAAGGTCGTCCTGCACGACGACGCCCTCGGCCTTGGACAGGATCTCGCGGGCCTGCTGCGCCGTGAGTTTCTTTTCGGTTTCCACGTTCACCGATTCGCTGTGACCGCTGAAGACGGGCACGCGCACCGTGGTGGCGGTGACGCGGATGCTATCGTCGCCCATGATCTTCTTGGTCTCATTGACCATCTTCAGCTCTTCGGTGGAGTATCCGTTGTCCGCAAACGCATCGCTTTGGGGAATCTGCGGCAGACAGTTGAATGCGATGGGGTACGGGAACACGCTGCACTCCGGTTCCCGGCCCTCGAGTATTGCCAGGGTCTGCGCCTTGAGTTCATCCAGCGCCTTGATGCCGGCCCCCGAAACGGCCTGATAGGTGGACACGACCACGCGCTTGATCTTCGCCGCGTCGTGCAACGGTTTCAATACGACAACCATCTGAATCGTCGAACAATTGGGATTGGCGATGATGCCCTGGTGTTTCGCGATGTCGTGTGCGTTCACTTCCGGAACGACCAGAGGCACGTTAGGATCCATCCGCCAGGCACTGGAGTTGTCCACCACCACGCACCCGTCTTTCGCCGCACAGGGTGAATACTTCTTGCTGGTGCCGCCGCCCGCGCTGAACAACGCCACGTCTACACCCTTGAAGGAGTCCTCGGACAGCACCTCGACCGGAATCGTCTCGCCTTTGAACGTGAGCGTTTTCCCCTTGGAGCGTTCGGAAGCCAGCAGTTTCAGCGACTTCACGGGAAAGTTGCGCTCTTCGAGCACCTGCATCATCTGTCGTCCTACCAAGCCGGTCGCGCCGGCTACGGCTACCACTTTCGGTGTCATGATTTGCTCCGTTCGTTCTGTTCGAGACGTACTTCGTAATCTCAAACGGTTATGCGCATCCTGCGCCATGCCGGCGTCCGGATGCATTTCCCCCGGTCTACAGTTTTGAATTGGTGTTGTTGCTGACGGTCACGCCCTTGGCGCGACGGTGACCGTTACCCCTCCAGAAGCGCCCTCAACCCGCTCGCCGTGTGGACTCCCTGCGCCCGGGCCACGATATTGCCGTCGCGAAGCACGATGATCGTCGGAATCGCACCGACCTCATAGTCCCAGGCGAGCTGTTTGGCTTCGTCCACATTGACGACCGCGACCCGGTGCCCTTCCGCAGCCATCGCGTTCACGGCCGGCGCGGTAGCGCGACACGGCATACACCACGGGGCATAGAAATCAACGAGAATCGGCTTGTCACCAGCATCTGCGATGAGCGCCGCCAGCTCCGTTTGCGATTTCACTTCGGTAATGGGCTCGGCCCAGACCATCGGTCCGGCCAAGGGACCCATGACAGCGCGCACCACGCCGTATCCGGCCGCCATTGCCAGCAAGGCGATGGTAAGCGGGTCCCTCAAGATACCCCGCGACCCATCAAACCCAAATCGGTAGGCCGCGATATACGCCGCGACCCCGAAGAGTCCAATGATGCAGAGTTTGATCAGCATACGAAGATAGGGGCGTGAGCCCTCGTCGTCCAGCGTTACCCGGCGGCGCCGTCCAGCGCTTCGGCCAGTTCGCCCTTGGACGTGACGCCCACGAACCGTTTGGCGATCTCGCCGTTCTTGAAAACAATCAAGGTTGGAATGCTCGATACGTCGAACTTCATGGCAAGATCCGGCTCGTTGTCGACGTTGATCTTGCCGATGCGCGCCTTTCCGTCGTATTCAGTGGCGAGTTCATCGAGTACCGGCGTCATCATACGACACGGCGCACACCACTCCGCCCAGAAATCAACGAGGGTGACCCCCTCATTGACGGTCGTATCGAAGTTGCTGGTCGTCAGTTCCTGTGCGTTGCTCATCGTGTCGCCTCCTGAACTAGCCTAACGGCGCACCCGGCCCGCCTATTCCGGCGAATCCGCTACACCTGGTCTAAATTCGCAATCAATGCCCAATCATGTCAACGGGTTACGTTAACCAGACGGCATGCCCGGATTACCCGCATAAAAAGCCACCGGATTATACAGTACCGCGCTTTGGCACGCAATTCTGTGCCTGGAAACGGGAAAACCTCACAGGCCCGCGCGATATTCCCCGGCCGCGATTGGGCAAAAGGGTCTTGCGCGAGCGGCTATTGCGGTCTATGTCAACGGTTCGCCGTACGCAGCCTTCCACGCTTGGGTCGTCGCCAATTCCTGGCCCAGCTGGGCGAGCTGGATACGCTCGTCATCCGAAAGCGGTTGGGCAGAGGCGACAGCCTGGGCCGCCTCTTCGATCTCCTTCGCGTTCTCACAGCCGATCACGGCCACCGCACAACCCGGAATGGATAGCGCATAACGCACCGCCGACTCGTAATGGTCCTTGGCCATGCGGAAGGTATTGCCCCCCGATGCGCCGCCCAACACTTTCATAGCAACCAAGCCGATGTTTTCGCCGCGCGCGCGGCTCCACACCTTGCCTTCAAAATCGTAGACGTGCTGGCACACGAAGTTGACCGCATTCATGAGCACGTCGATATCGCCCGTATCGAGGATCTTGTGAAAGCGCGATGGATACAAGTGGCCGCTGGCGCCGATGAAACGAATCACGCCCTGTTGCTTGGCCTCGCGAAGGGCTCCAAGCGTGCCCTTGTCACTGAATACGAAATCGAGGTCCTCGAATCGCGACTCCATGCCAAAGTTGTGGACGTGGACGAGGTCGAGCCGATCGGTCTGCAACCGTTCCATACTCTGGCGCAGTAATTTCCAGGTGCCATCGTACGTCGGCTCTTCCGTCTTGGTCACGAGGAAGATTCGATCCCGAACTTCCTTGACGGTGGGGCCCATCTTTGTTTCGGCAAAGTGGTCGCCCCGGCCATAGTTCGGGGCCGTATCGAAATAGTCGACCCCCAGTTCCAGGGCGCGGTGCATGGCGGCGCCTACGTCGTCGACCGTTACGTTGGGCCGCTGAAAATGGGCGCAGCCGATGCCCAGCCGCGACACTTCGACGCCGGTACGGCCAAGAATAGCGCGGGGCACTTTTGCGGCTTGCTGCGCGTGGACCGACGACACCGCGGCGACGCCACCGGTTAACACGGCGGCGTCCCGGATGAATTCTCTGCGACTCACACGATCTCTGGACATCGGACACCTCCTTGGGGGTTGGCGTATCCTGTTCGGCGGCTGACTCCGAATTCTCACTCATTGTAGCGCACTGGGCGGAGCGGAGAAAGGCCGCGGACCGTAGCCGACGCCCTCGTGGCGCGCAGTGATGCCGGCTAGCCGGGGCAGGTCAGTTGATTTTCTCCGGGCTTTCGTGCTTTGTAGTTCCGATCGCACTTGGGGAGCAGCAGTTTATGCTTGAGCGAATCGTATCGGCGCTGGCCGATTACAGCGTCGTGCTTGAGCCGGACGAAGACCGGCCGGAGTGGTGGGCGGGCGCGCCGTCGGTCGTCCGTGCCGCGAATGGTACCTTTTACCTCGCCGCCCGCATGCGGGAGGGCAATTCGCCGAAGGGGTATCGGGGCTACGAGATTCGGATTCTGCGAAGCGCCGACGGCGTACGGTTCGAACCGATCGCAAGCATCACCCGTGAAGACGCGGGCGTGCCGGGTTTCGAGCGGCCCACGCTACTGATCGACCCTGCCACGGGCAAGTTCCGGCTGTACACCTGCGCGTGGCTGAAGGAGGGTTGGTCGATCCTCCGATTCGATGACGCGGTTTCACCCGATTCGTTCGACCCCGGCACCGTACGAACCGTGCTTCAGGCCGACGCGGAAGATGACGACACCATCCAGGTTATTGGGTACAAGGATCCGGTCATTCTGTGGGCGAGAGGGTGCTGGCACATGTACGTCATCGGGCTTGACCGCGTTGAACGCACGTATCTCTTCAGAAGCGACGAGGGCGAAACGTGGACGCCGATCAGCTTGGCCCCGGTGTTCGATAACGGGGGCTGGCACAATCTCTACACCCGCCCCGCCAGCGTGGTGCCAATGGCGTTCGGATATCTGTTCGTTTACGAAGGCTCCACGCTCGGGTGGTACGACCCGAATTACAACATTTGCACCGGCCTGGCGTACACGCCAGACCTTGTTACCTTTCACGACCTTACGCCAGACGCACCGCTTCTGGTCAGCACAACACCGGGTCCATTGCACAATACCTGGCGGTATTCGCACTGGTTGCGCGTCGGGGACGAAATGTTCGTGTACTTCGAGGCGGCGCGGCCTAATCGCTCGAACGAAGTCCGCATGGGCCGTGTGGCCCTGGATGACGTGGCGGTGCTCGCATGAACCAGAACGCCTCCAACCGGGAACGCGTCATCACGCTTTGTATCGGCATGTTTTACCTTTGGGCTGCCCTCGGGGCCGGACACAGCGTCACAACGGGTGCATTGGCCACGGCCTACATCACCGTAGCCTGCTGGTTGATCTGGTACCCGGTGCAGATCTCCAGAATCCCTCTCCGGTTCCGCCGATTCCGGCTGCCCTACCGGATCGCGCCGCTGTACATTCGGTTTGCCGGCTGGGTGCTGCTGCTCTTTCCGCTGTGGGTCGTGTTGCTGGGGCCGCTCTTCATGTCTAAGGACACGATCTCTGGCCGAACACCCTGATCGGAATCACGGCCTGTCCCGTGGTACACTGGGCGAGAGGCTGAAGCCCGGTTCGCATTGCACGAGCCCACTCTTGAGCAAACCGGACAGGGCTTCGGTCTCCTTCACCAACGTTCCGTTCGAAATCGTCACGACGACGCCGGGAAGAACCGCAGATGCGTAAGCCGTTTGCCAAAGTCCGACTATGGTATCCGCAAGGTGCAGTTGCGCTGCTGTTTGCAGGGCTGCTGTGCGGCGGCCTGTCCTGCACGACCCTGGAGTACAAGGGGGACGTTTTCGCACCTTCCGATAAAGTCGATGTGTTGTTCGCACTGGAAGATATCGAAGGGCCGTACACCGTCATCGGAAATCTCACGGCACGCGCGCAGGCCAACAAGGTTGGTGTCGAAAAGATTCAGCGTAAGATGATCCGGGCGGCCATGGATCGCGGGGCAGATGCCCTGGTCTACGTGACGAGTGAGACTTCCGAAGTGCCGAACCGGAACCGCTACGAAGAATTTCGCGACCCCGAAGAACGCCCAAGGTTTGGCCCCGAACCGACGGACAAGGTCCGCATCATTAAAGCGCTTCTCGTGAGATACGGCGAAGATTTGCTTGGATCCGGCTGACGAGCGAACGGTGATCCTCCCCGTCTACATCGAATCCAGGAAACCCGTCAAAGGCGAGGACGCTTCGGCGGTGCTGCGCTCCGGGCCGAGGCCGGCGAGGTAGGCCATGCGTCCGGCCACCGTGGCCATGGCGAAGGCCTTGGCCATGGCCCCGTGATCGGTGGCGTCGGCGAGGGCCGTATTCACGAGTACTGCATCGGCGCCGAGTTCCATGGATTCCGCCGCGTGGGACGGCGCGCCCAGCCCCGCATCGACGACGACCGGGACCGTCGCCTGCTCGATGATGATCTTGATGAGGTCCCGCGATTTGACGCCCCGGTTGCTGCCGATAGGCGCGCCCAGCGGCATGACCGTCGCCGTTCCAACCTCTTCCAACCGCTTCGCGAGAATGGGATCCGGTTGGATGTAAGGCAAGACGACGAACCCGTCTTTGACCAGCAGTTCCGCGGCGCGCAAGGTCTCGATCGGATCGGGCAGAAGATAGCGGGGTTCCGGCGTGAGTTCGAGCTTGACCCAGGGTTCGCATCCCGCGGCCCGGGCAAGCTTTGCGAGCCGGACCGCTTCCTCGGCGGTGCGTGCCCCGGACGTGTTCGGCAAGAGCAGGTGCCGGGCGGGGTCGATGGCAGATAAGATCCCGTCGCCCTTGGGGTTAGCCAAGTCGGCGCGCCGAAGGGCCACGGTGACGATCTCCGCGTCCGACGCGTCCAACGTGGCGCGCAGGGATTCGGTGGACGGAAACTTGCCTGTACCTACCATGAGACGCGACCGAAATTCGCGTCCCGCTATATGAAAGGGGTCGTGACTCAAGGCGTGCTCCATATGAAAGGCCGCGTGACAGGCCCTTCAAGCTAAACGCTTATTGTAGCAAAGGCCTGGGGAACGCTCAACGCGCTCCCGCGTATACTGGATCCCGCCGGTAAACCAAAGGTGCACGAGCGGTATCGTAAGGGATGAGAACGCGTTGAGGCAGGACAGGTCAGGGCGAGGAGAAGGACCGCAGGTGCCAGCGACGGAAACAATGGCGCCGGACGACATGCTGCTGGTGCGTCGGGCGCAAGATGGCGACCGGCGCGCCTTCGAAGAGTTGTACCGGCTGCACGTGAACCGCGTGTACGGTCTATGCCTGCGCATGTGCGGGCAACGGACCTTGGCGGAGGACCTGACGCAGGAAGCGTTTATCCGGGCCTGGGAAAAGCTCGGTTCATTTCGGGGTGACAGCGCGTTCTACTCGTGGCTGTACCGGTTGACGTTTAACGTAGTGCTCGGGGACAAGCGATCGCAGGCGCGCAGAAACGCGCGGGTGGTCGAACGTGAGGATTTGTCGGATCTGCCGCACGCCGATGGCGACCACCGGCGGCCGGGGTTACGGGTGGACCTCGAAGCGGCAATCGCGACGCTGCCTCCCGGCGCGAAGCAGGTGTTCATCCTGCACGACGTCGAGGGGTACAAGCACGAAGAGATTGCGGAGATGACGGGCCTGGCAACGGGCACCTCGAAAGCGCATCTCCATCGGGCGAGGAAACTCCTGAGGGAACAGTTGCAATGAACGTGGATGATCGGGAAGCCCGGTTGAACGACTATCTCGACGGCGTGTTGACGCCCGAGGAAGCGGCAACCGTGGAGCAAGAACTCGCGCGAGACGCGGATTATCGAGCCTTGGAAACTTCGCTGCGGCGGGTGATGGACGAAGCGGCGGCGCTCCCGAAGACCGTGACGCCGCAGCGCGATCTCTGGGCGGGTATCGAAGCGCGCCTGGAGCGGCGCGAGCCGGAACGACCGAAAGGCTCGGGCCGGTACCGGTACGCCTTGCTTGCGGCGTCCTTTGCGGCCGTCTTCTTCGCGGGAATCCTGTTCGCGCAATTCCAATGGGGCACGCCGCCGCAGGACACGACTGTGACGCTCGTTGAGCCCGGCAAAACGGACGGCTCGGAATTGGCGCTTGTCGAGGCCGAGTACGGCCAGGCCCGCGCGCTCCTGGTGCAAGCGCTGGATGACTCGCGCGACCAGTTGTCGCCGGAAACGGTTGCGGTGGTGGATGAGAATCTCGCGATTATCGGCACCGCGATTGCCGAGATAAAGGCGGCGTTGAAACAGGACCCCGCCAATCAACAGCTCATTCGGTCACTCGTGGCCGCCTACGATCAGGAAGTGGACCTCTTGCAGCAGGCGACGCAATTGCCTGCGCAACTCTAGGGGATTGGGTAATGGAGACTTATGTACGAATCGCGATCGTCGCGGCGGCAATCGTCGGGGTGGCAATTGCCGAGACGCAAATCGAAGAGTTGCGGCCAGCCACACGGGACGTGGCTGTAGATGTCACCAACACGAAAGGCTCCGTTGACATCCTCGGATGGGAGCAGGCCGTCGTCGAAGTGACGGGAAAACTGGGCTCCGATTCGGATGTCCTGGAGTTCAGCGGTACCGAAGACCGCTTGACCATTCGCGTGTCGAACCCGAACAAGCGTCCCAAGGAAGCCAGCCTGCTAGTGCGCGTGCCCTTCGGCGCAACGGTTCAGGTGGAATGCGTCAGCGCGAAGATTGAAGTTGAGGATGTGGAAGGCGGCCTGGACCTGCGCACCGTCAGCGGAAAAGTCGAGGCCCTGCAAACCGCGGGCCGGGTGCGCGCCGAAACGGTAAGCGGTTCACTGGAAGTCGAAGGCCGTCCGACCAGCGTTGAGGCAAAAACGGTCAGCGGCAAGGTGGACATTATGGTGGCTTCCAATGCCCCGCTCCGTTCCGCTCCCGACGACCCGGATACGGTGCGAACTCGTATGGAACGCATCGCGGCGTCCACGGTGAGTGGGAGCATCGATATCGAATCCGTGGACGTGGAGTTGCTTCAATGCGAGACGGTCTCCGGTTCGGTCGATTTCATCGGCGCGATCGCTGCCAACGGAGAGGCCGAACTTCAAACCCACAGCGGCAGCATCGATATCGTGCTTCCCGCGGGGTCTCCGGTCTCGTTGGATCTGAACACCTTCAGCGGAGGCATTGATAGCGATTTCGGGGGAGAGGTAAACGAACCCAAGTTTGGTCCGGGCCGATCCCTCGAGTATGTTGCTGGAAGCGGCGCTGCCCGCGTAAGGGCTCGATCGTTCAGCGGCAGCGTATCGGTTATAGGGCGATAGCGGGAAGGATCGGACGGTCGCGCGCGAGTCCTCGCTTTTCAGGCACGTATCCGAGGAAAACGAATCTCACTGCCCCCTACAACTCCGACAGCCCAAACATCTTCATGAGGACCCTGTCGAGCAGCGCATCGGGCACAAGCCGCTTAATCAGGGGATACCGGTGTCCTCCACGCCCCAGGCGGAGTACGCGAGGCGGCCGGGAACGCGTGGCCGCAGCGACAATCTTCCGGGCGACCTTGTCCACAGGGGCCGCGCCGTGCTGAGACGTTTGGGCGCGTGCCGCGATATGCCCGGCGATCCCGCCATATACCGACCCGGGACGCATCACGATGTGGCCGGTCGATGTGTCGCCGAATCGCGTCGTCACGCCTCCGGGTTGAACGATGATCGTGTCGATTCCGAAAGGCTTGAGTTCCATCCGCGCCGATTCGGACAGGGCGTGCAACGCCGCCTTGGACGCGCAGTAGGAGCCGGCGAAGGGGGTCGTCAGGATTCCCGAGATGCTCCCGATCTGGACGATGCGTCCGTGGCGCTGCCGAATCATATGGGGAGCCACGGCCCGCATCATGGCGACGGCGCCGATGACATTGGTTTCGAGTTGCAGCCGGAGTTTCTCGATGGGCACGTCGATCATGGGAGCGATTTGGCCGAAGCCCGCGTTGTTGACGAGGATGTCGATTCGACCCGCAGCGGCGATAATCGTTTCCACAGCGTCCTTGATCGATGCCGGGTCGGTCACATCGATCTGTGCGGTTTCGATCTGTTGCGCGGTCAGATCCGCGATGCTTTCGGGTCTGCGCGCGGAAGCGATGACCCGGTGCCCCTGCATTGCAAATTCGACGGCCAAGGCCCGGCCAATCCCCGAGGAACAGCCGGTGATGAGAACGACTTGATTGTTCAGCATGTGTTCCTATCCCGGCAGTTCGAACCCACTAGGTCTCATAGGGAACGGGGTCTTCGATGCCGGCCTCTTGGAACGCCTTCAACCGTTCCACGCAGGTCGGGCAAACCCCACAGGCTTTTTCCTCTCCGCGATAGCACGACCAAGTCTGGGTAAACAAGACGCCCAGCTCCTGCCCGAGCCGAACTGAGTCCGCCTTTCTTTTTTCAATGAAAGGCGCGTGAACGGTGACGCGCTCTCTACGGTTCAGGGAGAGCACCGCGTTGACGCGTTCCAGGAAGTCGGTCGTACAATCCCAATAGCCATACTCATCCAAAGCCTGGGCGCCGTAGAACACGTTGCGAATGCCGTGGGCCTCCGCATAAGCCGCCGCGATTGAAAGGAGAATCATGTTGCGGTTCGGCACGTAAGTCGGCGGCTGGTCCAGGTCCGAGGGGGCCAACGCCGCGAATTCGGGAACGGTCTTTCCGCCGGAGATGAGTGCCGACGCCCCGCGCACCAGCCCGCCCATGAAACTGATGTCGATGATGCGGTGGGCGTCCGCATCGACGGCATCCGCCTGCCAGCGGGCGCAATCGATTTCCTTCGAATGGCGCTGGCCGTAGTTAAAACTCAAGACATGAAGGGGCGCATGTTTCAAATTCCGCGACACGTGATGGAGCAGCACGGAGGAATCGATTCCGCCGCTTACCAGGACCACGGCCCCCGATGAGGTATCGTTGCTCATAGAACTAAAGCCTTGTGGTGGAGTACCGATCGTTAAGCTGCGCGGTCCGGGCGAACCCGCGCTTAGTGTCCACGTTGCCGTTTTTGATCGGAGGTTTTCAACTTCCTGTTCGCAGCGGCACGAGTTTCCGGTGGATGGATTCCCGCGCCTCCGGCAACAGTTGCGAACTCCTCGTTGGCACGACTGAGCAGTGGTTGTGGTGCAGGCTTCCAGCCTGCCTCTGTCGCAGGCTGGAAGCCTGCATCACATCCTGGACCAATTCTTCCTTCGAGACTGCACGTGGCACATTCGCGGGATAAGGCAGAACGTGGTAGTATTCGGCAGTTTCGGGTCTTGGTATTCGGCGGGTGTATGGATACGACAGAAGAGAATTACCGGCAGACGGTTCGGCTGCTTTCGGATCGGGTGGTGGAGGCGCAGCGCCCCATTCGCGTGCTCGACGCGATCAAGTGGGATCCGGCGGTGCTCGTGTCGTTCTTTGAAAAGGACTGCCGGGAACTGCCCGCCGTCGACGCCGCGTACTACGCCCAACGCCCGCTCCCCTTCGATCCCGAGGACAAGAAGCAGGAACTCCACGAAATCGAACGGGACATCCAGCGGCAGTTGGGCCAGTTCAATCCCGTTGGCGTCTTGATGCAACGCATGTGCCGTGAGTACCGCATGGTCGTCCGCATGCTGGAATGCCGGGGCACGCCCGAGTTTTCGGAGTTGTCCCAGAAGCTCTACGGCAGCGCGGGAGACGTGTTTCATGCGGGCGATCCCACGCTCTTCGATCTCGCCACGATGTTGACCGAAGCCCTGGAAAACATCGACCGGAGTGCGCTCTCCCAACAGGAGGATCGCACCATTAGCGGGGAGGACGCGGTAGCCATTCTTCAGCAGCGGATGCGCGATTACTTCCACGACGCGGACCGACGCGTCCGGGTGCGCCTGAGCGACGGCATCGTGGCCGACGCCGCCGCCGGGTCCGACTACATCAAGATTCGCAAAGAGGCCCGGTTCAGCCAGCGGGACCTGCGGCTGCTGGAGATTCACGAAGGCTGGGTACACGTGGGGACCACGCTAAACGGCCTCAACCAGCCAGTTTGCACGTTCCTGAGCAAGGGGCCGCCCTCCTCAACGGTAACCCAGGAAGGCTTGGCGATCATCGCGGAAATCCTGGCCTTTGCATCCCATCCGGCACGTCTGCGGCGGTTGACGAACCGGGTTCGGGCGGTCCATATGGCGGAGTCCGGGGCGAACTTCGTCGAGGTTTTCGAGTTTTACCGCGCCCAGAGCTTCTCCGATATCGAGAGCTATACCAACACGGTCCGCGTTTTCCGCGGAAGCACCCCCGACGGTGCGCCGTTCACCAAGGACATCTGCTACAGCAAAGGTTTCGTGCTGGTTTACAACTACCTGCGCCTAGCCGTGACGCGGGGTATTCCGGAGCGCATCCCACTCCTGTTTTGCGGTAAGGCCACGCTGGAGGACATCCGGACGCTTGCCGGTCTCGTGGACGAGGGGTTGGTCGCGGCGCCCAAGTATCTGCCGCCGGTCTTCTCCGATCTGAACGCATTGGTCAGTTGGATGTGCTATTCGAGTTTCCTCAACCGCTTGAATCTGCAGCGGATTGAAGCGGACTACGCGCAGATCCTTTGATTTCCGCGGGAACAGGACGTATGGGACCGATAGGACGACTAGGACTTTGTCCAATCCCCGCATCGATTTGCGCTTTGAATTCTCCGTTTGCTATGCTTCCCCGTTCGTGCCCTAAAACCGCCTGGGTACCAAACCGTCAATTGTGAGGAGGTGAATGCATTGAGAACGTACGAAGCGCTCTACATCGTCAAGCCGGATGTGCAGGACGATGAGATCCAGACGATAGCCAAGGATGTGGAATCCCTTGTGACGACCAATGGCGGGACTATCGTGCGCTCGGAAATCTGGGGCAAGAGGAAACTGGCCTACGAGGTAAAGAAACAGACCGAAGGAGTTTATGTGCTTCTCCGGTTTGAATCGAGCCCGGAATTTGTAGGCAAGCTCGAGAACCATTTTCGACTGTCCGAAAACGTCATCCGCGACCTGGTCGTGTACTTCGATCCGCAGACCTTGCGGCTCGAGGAAGAGCAGAAGCAACGTGTCGAAGCGGAGATCCGCAACAGCGCGGCGAACCGCGATCGCGACGACGACGATGATGACGACGACCGCCGGCCTTCGCGAGGCCGTCGCCGCGACGATGACGACGAAGACGACGAGTAGACCCGAACCGGAAAGGAGACCGACCCCATGTCCGATCTGCGCATGCCGGATCTGAACAAGGTGCTTCTGGCAGGGAGACTGACGCGCGATCCCGAATTGCGGTATTTGCCGTCAGGAATGCCCCTGTGCAAATTGGGTTTGGCGGTTTCCCGCTTCTATAAGACGAAGGAAGGTGAAAAGAGGGAAGATACTTTTTTCATCAACGTCACGGTTTGGGGAAAAAGCGGCGAGTACTGCAACGAGTATCTTCGCAAGGGCCGCCCCGTTCTCGTGGAAGGGCAGTTGCGCAGCAACGACTACACGGACAAAGAGGGCCAGAAGCGAACCGGTTTCGAGGTCAGCGCCGAACGGGTCCAGCAGTTGGACTGGGAAGACCGCGGCGGATCGCCGAGTTCGCGCCCGCAGCCGCGTGAAATCGAAGAGCCAATGCCGGAAGCGGAAGACGACATTCCCTTCTAGGCATCCGACAGGAGAAAATGGTTATGGCAAGAATGATGGCAAAGGCCAAATCCCGGGCCCGCAAGAAAAAGAAGAAGGCCCTTTCGCGCAACAAGGTTTGCCGGTTAACGGTGGACCGGGTTGTCTATATCGACTACAAAGACGTGGGCATGCTTAAGCACTATGTGACCGAGCGGGGCAAGATCATTCCGCGCCGAATCACGGGAGCCACGGCACGGCACCAGCGGATGCTGACCAAGGCGATCAAGCTGGCCAGACAGATCGCGCTGTTGCCCTACGTCGCCGATTAGGGGCGGCGGGCCGGGCCCATCCCGGGAACCTGGGGTATGCTGCAGTTCGCGCTGATATGGGCGGGTCTTCTCGCGTTGGGGGTGGCCCTGTATCCCATTTCGGTTGGTATGTATCCCATACCGGCGGCAGTTCTTGCCGCTCGCAACCGCTGGAAGCACACTCTCGCCATACTGGTCGCGGCGGGCCTGACTCCCACGATCAGCATTGTTTTGCGCTGGGTCGTCCTGTCAGCGGGCGGCGGTGAGGATGCGCAGGATGATCCGGGAGCCGGTGCCTTGGCCCTGCTCACGGCGGGTTCTACACTTGAATACATTGCGTTTGGACTCGCGGGCGTGCTTGCGGGTGTAGGCATCGCCCGAATGTGGTCCTACGGCCGGCTCGTCCATGTGTTAACGGCCTATGTCTTTGTTCTCATGGCCTTGAATTTTCTCACGGCCTGGGACGCATGGACAAGCCAGGTAGACGCGATGGCGGAAAACCTCCGCGTGGCGGTGCATCAGCAGGCCGGACAGACCGGTAACGAACCGGACCCGGACCAACTGAACCTAATCACGTGGCTGGAAGCGCATGCCGGGTCCCTCGTCTTCGGTGCGAACTATGCCGCCATCTTTGTGGTGTCGTGCATGTTCGTATCGCTGACGCGGTTCATCCTGCGTACGCGGTTTGGCGAGGCCGGGCCGCAGGGCACCTTTACCCAGATGCGCCCGTCGGAGTGGCTGGTGTGGTTGGCCATCGTGTCGGCATTGCTGTGCTTGGCCTATCAGCGTTGGCCGTCGCACGCGCTGAGTGTGGTGGCGTGGAACAGTGCGCTGGGCCTGAGTGCGATATATTGTGTGAACGGGTTGTCGATTTTTCTGTACGCCGTTCATGCGTTCAGGCCGAATTTACTGATTTTCGTCCTGATTGTGTTCGTGTTAATAAATGTCGGCGCGTTGCCGTTGCTCATGTTGATCGGATTGTTTGACACGTGGGGCGACTACCGCCGGAAGATCGACCTGTTCGTTGCGGCCCGCGAAAAAAAAGACGGTCCAAAAGACGATCGAATGGTATAGTACGTAACACTCGTCCAACCGGCTGCAGCAGGACGCGCGGCTCTGCGAACGAGAGGAGGACACCGTGAAGGTTATCCTGTGTGAGAACGTGCCCAACCTGGGCGAAATGGGCATGACGGTCAAGGTGGCCGACGGCTATGCCCGGAACTACCTGTTGCCGCGAAAACTCGCGGTGAGCGCCGACTCGAGCAGCGCCAAGCAAATCGAGCATGAGATGCGCATTATCCGCAAGCGCGAGGAGAAGGTCCGCGCCGAGTTGGCCGAGGTGGCCAAGAAGCTCTCGGGCGTGACGGTTGAGATTAAGGCGAAGGCTGGGGCAGAAGACCGCATCTTCGGGTCCGTCACAACGGGGCAAATCGCGGAGGGCCTTCGGAAGCACGGCTTCGCGGTGGACCGTAAAGCGGTTACGCTCGAGGAGCCAATCAAGTCTCTGGGCATCTATACGGCGAATGTCCGGCTTATCCGCGGCATCGATGCGCCGGTCAAGGTTTGGGTGACCAAAGAAGAGACCGAAGAAGATCTCGCCGCCGCAGCGCTGGCTGCCGCTGCCGCCCAGGAAGCGGCCGCAAAGCAGGAAGAGGTTGTCGAGGTACCGACGGAGGAGGAGGACACGGAGTAACGTGGCCACGCAGCGTAAGGCGCCGCCCAGTTTTGACCGGATGCCGCCGCAGAACATCGACGCGGAGCGGTCAGTTCTCGGTGCCATGCTGCTGAACTCCGAAGCCGTCGGCACCGGGATCGAGATTCTGCGCGAAAGCGCGGCAGACGTCTTCTATTCGGAAAAGCATCAACATATCTATACGGCGATTGTTTCGCTGTATCGAAATAACACGCCCATTGACCTCGTCACTTTGGTCGAGCAGCTTACGCGCGACGGCCAGCTCGAAGTGGTCGGTGGGCCGAGTTATATCTCGGACCTGGCGGCGGCGGTCCCCACCTCGGCCAATGTCGAGTACTACGCGAAGATCGTGCTGGACGCGGCGGTCTTGCGCCGCGTCATCACGGCCTGCACGCGGCTGGCCGGGGAAGCCTATTCGCTCCCGCCGGACGTCAATGCGCTGCTGGACGAGGCCGAACAGTCCATCTTCTCCATTTCGGAGACCCGGCAGCTCAATCCCATTTACAAAGTGGTCGACCTGATCCCCGACGCCATTGACCGCATTGAAAGCATCATCAAATCGCATACCGGCTACACGGGGTTGCCCTCGGGCTATCACCGCCTCGACGAGATGCTCTCGGGTTTTCAGCCTTCGGACATGATCATTCTGGCCGCGCGGCCCTCGGTGGGAAAGACGGCGTTCGCACTCAACGTCGCGGCGAACGCGGCCATCCGCGAGAAGAAATCGGTGCTCGTTTTCAGTCTGGAAATGTCCAAGGAGCAGTTGGTGCAGCGCCTGTTGTGCATGGAAGGCCAGATTGATTCCAAGCGCCTGCGCACCGGGTTTCTGGCGAAATCCGAATTTCCCAAATTGCAGGAGGCAGCCGGTAAACTCAACACCGCTCCAGTCTTCATCGACGACACGCCCAACATCAGCATTCTCGAGTTGCGATCGAAGGCGCGGCGACATGCCGCGCAACACAGCGTCGACCTGCTGATCATCGATTACCTTCAGCTCATGCGGGCGCCGGGACGCACCGAGAGCCGCCAGACGGAGATTGCCGAGATTTCCCGGTCTGTCAAAGGACTTGCACGCGAACTGCGGGTGCCCGTCATCGCCTTGTCCCAGCTCAGCCGCGAGGCGGAGAAGGACGATACCGGGGCGCCGAAGCTGTCTCATTTGCGCGAATCCGGCGCCATCGAGCAGGACGCTGACGTCGTGCTCATGTTATCCCGTCCCCCGGCGTACAAGCGCGCGGGCGATGACGAAGAAGAAGATCCCGCGCACGAAAAACTGATCCACGTGAACATCGCCAAGCAGCGTAACGGGCCCACCGGCAAGATCGATCTCTATTTTGACCGCAACATCCAGCGCTTTCAGGATCCCGCTGCGGCGGGCGATGCGCCCTCCTATGCGCCGCCCGGCAGCGTGGCGCCGCCTCCGCACTTTGAGTCCGACGAGGTGTACGAAGAAGACGACACGCCCTTCTAAGGCGTGCGCATAAGCCCCTGCAAAGGATAAGACGGCCACCGATCCGGAAAGACACAGGCGCCCTCACCTGTGGTCTTGGTGGAAAAGGTTTAAACCGCTGCAGCGGTAGCATTGGTTCTGGCAATGCATTACAATAGATGGTACGCGTCCATCTTCGGGGCGGCCCAGACACGACGCGGGTTTCCCATCGATCGATAACAACGTGTTTTGGAGAGCAACCATGTTTCGCGGTTCCATCGTTGCGGTAGCAACACCTTTCAAAGAGAATTACGAGATCGACTTCGACGCTTACGGGCGGCTTATCGACTTTCATATTGAGAACGGCACGGACGGGATTGTGCCCTGCGGGTGCACGGGTGAAGCCGCTACCTTGCTCCACAAAGAGCAGGAAGCCTGCGTGAAGTTTACGGTGGAGCGCGTCGCGGGCCGCGTGCCGGTGATTGCCGGCACGGGTTCCAACAGCACGCTTGAAGCCCTTTCGTTGACGAAGTACGCGAAGGAGATCGGCGCCGATGGCGCGCTCCTGATTACGCCCTACTACAACAAGCCGACGCCCGCGGGCCAGATTCTCCACTACACGACCATCGCCAATCAGGTGGATATCCCCATTGTCTTGTACAACGTGCCCGGCCGCACAGGCACCAAGATGTTGCCGGAGACGATTGCCGAGATGGCGAAAACGCCGAACATCGTCGCCATCAAAGAGGCCTGCGGCAGTGTCGAGCAGGTCTGCGACATCCGGAGCCTTTGCGATATCACCGTCATGTCGGGCGACGACGCGTTGACGCTGCCCATGATGGCCGTCGGCGCGACCGGCGTCATTTCCGTCGCGGCCAACGTGGCCCCGGCGAAGGTCGCGGCCATGTGCGCCGCCTTTGACAAGGGCGATCTCGCCGAAGCACAGCGCATCCACTACGAACTGTTGCCCTTGTTCAAGGGACTTTTCTTCGAGACCAATCCGATGCCGGTCAAGGCCGCCCTGGCGAAGATGGGGCTGTGCAACAATGTGTTGCGCATGCCGCTGACGCCCATGCGGCCGGAGATGTTTGCCAAACTCGAGCCGATCCTCAAGCAGGTAGGCGCGATCTAACGACACCGGCCTAAGGAATGCGAGGGCTCGCTCTCGTGTAGAGGCAAGAATACTTCCATCCTGCGAGGGCGAGCCCTCGCACTCCAAAGGGATCTTTGCACGGGGAGTTGCGAAATGAACATCTGTATGGCGGGCGCATGCGGTCGTATGGGACGCCGCATCCTCGAATTGGCCGTCGCGGACGGAATCGGGATCGGCGGCGCGATAGACGTGCCGCAGGTCGCCGGCACCGAACTTGTCATTGGGAGCGAATCGGGGAATCCGCGCACGATCCGTGTATCGAGTGACGCCGCCGCGGAACTGGCAAAGTCCGACGTGCTCATCGATTTCACGGTCGCCGAGGCGTGCCTCGGCAATGTGAAGTCTGCAGCGGAAGCGGGCAAACCCGCTGTCGTGGGCACTACTGGATTGAACGATTCTCAGAAGGCCGAACTCCACGCCTTGTCCCGCACCGTCCCCATTGTCCATGCGCCGAACATGAGCGTGGGTGTAAATCTCCTGTTCAAGCTGACCAGCGAAGTCGCTTCAATCCTTGGACTCGACTACAACGTCGAGATTGTGGAGACCCATCACAATCAGAAGAAAGACAGCCCGAGCGGCACCGCCGTACGGCTGGCCGAGCGCGCTGCCGAAGCACTGGGTTTGGATCACGCGAAGAACACCGTCCATGGCCGGGAAGGCATGGTCGGGGCGCGCCCCCGCCCCGAGATCGGTATGCATGCCGTGCGCGGAGGCGACGTGGTCGGCGATCACACCGTCTACTTCATCGGTCAGGGGGAGCGCATTGAGTTGACCCATCGCGCGCACAATCGCGACAACTTCGCGCGCGGGTCCTTGCGCGCCGCGCGGTTCGTGCTGGACGCGAAGCCGGGCCTATACGACATGCAGGACGTCCTCGGCCTGCGCTGACAAGGGTTTCCTCACCCGCCAAGCGCCAACGCGACGAACCCCCCATCGTACCAAGCAATCGTCGCCATGAATTGCGAGTGTCATGTACGTCAGCGTTTACGCCAAGTTGTGATACTCTTGCGATAGTGGTCGCGCTGCAAGACGCACACTCATCAGCATTCAGGATCCGACAATTATGGCCGATGGCGTTTCACCCTTTGTCTACAAACCGGTCGATTGCCCCATCTGCAACGCAGCGCACGACCAACCCCACTTCCGGTTGCGCATGTTCGCGGAAGGCGAGCGGGAGTCCGATGGCCACATACTGCACTACAAGTGGCTCAACGACCGGGTCAAACCTATCAATCCCGCTTACTATTACCTGTATCACTGTCCTCATTGCTACTTCACGGACGTGACCACCGAGTTCAAGAACCCCCGTGAGAACCAGTTTCATCCCTTGGTCGAGCGGGCGTATTCGCGACTTACCGACCGGGACAAGGAAGTTCTGGTACTTCTCGGCCGAAACGTGAACTACGGCGACATCCGTTTCCGTGATGCGCTCTCGCTTCACTACCTGGCCGCCTACGTTCAATTGCTCCTGCCCGACGACGCGCAAGATGATCTTAAGATTGGCCGGTTATTGCTGCGGATCGCGTGGTTGTTCCGCGAGCAGGGCCCGGCGCAAGGGGAAGAGGTCAAGAATCCGATGCGGCGAGACACCGTGGCCGCGTTGGAGACGTACGACGGCCACCTGCAGCAATTGTTCCACCAGTGGCAGAAGGCGAGCCAGGTCCTGGCGGTGCAAATGGACGCAGCGGATCGCGAAACCGCACCCGGTGCAATCAATCCCTACCGCCATCATCGGGAACGCATTGAGAAGCTGCTTGAAGCGCAGGTGTCAGAGCTGTATCGATTGAAGGAACTATGCAGAACCGGCGTGGAGATTGAGGGTACCGGGACGGGTACGACACAGGAGTTCCTGGCCTCGGTCAAGTCGCTTTGGCCGTTCGCCCCGGCCAACGAAGCAGAGGCCATGCGGATGGCCATCGGGTATCTTGAGAAGGCGGTTTCGCGCGATGCGATTTTTGACGATCCGCAAGCGCATTTGAACGGCATCTCGCTGCTTATCGATCTCATGATCCGGTGCGAGGATTTTGATGCCGCGTTCACCATGATCCGGGGCATCTACCGCAATGCAACCTACGCCCGCGGCACCATGCAGGAGACGTTGCGAAACCCCGAACTGGATGAAACGGCCAAACAGAAGGTGCGCAACAAAATCCGGGGGCTTTCCCGATCTGTTGAGCATGCCGGAGAACTGCGGCGCAAGCTGTTGGGCATTCTGATCGACCGTGATCGCGCAACGATCCGCCGCGTGCTCTCCGAGAATGCCGGGGCTCCGGTCGATCAGGTCGCGTCCGCGTTGGAACAGCACGGCATCTCGCCCGGTGTCGTCGTCTTTCTCAAAGAGCGCGGGGATTTGGATCCAAAGAAGACCCGCTAAGGGGTAACTCCATTGCCGTTCAGGCCCACTTAAAGCAGGCGAGGTTTGCGTTCAGCGCATCTTCCACTGTCCCTGCCTTGCCGTGCTCCAGTTCGACGTAGCCTTTGTAGCCCGTGTCGTAGATGGCCTTGTAGATGTTTGTGTAGTTCAATTCGCCCGTGCCGGGCTCTTTGCGGCCGGGATTGTCGGCGACGTGGAACAAGCCGATACGGTCGATGTTCTCGCGGATGTTGCGGATAACGTTGCCTTCCGTAATCTGCTGGTGATAGATATCGAAGAGCATCTTTATGCTCGGGCTTCCGACGGCGTCGAGGATCTGCATGGTCTGATCCGTGCGGGTCAGGAAAAAGCCTCTGTGATCGACGAGGGGGTTGAGGGCCTCCATGATGATTTCGACATCGTTCTCCTCTGCAATCGGCGCCAAGCGTTTCAAGCACGCTACTACAAGATCCATTTGCTCGTCGTAGGAGATGTCGTCGCGGGCATTTCCGGTGAGGCCGATGAGTTGGCGCGTTCCCAGTTGCTTTGCGATGCCGATGCGCTGGCGGAACTCGTCCACGACCGCGTCATGCTGGGCCGGGTCCATCATGAAGCCCGGCTCGATGCGGCCACATCCGCGGATACAGCAAAGCGCGAGCCCGAGGCTGTCGGCTTTGCGCTGGATTGCGTCCAGGTCGCCTTCCGGATTGTGCCACGCGTACGCGGGGAATCCCCAGGCAGCCGCAGCCTCGAGTTGTTCGTCCAACGTGCCTGGAAAAAATTGGGGTTGCACCGCGAGTTTGAGCGGCAGGCCGGCGAAGGAGCCCACTGCGCCCGGCGGTTGGGCGTGAACGCGCGGCGCGGCGGCGACACCCGCAACGGCTGCAGAAGCGATCAGGAAATCTCGTCGATCCATGGCTACCACTCCCAAGTGTTTTCTATCCGCGCGCATGATACCGCTTACGTCAGCGCTTTCGCCCGGCTCCTCCGGGGCTTGTGAAGCTTCTGTTCTTCGTACTCCTCCCCCCACTTGTGCATCGCCTGAAGTACTTTTCCCAGCTTCCGGCCAAGGGGCAGGAGGGAGTACTCAACTTTCGGGGGGATCTCCGAGTAAACCTTTCGGCGGATGACGCCGTCTGCTTCGAGTTCGCGGAGCTGTTTGGTCAGCGTGCGATGGGAAATCCCCGCCAGCTTTCGGTGGAGTTCTCCAAAGCGCAACGTCCCATCAAACAAGTAATGGAGTATCAGCACTTTCCATCGCCCGCCGACGACTTGCAGCGTCGTTTCCACGGGACAGCTTACTGACTTCGGGCCCGGCCGTGCCATGGGGATCACCAGTATCCTTTAGGTAACTATATTACAAAATAGTTCATACTTGACAAAATGTGCTTACGCAACTAATCTCCAGTGTAAGCTGTTCGCTGCATGCTGTCAACGCAATGGTGCGAGTCGTTCCAATCTTGTGGCCCAAACCGGGCTCCAAGGGGACAACTCTGCGATCCGAACCCTCGCAAGGAGCAAAAGTCATGAGCTTCAACTACCGCCGACTGGACAAGAATGACGCTGCCGTATTGCTTGTCGATCATCAATCCGGGTTGACCAATCTGGTGCACGATTTTTCCCCGGATGACTTTATGAACAACGTGCTCGCGCTGGCCGATTGTGCCAAGTACTTCAACTTGCCCACGATCTTGACCACGAGTTTCGAGGACGGTCCGAACGGCCCGCTCGTGCCCGAGTTGAAGGCGTTGTTTCCTGACGCGCCGTTCATTGCGCGGCCGGGCAACATCAATGCATGGGACAATGAAGACTTCGTGAATGCGGTCAAGGCGACCGGAAAGAAACAGCTTATCATCGCGGGCATCGTGACGGAGGTTTGTGTGGCGTTTCCCACCCTCTCGGCCCTGGAGGAAGGGTATGAAGTCTTTGTGGTGACCGATGCGTCGGGGACGTTCAACATGACGACCCGCGAGGCGTCCTGGTCGCGGATGGAGGCCGCGGGCGCCCAACTGATGACCTGGTTTGCCGTCGCGTGCGAGTTGCACCGCGATTGGCGGAACGACGTGGAAGGGTTGGGTACACTTTTCTCAAACCATCTGCCGTCCTACAAGTGCCTGATCACAAGTTACATGGCAACCAAGAAGTAACGGTCTAGCTTGCGCTAGTTTCCGGCTAAGGTGTCCAAATCGACGCGGCGATGTATTGTTGCGGATGCTCGGGCGAGGCCCAATAGTACATGGCGACGAGCTTGCCGTCGGTCCGTTGCACAAGGCGGGGGTAGCCCATGTCCGCCCACTCGTCCTCGCTTTGGTAGCTTTCGCGGATAACGAACTCCTCGCCCCACGTGGCGCCATCGTCCGCACTGTACTTGCCGCACATCTTGCCGGTGTCGCGGTCGCCGTAGATGCAGCACAGGCGGCCGTCGGCAAGCCGGACCAGCGCGGGCGGATTGGAGTTGGTCTTGATCTCCTTCACGGTGCTGAGATAGCGCCACGACTGACAGCGATCCTCGGATACGTATGCGTCGATTGTACTTTCCATGACGGACTTGTCGGTGTTTATCTTGCGAAAGGTGAGCAGGAACTTCATGTCCGACAACTGGACCGTGCTCGGCATGATGGCACGAAACTCGTCGGTCGCGGGGGTAACCCAATTGACGAAATCAAAGGTCATTCCGCCGTCCTTCGTGCGGATGCAGGCGACCCGGCTCCCCCCGGAGACGTTCGCCGTGATGAAGATGAAACATTCGCTCGGACCCATCACGATGTAGTCCGTTCGCGGCGTGAGTTCCGGTCCCGCGAGTTCCGGGTGCTGGTTAATTTCGCCCAGGAAATAGGGGCCGTTCCATGTCGCCCCGCGGTCGTAGGAGTAGTAGAAGCCGCCCTCGGGATCGTCGTTTCCGTGGTAGCCCGTGGCGAAGACACGCAGCGCGAAACCGTCATCGGTGAAATCGATGGGCGCTTCGAGCTTTCTCTTGCCTTTGGGCAGCCACTGGATATTCTCGTCGTCCAGGAAGTTCTCGGGGTCGAACATTTCCCAGGTTTCGCCGCCGTCCAGGCTGCGGGCGAACTCGCTTTCCTGAATGCCGGTGATGTTGTGGCCGTCGCGGGTGGTGAAATCGCCTTGCGTGTATCCCACGAGGATTTCGTCGCCCCAGTGCCACGCACCGTTGTTCGCCGGCCAGCCGTGGAACCGGTCCTTCTCGATGGCGGCAATCGTGTGCTGGATGTCTGCAGGCTGTTGGGCTTGTGCGGCAAAGCCAACTGCCAAGGCGATCGGCAAGGTGATGTGCAGGAAAAGTTTCTTCACGGTTGATTCCTTGGTTCTGCGTGTGGGGCTTCTCAAAGAAATCGCCCGGCAGGATCGGAACCTGCCGGGCGATGAATTACTCATTTCACGGTGTTACACGCCCGGACGCGGAACCGGATCGACCGGGTACGGCAGGGAGAAGTCCCACTCCTCCGGAACGATGCTGAGTTCCGAGTTCAGGGCCTCGTCCCAGGTCAACGCCTTTCCGGTGTACGCCGACATGCGGCCCATGATGGCAACCATGGTGCTATGGGCGACCTGGACGCCTTCATTGATGTACGGGTCAACGCCGCGGATGGCGTTGCCGAGGTCCGTGTGCTCCTGGATATACGGGTCGACCATCTTCTCCGGCGGGCTGTCCATCATGTCGTTGCACTTGCTCACGCCGTTTGTGCCGAAGGCTTCCTCGAACACGCCGCCGTCGGCCTTGCCCCAGTGGCGGCACAGGCTGGTGACGTGAACGTTGTTCGGGAACTCATAATCGCACGAGAAGTGATCGTACATGTCGCCGTAGATGGGGTCGTCCGTCTTCCACGCGCGGCCGCCGGATGCGAAGACTTTGACGGGGTTGGCCTGCAACACCCAGCACGCGATATCCAGATTGTGAACGTGTTGCTCGACGATGCTGTCACCGCAGACCCAGCAGTAGGCGTACCAGTTGCGGATGCGATACTCGAGTTCGCTCCAGTCCGGCTTGCGCTCGTGGGAGAAGGGCAGGCCGCCGCACCAGTACACGCGCATGGCCTTGATGTCGCCGATGGCGCCAGCGTGAAGTTTCTTGATGGTTTCCTGATAGTTGAGCTGGTGACGGCGCTGCGTGCCGGCGACCAGGCAGAGGTTCTTTTCTTTCGCCTTTTCGGCAGCCGCGATGACCTGGCGGATGCCCGCGGGATCCACCGCGGCCGGCTTTTCCGTGAAGATATGCTTGCCCGCCTCGACGGCGGCCGTGAGATGTTTGGGCCGGCTGTACGGCAAAGTACCTTCAATGAGCACGTCGATGTCGGTATCGAGGATCTTCTTGTAGGCGTCGAACCCGGTAAAGCACATGTTGTCCGAAACTTTGAACTGGTTGACGACGCGGTCGTCTTTGGCTTCGCCGATGCGCGCCCGCGACGCCTCCAGCCGATCCGGGAACAAGTCGGCCATCGCCACGAGTTCGACGTTGTCGTTGCCCAGCATGAACTGGGTTGCCGCACCGGTGCCGCGTCCACCGCAGCCCAGCAGACCCGCGCGCAGTTTGTTGTTGGCCGCATAGGCCCGCCCCGAACTGAGCACGGCTAGGCTGGCCGCAGCCGCCGCCGAAGCCTTCGCGAAATCTCTCCGCGTCATCCCGGATTGTTTCCCTTCGCTCATAACTCCCTCCTGCAAATGTGGGTTGGTTGCCAAGTCCCGCGCGTTTCCGCGCGCCATGTCATTCATTCCCCGCGTATCCTGCGGACCCGTGGCGGAAAGAAGATTCAGCATAGCATAGTACGGCGTGAGAAGCGCAAACGGGTGACCGGTCCTTGCGCGGAGCCTCAGCGAGTGCTATACAGAGCGAATGACGAGGGAATTCCGAGGCGAAAATAACCGCAGGGCAGCCCGGTTTCTGCCGTGCTGGGGGGGCGGGCTTGTGCTGCTCCTCGCCGCGATCGGATGTGGCGCGTCCACGGAGAAGCCTGCGGAGAAGACGGCATTGGGACTGCCCCCGTTTCATCTGTCCGCCCGGGAGGGTGATCTCGAAACGGTCCGCGAGCATTTGGAAAGCGGTACCGACGCGAATGTGCGGGACATCGACGGCAATACCGCGCTTCACCGTGCCGCGCGCGATGGGCGGCTCGCCATAGCGCAACTCCTTCTGGACTTCCGGGCGGATCCTGATGCCCGGACGGGCTCAGGGTGGACGCCCCTGCACCTGGCCATCCGCGGAGACCGGACGGAGATGGTCGAGTTGCTGCTGCGGTACAGCGCCGATCCCAATATCGCAAACGCAGAGGGAGCCCCGCCGTTGCATCTCGCGGTGATGAAGGGCAACGAAGCGATGGTGCGCCACTTGCTGACGTCGCGGCCGGTTGCCGAGATCCAGAAACGCGAGAAGGAAGACGGAACCGAAGAGTACGTGCGGGTGGAAAAAGGCATGCGCGAGGCGGATATCAATGCGATTGACAGTGAGGGTCGAACTGTCCTGCATGTCGCCATCTCCGAGGGCAACTTTGGTATGGCGTCGATGCTTCTTGGATATGCACCGGATGTGAGCAAGGCGGACAAGGCCGGCAACCTGCCGCTCCACCTGGCGGCCGCCAAAGGTCCGGCGCACCTGGTTCAAAGCCTGATCGGCCGGGGATCGCCGGTGAACCTGCGGAACGGCGCGGGCAAGACGCCTCTTGATATTGCGTATGAACGGGGCGATCCCAGAGTTTATGAGGCCATCGCGCAACGGGCGGGCAACTAAGAACGTCACTAACCCCGGGCCAGCGTCTCCTGTACGAGGTGGATGAGATCGGTCGCGAGATAGGGCTTTTGTATGAACCCAGCAGGGGCCAAGTCGTCGCACTGATCGAGCGTATCGACTTCACTGTACCCGCTGGATAGAATGACGGGCACATTTGCGCATAGCGCTCGAATTGCCCGCAGCACTTCTTCTCCGTTCATTCGGGGCATGGTCCAGTCCAAGATCACCAACCCGATCTCCGGCGCCTTCGACCGGAACATGTCCAACCCCGCCGCTCCGTCATTTGCCACGAGTACTTGGTACCCGACCATCTCCAACGTTCGTCTGGCGACGGAAAGCACCGACTCCTCGTCGTCGATGATCAGGATCGTTCCGGTCTGGTTTAAGGACACAACGTGGGCAACGTGCCGGGCGCGTGGTGGCGGCGCGGCGTCGGCGACGGGGAACAGCACCCGAAACGTGCTGCCCCGGCCCGGCTCGGATTGAACCTGGATGGTGCCGTCATGTCCCTGAACGATTCCAATCACCGATGCCAGGCCGAGTCCCCGCCCCGTGAACTTCGTCGTGAAGAACGGGTCGAAGATGCGCTGAAGAGTCTCTCGATCCATTCCCATTCCCGTGCCCCGGACTTCGACAAACACGTACTTGCCTGGAGAAACCATATCGGCGAAGTAGCTTTCCAGGCGATCGAGCGAGCCGACTTCAACGGCGCCGGCGGACAACTCGATGACGCCCTGATCGGTCCCAATGGCATCGGAAGCATTGGTAATCAGGTTCATGACAACCTGCCGGATCTGCGTGGGATCGCCTTTGATGGCCGGTACGCCGTCCGCAATGTCGATCTTGAGCGTGACGTTCTTGGAGATGGATGCCGCCAGGAGATGGGCCATCTCGTTCACGAGATCGCCCATCTCCACCAGCTCCACCGCGAGCCGGCCTTTGCCCGAGTACGCCAGCATCTGCCGGGAGAGGTCTGAGGCGCGTTGCGCCGCAATCTCGATTTGCCGTAGGCATTCGGAAACAGGTGAATCGTCGCCCAGTTCAAGTCGCGCAAGATTCGCGTTTCCCAGGACGCCCATCAACAGATTGTTGAAGTCGTGGGCGATGCCGCCGGCGAGGACTCCCAAGCTTTCGAGCTTCTGGGTGTGCTGGAGCTTTTCCTCCATTTGCCGCCGTTCTTCGTCAGCGCGAACCCGATCGGAGATGTCGCGGTTCAGGGCGAGAATGGCGGGTTTACCCTGGAAATCGATTCGTGTGGTGTGGATGTCTACGGTGATGGGACGGCCGTCCTTGGTCAGGATCTCGCCGATACACCGGTAGCTGCCATCGCGGAGTTGGTGTGCGATCCGCTCTTCAAACCCTTTGCCGAATTCTGGCGCGTCGAAGTCCACGGTACGCATGGAAAGCAGCTCTTCTCGTGTATATCCCAGCACTCTGCAGGCTGCGCGGTTGCAGTCGAGGATGCGTCCTTCCAGATCGTGCACAAAGAGAGTGTCTTCTAACCCGTCAAAGATAGTGCGCAAACGCCGTTGCGATGCGAGCACTTCGCCTTCCGCCGCTTCCCGTTCCGCAATTTCGCGCGAGATCTCTATCCGCTCCCGTTCCAGCAGGATTCGCGTGTTGAGCGATTGGAACAAGGAGAGGTATAGGGCGGTGATCATGGCGCCGATTCCCAGGATAAACGAGGCATTCATGATCATCTTGAAGACGGCGGCGCCGCGAACGTGCAAATCGCCAAGCCCCAGGATATTGAGGTCCCCCGCGATCTCCACGATTTGGGAAAGAAGCAGCAAACCAAGGCCGAACACCATAATCCCGGTGATGGTGGGGGAACGGTGGGCGCGATGGAGCGCGTACAGGCCGGAGAACCCGAGCGCAAGCACGGCGACCACAGAGAGCAAGTCCGCGACAGGGGCGGAAAGGAGATCGAACTGGAGGGCGAATTTTGCGCTTAACTCGAGAATCGCCGCCAGTGCCAACGCGCCAAAGACTACCCGCCGGACCCTTCTTGCGGCGACGCCGGACGACGGCTGTTCCGATGAAGCGTCTGTTAACGTGGGTTGCACGAAACGCGAGACCCCCTTCCGACTGCATGCTCCACCCCGGGACTGTATTTAGACGCATCGTTTCCGAACGGTTCCCAGGTTAGATGGCGCATGGCCGCGACTGCAATCTGAACGATAGTACGATTTGGCTTGGTGTAATTCAATGGGCCCGGTTAGCCCGGGTTTCTCACACGCACAAATCGTTGAATGTATAACGTCATTTGTTGCAGAAGTTTCCGTGAATCTGGAAAGTCATCTGAATGTACACTGTGTGCGTGCGAGAAATCCTCACCAGTGCCCCTGGAGTTCTTCTCGGGAGCATTTCTCACCGCTTCTGATGCTTTGTCACGAAGGTGGCGTTGCGGGGCGGTGAGAAATGCGGGTTAGTTGTAGTACGCGGATTGGAAATGTCAAAACTTGCTGATAATGTCCTCTTTTGAACTCATTAGAAATGTCCTCTT
>BTVY01000022.1:0-106752 GCA_045863335.1 Candidatus Hydrogenedentota bacterium | reverse complement strand
GGCCTGTAAGGGACTTGCACCCTCAAGTGAACGCGCCCTGCCGGGCGCACAAAAAGAGGCCGACATCCCTACCTGATGCCGGCCTTCCATCCCAGACAGCCTTGCGCTCTGTCTTCTTAACTGAGAAGCTCCTTCGCTTTCGCGAGGGGCGCGTCGTATTCCGGTTCCTGGGCCACTTCGGGCACGTATTCGGCGTACTGGACCACACCGTCCTTGTCCACCACGATGACGGCCCGCTGTTCGAGCCGAAGCTCCTTGATATGCGTCCCGTATGCGTCGCCGAAACTCATGTCCCGGTGGTCGGACAAACAAACAACGTTATCGGCGCCCGCATTCCCGCACCAGCGTTTTTGGGCGAAGGGGAGGTCGGCGCTGATGGTGTAGCAGATGGCGCCATCGCCGAATTCCGTGATTTTCTCGTTGAATTTGCGGGTCTGAATGTCGCAAATGCCCGTATCCAGCGAAGGCACGATGCTGAGGATGCGCACCTTACCCGCGCTGTCGCTTAGACTTACGTCGGACAAGTCGGTTCCGAGTAGTTTGAAATTGGGCGCCTTATCCCCCACCTTCACTTTCGCGCCCAGCACGGTCAAGGGATTCCCCTTGAAGGTCAGTTCTCCGGTCCGTTCGGCCATGGTCAGTGATTCCCCTTTCTGGATATGCAACACCGCTGTATTGACTTGGAATACCGAGGAAACGCGGAGCGGCATTGTGAAATTCCGCATCTGAGTAGGGCGGCTGGTGATCGCAGCCATCAAGTGAGTTGAGAAACATAGTGCCCCCGCACTACGATAACAGAGACCAAACTGCCGTCGGCGGGACTTGATTAGCTGAATGGCAGATCGGGAGATGGATATGCGCCAGTTTGCGGTATGTGTCGGCTTGGCGGTGATTGCACTCGAACCGTCAATCGCGGAACTGTGGAACGTCACAATTAACGGGACAACCTACAAGAACGTTCAGGAAACGCTGCCGCACATCGGTGTCATCAATGGAATTGTTCTTGCTCCCGATGGTACTCCCGCCGGCTATGCTACGGTAGGAATTAGTGAAGAACCGAAACGCATCTCCGACCACGTATTCGAAGTGCCCACAGGTCGCCGGCTGCTGCGGACGAAACTGCAAACGAATGCGGATGGCTCGTTCACGGTGAGCAATCTCCCGTTGAGCACGTACACGGTCGCCGCATATGTCGATCGAGGACGATACATCGGGTCGATTTCGCTTTCAGCGGATGCACCAGAGCATAGCGCGAATATCAGGCTGGAACCCGCATATTACATTCACGGACGCGTGGTTGACACGGGCGGTAATCCGGTAAGCGGCGCTCAAGTAGATGCCAGCCCGGAAATCCCTTTTGAACGAGGCAGTCTTCATGCATGGGAGTATCCGTTGCATGGAATGACGTCGACTGGCGAAGACGGCACATTCGAGATTCAGGCCGCCCCGATTGCGACGTATACATTTCTCGTGGCGCGCGAGAATCTGGTCGGGCAGTACAAAAGGAATATCGCTATTGGCGATGCTCCACTTGAATTTGTCGCGAAGAGTCCCGGAGAGGTCCACGGTAAAGTTGTTGACGTAGCGACCGGCTACCCTTTGAGCGGTATCCCAGTGAGCTTGTTTGGTATTCCCGATGTGAATGGCATGACAACCGTTACTTCGGATGATGACGGCGTATTCCGCATCGAAAATGCGTATCCCGGCAAGTGGAACGTCAGCATTGTCGACGATCCGCAAGACCCTGGCGATTGGGTTCTTTCTGGCGGCGTTCCAACGGTGGCAGTGCCCGAGGGCGGCACGTGCGAGGTACTTCTCAAGTTGGTGCGTCGCGATTCCGTCAGCGAATGAGCGGGCTCAGGTCGTAATTCACGGGAAATCACGACAGCGACCCGAATATCGGCATCCCGCACCGTTTCCGAAGCATGGCGAGTAGGACGGCTTTCATTGGGCGTGAAACAAGGTCGGAATTATCACCTTACGATTTTCGTCGCCACACCTGTTAATTCTTCGGAACGTCGCCACCTTATACACGACGCGCCAAGGTACGACACAACTCCAGGCGCCTTGTCTCGGCTCCCCGCCTCGTGAGAGGCGAAAGATGGTAGCCCAACGTGGAGCGAAGCGGAACGTTGGGTAAGTAAGCTCCCATCACATCGCGAAAGCCCCCGAAGGGGGCGACAGACCCGACATCGGTCAGCCTACAAGTTCCGCATGCAGCGAACGGGAATTGATCGTTCTTTCGCCCCATCCGGGGCTCGACCGGAGATGGGTCATGTACCCAGGGCTTCGCCTTCGGCGCGCGCCCTGGGCTACCACCTGTCGCGCCTCCGGCGCTGATTCTGGAGCCGTTCGGATCCACTGCCAGTGAATGAAACGCATTGGCCACAAAAGACCGCAAGGAACGCAACAGGAACTCGTTCTCCCTTTTTTGAGTTCTTTGCGTTCTTTCGTGGCCAATTCATGGCGGCAATGGGCGTTTGTAGATGGGTACCTGCAATTCATTACGCGAAACTAACGAAATCTCGTAGATACTTCCATCCAGGATACAGACCCATCCGGCCGCACTGCCTTGGCGAAGGGCGGCGAACTACGTTACGATGTTCCTTTGTTCGGCCCAAACAATAGGAGCAATACCATGCCATCAGATATGACTCGCAGAACCTTTGTAAAGACCGGGGCGGTCGCGGCGACCATTGCGGCGGGGCTTGCGCCCGCGCGGGCACAGGGCGCGAACGACCGCATTCGCATGGGCGTCATCGGCATCGGGAACCGGGGCGGCCAGGTCATCAACGCCATTCTGCCCCACGAGGACGCGCAGATTGTCGCGGTGTGCGACGTGTATCAGCCTTACCTGGACCAGTGGTGCGAGAAGCTGGGGCCGGACGTGGCGGGGTACAAGGACTATCGCGAGATCCTCGACCGGGACGACATCGACGCGGTGGCCATCGCCACGCCCGATCACTGGCACGCCATCATGACCATCGAAGCCTGCCGCGCGGGCAAGGATGTCTACGTGGAGAAGCCCATGGCCTACACCATCCGCGAAGGACGCCGCATGGTGGAGGTCGCGCGCGAAACCGATCGCGTCGTGCAGGTGGGCACGCAGCGGCGCTCGTCGCCCATGTATGCGGAACTCGGCGAACGCATCCGCAGCGGCGAGTTCGGGCACATCACCGTGTCGAAGGCCTTTCGACTGAGCAACATGTATCCCGACGGCATGGGCAAGGCACCGGACGGCGCGCCGCCTCCGGACCTCGATTGGGACCTGTGGCTGGGGCCGCGTCCGGAACGGCCCTTCAACGAAAACATCGCGCCCTACAAGTTCCGCTGGTGGAAGGCCTATTCCTCGCAAACGACCAACTGGGGCGTCCACTACTTCGACCTGTTGCGCTGGCTCGTAGGCGATGAATGGCCCACCTCGATCTGCGCCATGGGCGGGGTCTACGCGGTGAAGGATGACCGCACCATTCCGGACACGATGACGAGTATCTTCGAGTTTCCCGCGGGACGCCTCCTGCAGTTCGGCCAGTACGAAGCCAGCAGCACGAGCGCCATCCCCGGGGAGATCGAGTTGCGCGGCACGCTCGGCACGATCCACGGGCACAGCAAAGGCTATAAGGTTACGCCCGAGCGGCCGGGGCAGTTCCAGGAGTGGGAGCGTCCCTTCGAACCCATCGAGGTACAGTCGTCCGACCCGGAGCACACGCAGGCCCACATGAGGAATTTCCTGGACTGCATGAAGACCCGGGAACGGCCCAAGGCCGATGTGGAAATCGGCCACGTGTCCACCGCCATCGCGCACCTCGGCAACATTTCCCTGTGGACGCGCAGCCGTCTCGAATGGGATCCCGAAACCGAGCGCATCACCAACAACGAGGAAGCGAACCAGTATCTCGAATACGAGTACCGCGCACCGTGGAAGTTGGGATAACCAAAGAACCGCTGCTGTAGCGCCCGGCTTCCACGCCGGGCGGACCTGGAACCAAAGATGCCCGCCATGGAAGGCGGGCGCTACAGGGCGTAGGTTTGGCGTATAAGTTCATGTAGCGCAGGCGTCCCGCCTGCCAAATTCGCAGGCGGGACGCCTGCGCTACATCTGCTTCCCGGAGTGTACTCAAAACGGACTTGACATCCACTACGCTTTTTAGTACTATGACGTGTAGTAAACGCATTCCAGGAGAACCGCCATGAGACAATCGGTGGAAAGTTTGGGCGAGTTGCAGCGGTCGGTGATGGAAGCCATCTGGGATCTGGGCGAGGCCACGGTCCACGAGGTGCGGGACCGGTTGGCGAAGAAGAAGCCGCTGGCATACACCACGATCTTGTCGACCATGCAAAAGTTGGAGAAGGCGGGCTGGTTGAAACACCGCGCCGACGGGCGCATGCACGTGTTCCGCGCGACGCGCTCGCGCGAGGAAGTCGGCATGGGCGCCATGAAACGCCTGGTGTCGCGGGCCTTCAAGGGCGATCCCCTGCTCATGTTTCAGCATCTGCTTGAAGATGAGAAGCTGACGGCGGAGGACCTTGCCGAAATGCGCGCCATGATCGATGCGCGGCGCAAAAGGGGGCGAGATGGAAAGTAACGTACTGAATTCCGGGCCGTTTCTGGGGCTCCTGTTCCTGCAAGTTACCGTCGCCCTCGCGGCAGGTTTGGCGGCCAGCTACGCGCTGCGCAGTCATCCGGCGCGGGCGCACCGAGCCTTGACCTTGGCGCTGGTTGCCGTTGTCGCGCTACCGATCACGACGTTGGCCGTGAATAAGTTTGGGATTGGCCTCCTTGCGGAAACTGCTCCGGCGTCTATCGAACTGCCTGCGCCAACGCAAGGGTTTTCACAAGCACCCAACGAGGAACGCGCCGCAGCCGAGTCACGGACCGATGAGACAGCGTTGAGCACTATCGATTCCTCCTCGCAAACATCTGCGTCTGTTTCGTGGTGGCGAAGTGCGCTGCCTTGGTTCTGGGGCGCTACTTCGGCAATCGCCGCGCTATACTTCTTACTCTCCTTCTTCGGTGGCTTGCGCATCCTGCGGTCAGCGCGGCTCGTGACCGATGCACCCTACACGGAAGGCGCGCGCCATGCCTCCGATAAACTCAGGTTGGCCGTCACACCGACGATCTTCGCGTCGGCTGCGGTGCGGTGTCCGTCGGTCTGGTGTTGGCGCGTGCATCCTGCCTTGCTGGTGCCTACGGAAGAACGGGCGGACCGTGATACCGACTGGGCGACGCTGTTCACCCACGAATTGGCGCACTACGTGCGGCGCGATCATCTGGCGGACCTGTTGTCGGCATTTGTGCTGGTCGCGCTGCCGTGGCACCCGCTCGCATGGTGGGCGCGCAACCGTCTTGCCCTCTTGAGCGAAGACGCGTGCGACGATTGGGCCCTCACCACCAATGGTACGGACGCGGCCGGCTACGCGGAGTCGCTGCTGCATGTCGCGGTGCAACCGCGGCCCGCTTTCGTGCAGGCCATGGCGAGCAACAAAGGACACCTCATTCGCCGAATCCGGCGGATCACCACGGCGGAAAAATTCCGGCCGCGGGTTGGGCGGACATGGAGCACCTGCGCCGCTCTACTCCTCGCGTGCATTGTCGTAGCCGCTGCCTTGGCGCAACCGGGCACGTCTGCGGGGAGCGCCAAAAACGATTCCGCTGAAGGACCTGCTTCAAACGCTTCGATGCAACGGGCCCTCGAACTCGCCAAGGCCCTCTCCGATCAACGCGGCGACGAAAAAGCCGCTGCGGCAATTCGTTCGGAACTGGACGAGCTGGCCGGCAGTTTCCAGGTTGGCGAGAATCTGCTCATGAACAGCGATTTCGAGAACAACGATGGGCTCGTGCCCGATTCGTGGACATTGCGGAACGAGAGTCTCATCCAGTTCGAATGGAACGACGGCATCGGGTTTGCGGCAACCCGCGGCGTGCACATCACGAAGACCGAGGGCAAGTTTCCCTACGCAACCTTCGTGCAGACCATCGAGTCGCCGGGGGAGGACTGCCTCGTTCAGTTCACGGCGCATGTCAAGGCGACCGACGTCGGCAAGGCGGTGTTGGACCTGGTCTTCCTCGACGAGAAGGGCGAGTGGGTCTATCACATCTGGGCCCAGGCCATCGGCGAACCATGGGAGAACGGCACCCACGACTGGACGCAATACGTCGCGTACGCTTACGTCCCGTCCGGGACGAAGAGGATCGAAGTGTCCGCGCAGATGTATTGGCCCGGCGAGTTGTGGCTGGATAATGTCGAGTTGCGGGAGGTAAAGCCATGACACAGGAATTCGCGATGGACGACATGAACGAAGGGAATCGGCATCTACGAGTGATAGACCGGCTCGACACGCTGCGGGATTGGCCATTTTTTGTGATCCTCTGGCTCCTGCGGTGGCCGATCGTGATGCTATTGTCGCCCCTTCAATACGGTTTGGCGATTCTGTTCTACGGCGCCGCCGAACCGGAACTCCTGAAGGGCGCAATGAACGTGTCCGCCACACAGCAGTTCATCGGTGGAGTGATCGTGATGCCGTTCATTGTCGTCGCGATCGAATGCGTGCTCCCCTATCTCCCCTTTGCGCGGCGACCCCGCCGGGCGCGTCCCTGGTGGTACATCGGATTGTCGGCGTTCATCATGGTTCTCTTGACGCCGCTGGCCGCGTTCCCCTGCGCGTTCGCGACGGGTTTGTTCCTGGCCTACTGTTTCGCGCACTACGCGCAGGAAAGCATGTGGAAGGCCTACGGATTCACCGTGCTGTATCTGGCCCTGATCAATCTGGTCGGCGTGCTGATGATGGCATTGGGCATCTTCTCTATGTGACGCCGTTTTGAGAAACGCACACGGAGCGTCGCATGCTCATGTGGTCGCTAGTCATGCACTGTAGAATCTCTTCTTCCGCCCTATCCAGGGCTTGATCGATGGGAAGACACATTGACCCAGGGTTCCGCTCGTGCCTCGCTTCACCCTGGGCTACAACCTTCCGCCCCTTCGAGGCTGCCGTGGGCACTCATCCTCGTGTAAGGGTTGGAGCCTCTATCGAGAGGTTGTTCGAAGAACAGTTGATTGATAGCCGCCATGATTTCTTCGGGATCAAAATCGCTATCGCTATCGGGATCGGGATCGAATTGGAAAGCGCGAGGCGCTGCTAGTTCCAATCCCGATCTCGAATTCGATTCTGACACTACCAAACTACCGCCATTGATACAGAACGACCTTGCAGGAGCCTGTTCTTAAGAACCGTATTGTGGCGTTTTGGTTCTTCGGATTTGGAACATTGGGATTTGTTTCGGATTTCGAAATTCGAATTTCGGATTTTGCGCCCTCCATACTTCGCGTGGAGTCCGGCGTTCCTCTTGAGTACAATCGCTGTGGGCACAGTCGCGACACCTTGGCGCGGCTTGCGGGTCGTACAGGAGAGGAAGAATCATGACGTATGGATTGTCTCTGCTGATGATGGCGGCGGCTTGGGGGGCGAGCACGATTTCGGTGCCGGGCGATCAGGTCAGCCGGATTCTCGAGATTGACGACGGACGTCTCCACACGGGTGCGATACGCAATGGCTTCACGGGCGAAACCCTACGGATTGCGGGGCCGGAATTCGTCATCACTTACGGCGACGGTGAGCGTGTCACGAGCGACGCGTTCGGAGTCGTCGCCGTGAAGGAAACCGCATCGGGTGTGCGCGCCACGCTGGTCAACGCGGGACTCGGCATCCAGGCAGACATCGACTATACCGCCCCGCGACGGCTCTCGCCGTGGTTGTACAAGCAGATCGTCTTCACCAATTTCGGCGATACGCCCTTCCTATTGCGCACGGTTGAATTGGAACACCTCACGGTGATGGACGAAGCCGTGAGCTACTCGGTGAACCCGGAGTTTCCATCCATCGCCGACTGGGGACAACCGGTTTACACACAGTCGCTGTGGTTCGGAGTGGAATTTCCGGCGACGCGGTCCGCGGCCACGCGCGATGGCATCATCTTTCTGCGGCACCACCCGGGCGTCGAATTGGAGCCGGGCGGTTCGTATACGACGAAGCGCGCCGTGCTGGGCGTGGCGCAGCCCCATCGCGTGCGCGAAGCCTTCCTGGAATATGTGACCACGCTGACGCCCATCCCCAATCCGCCGCGCGCGAACATCTACTGGAACGGGTTTCGCGTCATCAAGCCGCCGAACCGCACGGAACAAGGCATCGCCATGGTAGAGTACGCGCGCAAACTCCGTGAACTGACGGGGTTCACCTTCGACGGGTGGACCTACGACGCGGGGTTCGACATGTACCGTCCCGACGCCCTCTTCGTGCCGAACGAAGAAGACATCTGGGACCAGACGCGCGAGGCCTTGCAAGGGCTCGATACGCCGCTGGGGTTCTGGACGAGCTTCTCCCCCATCTTCGACACGCCCACGCACGAATGGGGCCGCACGCAGGGGTATGAACTGCAGCACGACGCGAGCTACTGCCTCGCCGGACCAGTCTACTACCAGGCGATCCGGTCGCGCCTCGAAGACATTGTGCGCACCTATAACATGAACGCGATCAATTTCGACGGCATGTACTGGGGCCAGGGATTCGGATGCAACGAACCCGGCCACGGCCATTTGGTCGGAGTCGGCAACGAGAAGGGCGTCTATGCGACGGAGCGGATCGTCGAGAACAAGATGGCCATCTTTGAATCGCTGCGCCGCATCAATCCCGGCATCGTGCTGGACCTCTTCGTATGCAACGAGTGGGCCAGCCCCTGGTGGCTCAAGCAACTCGACGGTGTTCATTCGGTCGCGGGCGACACACTGGGTTGCGACATTCCGTCGCCGTGGCTGCGCGACGAGTTAATCACCGTGCGTGACATTCAGGTCTTCGAAGAACACCGGCGCCTGCGGCGGCAGTTCCCGCTCTGGGCGGAGGACCTGTACGGCACGCAGGTACGGGCCGACCACCTCATCGACGGCGTGGTCGTCACCGGCGAATCCATGGCCGCGCGCTGGGAAGACGAATACACACTCGCCCTCGCGGGCCGCGGCGCGGTGGCAAATCACATCATCTGCAGCGACCTCGGCGTGCTGGAGGATTCGCCGGGAGGATTGCAGTTCCTCGGGGACGTGGCGAACTGGACGAAGCGCAACGCGATCTTGTATCGCAATTTTCAGTTGCTCGGCGGCGAACCGTCGCAGCGGCAGCCCTACGGGTACAGCCACGGCGACGAACGGGGCCGCAGCCTGGTCGCGTTGCGCAATCCGTGGATCGAACCGCGCACCTTCGAGTTGGCGATCGATGAGCATCTCGACCTCGGCCTCGTCACTGAACCGCTGTACGCAACGATCGTGTATCCCTATCGCGAAAGCCTCGGACAGGTCGACTTCGGCGCGACGGTGTCGATTCCCTTGCGCGACTACGACGTGGTGTTGCTGGAAGTACGCGCGAAGTCGCGTCAATTCGCCGATGCGCCGGAGGGCCTGCGCTGGGCCACGGACGAGGACGGCGTAACGCGCGTCTGCGAGACGGAACGCATGGACGAACTACCCGCGGGACGACTGTTTCAGGATGCCGGCGCGGACGGCATCATCTTGCACGGCACCGTGGACGTGCCGGAGGCATGCGCGTCGGCGCAGGTACAACTAATGCTGCTGCCGGCGCACGGCGAGATCCAGTCGCCGGCCGTTTCGATTGACGGCGTGGAGTCGACGGTGGCGTTTCACGAACGGCGGCGCGGAAGCCGCCAGGATGCGTGGGCCTTGATCGATGTTCCCACGGGCGCGCATGAACTCCACATCACCGTGCCCGGAAGAGGCGCGGGCCAGATCGGCGCATGGCTTCGCGCAGAGTACGCGCTGCTCGCAGACAACGCAAAATCGATCCCCGCGCCCCAGGGCGATTTTTATCCCGTGTTCGACGCGGACAGCGATCGCCGTATCGTCACGCTGCTTCCCGTGCAGTCGTTCGACATGCCGTTGCCCCCATTGCCGGAGGGCGACACGCTGGGCGTCGCGGATTTACGGAACCGGTGTGTCGATTCCAAGGTTGGATTCTTCCAACTCGGTTGGGATCAGTCGTGCTGGCCGGAAGATCCGGCCCTGCGGATTGGCGCGACGACGTACAGCCGCGGAATTGGCGTCCACGCGCCGGCGCACGTGGTGTTCGATATCGACGGTGCCTTCGCGACATTCAAAGCGGAGGTCGGTCTGCACGGCGTCCCCGCGGAACGCAAGTCCGATCCGGCCGTTCTGGGCAGTTGTACCTTCGTCGTGGAAGGCGACGGCACGGTATTGCATCAATCGCCGGTGCGCAAGGAAGGCGATCCCCCGCTGTCGATCGAGGTACCGGTCGCGGGTGTGAAGTTATTGACGCTGAAGGCCACCAACGCGGGCGATTCCAACTACGACGATCTAGCCACGTGGGGCAACGCGCGGCTGGAGCGATAAACGCAACGGATCGCGAGCAAGAAACATCCCCCTTGATCCCCCTTCGAAGGGGGAATTCCTGCAACGCTTCGCGTTGCCCTCAAGATGACTTGGTCTATCGCTCTCGTGAAGGGAAGGCGGCAAGTGTCGGAAATACGAGGATCGCGCCAATTCCCCCTTTGAAGAGGGATCAAGGGGGATGTTCTTATTCAACCACCCTTAACCGCGCGGTGTAGATCGATGCGGCGTTTTTGTTGGTCTCCCTATCTTCTTCGTGTTGGGAGTACCAGGAGACGAAGAGGGCCGGTTGATCCGCGTCCAACGTTGCCGGGTCGACTATCAAGCCGGGATATGAAGTATCTCCGCCGCTGGGCAGGGTGATCAGTTCGACCGCCTTGCCGTCGACCAACTCCCACACGCGCGTGACCCATGCGCGCTCCGCGTTGCGGCTGCGGCCTGCGATGAAAAAGCGATCGTTCCATCGTGTCAAAGCCGGGGAATGGACGATGTCGCCAACCGTCTCGCCGGTCCATTCCGTGTGATCGGGATTGCTGCGCCAGATGAAGCCTTCGTTGATTTCGTCCTGCATGCGCGTGACGACGAAGAGCGAGCCGTCTTCCAATAGCGTCACATCGGATTCGCTGGGTTGGCGGCGGTTGGCGATCTCGCTTTTCAAGGTCCAGTTCAGGCCGTCGCCGGAGACAACAAGCCGCATCTCGCGCTCGTCGGGCTTGGGACGATACGCGGTATACGCAATCCCGTAGAACGTGCCGTCGAGATAGCGCACGCGCCACACCCACCAGTCCGGTTCGTAAATGCCCTGGACCTTCGACCAGCTCGTACCATCGGTGCTGGAGGCGAAGTAGGACCGCACGCTGCGCCGGTCCGGCAATGCGTTGCCGTCCATGTGGCGAAGGTCCCAGGTGCCGAAGTAGACGTGGAGCGCGTCGTCCGTGGCGGTGAAATGCGGGTCGCGATCGTCGCCGGCCGTGTCGAGCGTGCCGCAGGGTTCCCAGGTCCGCATGTCGGCGCTGCGCATGACTCGGATTTCGCCGTCCAGCGAACCATGGCTTTCGCCATGTCGAAAGCAAAGGTAGTAGTGGTCCTTCCAGCGAATGAGATCGGTGAACGCGTTGTGCCGCCCATCGCTGTAGGCTTTGTCCAGCCAATCGATCTCCGCCTTGGGCGAAGCGTCCTGTCCCCACGCCGCTAGCGCGAGAATGGAGAGTAGACAACCATGAAACATACGCTTCATAAGGCACCTCACTGTGTAAAACAAACGCGGACTGAATGTTCACAGGTTACACAGATTAGAGCCGATTCAAAAATATCTGTCAAAGCTCATCAACACTGCGTGTGAAGCCTGGTGCGTCAACAACCGTATCTTTCGCCCTTGCAGGGCTTGTTGAACAACGGGAGCTGCTGACCCAGGGTTCCGCTTCGCTCCACCCTGGGCAACAGTCGGTCGCCCCGTACGGGGCTCGTTAGAACCAACCGCGATTCGTAGTTGCGGCAAGTGGTGGACGACTGAGTCGAGCGGATCGCCTTGGCCGGGGCTCATAAAACACCAGTCGCGATTCGTAGGTGCGGCCCGCAGATACACGTGATGACTGTCGCGTTCATCTCAGCACGTAATTCCATCGGCGGAATCGGTGCAATCGGTGGACAACCAATCCTCATATCAAGACCCTTGCGTCAAGGCCTTGACGACCCGGTCGCCGAAGTCGCTGGTGCTGATGGGTTGGTGCGTGCCTTTGGGGTCTTTCAGGTCGGCCGTGGTGTAGCCCGCGGCGAAGACGTCGCGCATCGCGTCCATGACCCGTTTGCCTTCCTTCTCCATGCCGAAGCTTTTCTCCAGCATGAGCGCGACGGACCCGATCATGGAATAGGGATTCGCAATGCCTTTGCCTGCGATGTCCGGCGCGGAGCCATGGGAGGGTTCGTAGTAGGCCTTGTCGGAACCGATGCACGCGGACGGCATCAAGCCCAGCGAACCCAACAGGCCGCCGCCGAGATCACTGAGGATGTCGCCGAACATGTTTTCCATGACCATCACGTCGAACTGGCGCGGGTTCAAGACCAGCGCCGTCGCGGCGGCGTCCACGATGACGTGTTTCACTTCCACGTCGGGATACTGCCGGGCCACCTCGTCGCCGATGACGTTCCACAGCACGCTGGACATAAGCACATTGCTCTTGTGCACGTTGTGAAGCACCTTCTTGCGCTTACGGGCTTCTTCGAAGGCCACGGTCAGAATCTGACGGATCTCGTTTTCATCGTATTCGAGCGTTTCTTTAACGTAACGCAGGCCTTTCGCATCGGTCCCTTCTTCCTTCTTTCCGAAGTAGAGGCCGCCGACGAGTTCCCGGATCATCATGATGTCGATTCCGTCGCCCACGACTTCCGGACGCAACGGCGAAAAGAAGGCCAACTCCGGCGGGAGATAGACGGGGCGGAAGTTGGCGAAAGTGTTGTACCGTTTGCGGAGCGGCAACAAGGCGCCGCGTTCCGGGCGCTCCTCAACCGGAATCCGTTTCGATTCCTCGTGTCCCAACCCGATGGGCCCTTTGAGGATGGCGTCGGCACGGTCGCAGGCCTCCATCGCGGCCTCGGGAAAGGAATGTCCGTGGTCGAAGTAGGCCTGGGCGCCGAAGGGCGCATGGACCAGATCGAACGTCGCATCGGTCGACGCTTCAACGGCGCGGAGGACTTTGACGGCTTCGGCCGTGATCTCGGGACCGATACCGTCGCCTTCGAGTACTGCGATAACGAATGTTTTCGACATGCCAACTCCTTTACAAGTCATACGGGCGGACGTCCGAAAACATCCACCCGTTGCAGAATGCGAAAATACGAAGCACGAAATTCGAAATTCGAAATTCGAATCAAATCCTAATGTTCCAAATTCAAAAAGCCGTTCACCAGGTGCCGGGGCACGAATCAGCTTCTTCCGCCCTTACAGGGCTTGAAGACGAGGGAGTCCTCGGGACCCAGGCTTCCGCTCGTGCCTCGCTCCAGCCTGGGCTACAACCCTTCGCCCCTCCGGGGCTATTGCGGAGCGCTGCGTGTAGCCATTCCGAGCTGACACGAGTTGCCCCTTGCGGGGCTAGTACGGACACCAGCGTGCGGCTATTCCAAGCCAACACGACTCACGCCCATTCGGGGATGATACGGCGAACGGCACGTCATCATTCCGACGAGTCTCGCGTCTATGGCTTGTTTGCAAGCTTTTTAGTTCGATTTGGTGAACGAGATCGTCGCGCTAAGCAATGTTTCGGTCATTAGAATTTCGGTCATTCGTGCTTGTTTCGAATTTCGAGCTTCGGATTTCGAATTTCAGCGCAAGGCGCTTTATACAGTTGTCGTCAGTTCGGCTATCGCGTCGCCGATCTTCGTGGTCGACATGCCGCCTTCCTTGATCTCCTTGGCGGACAGGCCCGGCAGTTGGCCGGATTCGAGGAACGCCACGCAGGCCTTCTCCACGCAGGCCGCGGCTTCCGCTTCGCCCAGATGATCGAGCAGCATCTGACCGGCGAAGATGCAGGCGAGCGGGTTGATGACGTTCATGCCCGTGTACTTCGGCGCGCTCCCGCCGATGGGCTCGAACATGGACACGCCCTTGGGGTTGATGTTGCCGCCCGCGGCGATGCCCATACCTCCCTGCACCATGGCGCCAAGGTCGGTGATGATGTCGCCAAACATGTTCCCGGTCACGATGACATCGAACCACTCGGGGTTCTTCACCATCCACATGGTCGTCGCATCGACGTGGGCGTATTCGCGCTTGACGTCCGGGAACTCCTTCGCGCCCATTTCGTGGAAGGCCCGCTCCCAGAGGTCGTAGACGTAGGTCAATACGTTCGTTTTGCCGCAGAGGGTGAGCGTCTTGGCCTTGTTGCGTTTCTGGGTCAATTCGAACGCGTACTTGAGGCAGCGGTCCACCTCGTTGCGCGTGTAGACCATGGATTGGATCGCGACTTCGTAGGGCGTGCCCTTGCGCTGGACACCGCCGACACCGGTGTAGAGGCCCGCGGAATTCTCGCGCACCACCACGAAATCGATGTCCTCCGGCCCCTTGTTCTTGATCGGGGTCTCCACCCTCGGGTACAGCTTTACGGGGCGCAGGTTGATGTACTGGTCCAGTTCGAACCGCGTCTTGAGCAGAATGCCCTTTTCGAGGATGCCCGGCTTCACGTCCGGGTGGCCGATGGCGCCGAGATAGATCGCGTCGAAGCGGCGGAACTCTTCGATGGCCGAATCCGGCAGGACCTCGCCCGTCTTGAGGTAGCGTTCGCCGCCGAAATCGAACTCCTGGGTTTCGAGCTTGATGCCGAACCGCTCCGCGGCGGCGCTTACTACCTTGATGCCTTCCCGAAGCACTTCCGGTCCGGTACCATCGCCCGGAAACAACGCGATCTTGTATGTAGCCATGGTTTTCCTCTTCCCCCCTTGATGACGCGTCCAGAGAGTCTCGAAGCACCGAGAAACTCCCGCTGTGACCGGCGCGAAACCCGTGACGGGCCGCCACCGAAACAGCGGTGAATCTTACCATTCAAAGGCGTGTTAACTCAAAAGAACGGCGGGCGCGGGGAGCGCGAAGTCTAATCACGTCGGCCATCCGGGAATCCTGTGAGAGCGCCGTAGACACGGATTGGAGCCGCGTCCAGAACGAGCACTCACGGCGTCGCTCTGTAGCGCCCGGCTTCCACGCCGGGCGATCCCTGATCCCAAGACGTCCGGCATGGAAGCCGGACGCTACAGCTACGGCGTCGGCGGCGGCCCATGTCGTCAAAACCGCCGGGGATCGCCGGCAACATGGCCTGGGGGGCCAACATACTCATAGCCCAGGGTTGCGTAGCGGAGCGTAGCTACCCTGGAATCATGCTTGTGGAGGAGTATCTGAAAGATGGGGGCTACCACTGAATATCGTGTAGAGAGAAATCGGGGCGGTCAAATAGCCCGCCTTCTCCGGGCGGGAACGTGTTTACCCTGACCCAATGGGTCTCGCCTTCAAGAGTCTCAACCTTAAAGTCACAGATACCATGGAAGAAATCGATATACGTGACGGACTTCACTGGATACCCAATTCGAGGCGCGATCGCCAGAATAGCTTCCTGTTGTTCCTGCGTCGCGTATGGACTAACCTCCGGTGTTGCGCCTTCATGGATTCGGGCAAGCTCGCTCTTCAAATACGTCCATGCGCCCGTCCGCAGTTTCCAGGCCTGGTACGTGCTTGCGCCCCAAAACAGGGAGAGTAACGCGAATAAAACGGCAAGACCGACGAGACCGATTCGGATATTCTACTTTCGCTTGGCGAAAAAGAGGGTGGTACAAGTAGCAAAGGCGAACACAATACACAGCACAAGCGTGTCGACGTTCAGGGACTGCTCCCAACCGGATTCCATGGCGCCAAGACCTCCGCGGCATCACCGCAACTTGGCTTGATCACTTCGGTTGCGGCGGCCGTCGCTGAATCCGTATTTCTTGCGCAACCGCTCAAAGACCTCTTCGGCGGGATGCACCTTGCCCTCTGCGACCTGGCGCTTGCCGAGTTCCAAAATCTTTAGGAGGGCTTCCGTTTCCGTCAACTCGTCAAGCTTGTCGATCTCTTCTGTCATCGTTCGCTCTCCAATACCCGCCACCATAGTAGCACCGATCAGATACCCCGCAGCGCTTCCAGCGCGGCGGTGAAATCGTCGGGCGGGGGGGCCGTGAACTGCATGCGTTCTCCCGTGCCGGGGTGCTCGAACCCCAAATGTTCGGCGTGGAGGGCTTGGCCGTCCAGGGCTTCGAGGATGAGGCGGAGGTCTACGGGGATGGGCCATTTCTTGAAGTCGGTGACGCCGTAGATGGGATCGCCGAGGACGGGGTGGCCGGCGAAGCGGAGGTGGACGCGGATCTGGTGGGTGCGGCCGGTCTCGAGTTCGAGGGCGACGAGGGAGGCGATGCCGAAGCGTTCGAGGGCGGTGAAATTGGTCACGGCGTCTTTGCCGCGGACGCCGGTGACGGTCATGCGTTTGCGGTCCTGGGTGCTGCGGCCGACGGTGGCGTTGATGCGGCCGCGGTCTTCTTTGAACTGGCCCTGGACGAGGGCGAGGTAGCGCCGGTCGAAGGTGTGTTCGCGGGCCTGTTCGGACAGGCTGAGGAAGGCGCGGGGGGATTTGGCGACGACCATGACGCCGGAGGTGTACTGGTCGAGGCGGTGGACGATGCCGGGACGTTGGGGGTCTTCGCCGGGGCGGTCGAAATCGCGGCAATGGTGCAACACGGCGTTGACGAGGGTGCCGTCGGGATGGCCGGGCGCGGGATGGACGACGAGCCCGGAGGGTTTGTTGATGACGAGCACGTATTCGTCTTCGAAGAGGATGTCGAGGGGGATGTCCTGGGGCACGAGTTCGATGGATGGGGGCGGGGGCAACTCGGCGGTGACGGTGTAGCCCTCGTGCATGGTCTGGCTGGGGCGCGTGCAGACTTCGCCGTTGACGACGACGCGCTTGTCCTTGATCAGCTTCTTCAGATACGAGCGCGAGGCGTCTTCGATGCACGCGGCGAGGTAGACGTCGAGCCGGAGGCCTTCGTGTTCTTCGTCGACGGTTTCTTCAAAGCGTTGCGGCTGCACGGCGGAATCCCGGCGCGAGGGCCTTGTAGGTGTCCTGATAGAGGGCGAAGCCTTCGTCGTAGCGCTTGGCGAGGCTCGCGTCGGGTTCGCAGGTGTCGACGACTTTGATGATGGCATCGCAGGCTTCTTCGACCGATTTGTAGAGACCCGTTTCGACCGTGGCGAGCAAGGCGGCGCCGTAGGCAGGCCCTTCGTCGATGTTGGTGGTGACCAGCGGGGTCTTGTTCACGTCGGCCTGGATCTGGCGCCAGAGGGGACTGCGCGCGCCGCCGCCGGATGCGCGAACTTGCGCGATGGGCACGCCCATCTCGTGCATGATTTCGAGGCTGTCCCGCATGGAGTAGGCCACGCCTTCCAGCACGGCGCGGGACATGTGCGCGCGGGTGTGCCGCAGCGACAAGCCCACGAAGGCGCCCTTCGCGTAGGGGTCTTTGTGGGGCGTGCGCTCGCCGGTCAGGTAGGGCAGGAAGGTCAGGCCTTCCGCGCCGGGCGGGATGATTTCCGCGGCGGAGGTGATGTATTCGTAAGGGTCGCAGCCCGTTTCGGCGGCCACGGCTTTTTCGTTCTGGTAGAGCGCGTCGCGAAACCAGCGCAAGGAGCCGCCCGCGCTGAGCACGACGCCCATGACGTGCCACTTGCCGGGCACGGAATGGCAGAAGGTATGCACGCGGCCCTGCGGGTCGAGGCTGATCTTCTCGGAGAAGGCGAAGACGACGCCGCTGGTGCCGACGGTCGATGAAATCACGCCGGGCCGGACGATGCCGTTGCCCACGCCGCCTGCGGCCTGGTCGCCGCCGCCCGCGATGACGGGGATGCCCGCAGGCAGTCCGGTGAGTTTGGCGGCCTCGGCGGAGAGTTTGCCCGTGACTTCCGTGCCTTCGAAGGACGGCGGCATGAAGTCAGGCGAGATGTCCAGGATGGACATGAGTTCCTTGTGCCAGGACCGGTTCTTCACATCGAAGAGGAGCGTGCCGGAGGCGTCGGCTACGTCCGTGGCGAATTCGCCGGTCAGCACATAGCGGATGTAGTCCTTGGGGAGCAGGACCTTGCGGACCTTGTCGTAGATCTCCGGCTCATTGTCCCGCAGCCAGAGGATTTTCGGGGCGGTGAATCCAGTGAGGGCGGGGTTGCAAACCATTTCAATGAGCTTTTGCTCGCCTACTTTCTCGGTGATGGCGTCGCACTGCGGGGCGGTGCGCTGGTCGCACCAGAGTAGGGCGTTGCGAAGGACCTTGTTGTTGGCGTCGAGAAAGACCGAGCCGTGCATCTGGCCGGTGAGCCCGATGCCTTTGACGTCTTTGGGATTGAGACCAGGCGCGTGGGCGAGCGCGGTCAGGGCTTTGTAGGCCGCGTCCTTCCACTCGGCGGGGTCCTGCTCCGCCCAGCCGGGTTTGGGCGTCAACAGGGGGTACTCCACCAAGGCCGAGGCGACGAGTTTGCCCGTCGCGTCCATGGCAACGGCTTTGGTGCCGCTGGTGCCGACGTCAACGCCGATGACGATACTCATTCTTTTTGTCTCTCCCTCTCGCTACAAAGCCCGAAATTCGAAACAAATCCAAAGGTTTCAAATTCCAAACAGGGGAAAACGGAAAGGTGTGGTCTGCAACTGCCACGAGCGTGTGCCCGTCTTGGTCATTCGTGCTTTGGTCATTCGTGCTTGTTTCGGATCTCGTCCTTCGGATTTTGAATTTGACGACTGGCGAGCGTACTTGGACGCAACGCTCGGCGGTCGTGTTCCGGATCCATACAAAAAAGGGCAGGACTGCATGAAAACAGTCCTGCCCAAGAAGGTATCACGAATGGCCGGGTCAGGTCACTCCACAGGGGTATTGCGGGCGATGGCCTTGGCCAATTTGCGGCGGCGACGTTCGCTCGGCTTCTCGTAGTGCTTCATTTCCTTCAGGCGCTGCATAAGGCCTTCTTTGTTGCACTTCTTCTTGAAGCGGCGGAGAGCCTTCTCAAACGGCTCGTCGCTCTTGACGCGCACTTTGGTCACGAAAAATCAACCTCCCCTCATACATCACCACGCTCCTGGCGTGGCGGAGTTTCTCGGGCCTGCGCCGATAGTTGTACTGCACCAGACGGGTATCGTCTGTCGGTCATAGGCAGCCCGGAGTGCGTAGACTTACGGCCAAACTATAGCAAACACACGCCGAAGAGTCAACGTGATGCGTATGGCGCGGCAACTGCCGGCGCGGCCACCGTTGGAATGTGGACAGGTCCCGGCAGATTTTGCTACCATCCCCGCCTTACAGCGCGACGACAAATCGTCAACCCGTTACGCCTTGCGGAGAGGTGGCCGAGTGGTTGAAGGCGGCGGCCTCGAAAGCCGTTGTACGGCCTTGCCGTACCGAGGGTTCGAATCCCTCCCTCTCCGCCATGTTTTCTCTTGACAAAGGTGCAGTCCGCGCAGTTGTCGCTACCTTTGACTCAACCCGCGCCGTCCCCTATACTGCCATTTCATGATTCCGGTACCGTGCGCGGTCCCCGCTGGGGATGAGCGCTTCGAACCACCGCACGTAACATCCAGCAGTGCGCCCCTTTACCGGCTCCATTACCTGCTCTCGCGCGGCGATGGCCCCCGCGAGAAACCGTAAGCGAAACAACGGTGGAGAATCAGGTCATGAGCAAAAAAATCCGTTGGGGAATCCTGGGGACGGGCGACATCGCCCGCCAGATGGCGGAAGACTTGCGCCTGGTCGAGGGAGCCGAATTACGCGCCGTCGCTTCGCGCACGGAACCGCGCGCCCGGCAGTTTGCGGGCACCCATCAAATTCCCTTTCATTACGGCAGCTATGAAGCCCTGGTAGACGACCCGGCGATTGACGTGGTGTACATCGCCACGCCGCACGTTCGCCACTGCGCGGATACGCTGCTCTGCATCGCCGCCGGGAAGGCGGTGGTGTGCGAAAAACCCCTGGCCATGAACGCCCGCGAAGCGCAACGCATGGTGGACGCCGCGCGCGAAGCGGGGGTCTTCCTCATGGAAGCCATGTGGACCGCGTTTTTCCCCGCGATTCAGTGGGGTCTCGGCGCGCTGGGGGACGGAGTTATCGGCACGCCGCGATTCGTGTCCGCCGACTTCTCATACGCGGCCACGCTCGGACCGGAAAGCCGGTTGTTCAATAAGGAACTTGGCGGCGGCGCGTTGCTGGACATCGGCGTGTACCCGGTGGCGCTCGCGGATATGGTGTTCGAGATCGAGCCGGAGCGGATTGCCACGACGTGGACGCGCGGCGAAACGGGCGTGGACGTGGCAAGCGGCATCATCTTCGACTATCCAGCGAGCGGCCGCGCGGTGTTGAGTTCGTCCTTGTTGTACGACGCGCCGCAGGACGCGGTCATCGCGGGAGACGACGGTTACATCACCTTCCCCGGCCGATTTTCACAGCCCGACAGCTGCCGAATCGTGGCGAAGGGCGAAGTGTCGGAGCGCATCTTCGATCGGGAAGGGTACGGCTATCACTACGAAGCGCGGGACGTCGTGGAGTGTCTGAATCGCGGCCGGACGGAGAGTATCTGGGCGCCGCTGGATGCGACGCTTCGCGTCATGCGGACGCTGGATCGAATTCGCGAACAATGGGGGTTGCGCTACCCGAATGACGAAGCGACCGCACGCTCGCGCAATTGACAGCGGCGGCCAAGGACTGACTACATGGCACAACCTGTACCGATAGAAGTGTTGACGAATCATGCGAGCGAGGACAGCCTGAACGACTGGGCTTCGTCGCTCGTTGCGCGCGCGCGCAGGATCGTTCTCCTGGAACCCCCGTTCGTGCCGGCGGCCAAGCAGTTTCTGCTGGAATTGCGCGAGCACGAAGACGTGATCGTGTTGCGCGACCGGATTCAGCGCGCCCTCGAAGCGTTCCTCGAAGAGCAACGGGAGCCCGAGTTGAAGTCGGCGTTGCGCAAGGTGTTCGGCGGTTGCCAGGAGATTTTCTATACCGCTACGCACGCGTACGCCCTGTTGCGCCCGCGCGTGGGAGCAAAACAGATTGTCCGCCTGCACTTCGATACGGCCGTGTTTGAAGAAGTGAGCCGGTACTACTTCCTTCAAGTGAAGGATGCCTATATTCAGGGATGGGAAGAGGCGACGCGGTCGGGCCTGGTGCTGGACTTCCGGCCCTTCTTCCACGAGTATCCCAAGGTGCGTCAGGCTTCCGCCATGGGCAGCGGGCTCTCCGTGCTGAACCGGCATCTCGCGGGGAAAATGCACCAGAATCCCGACCGGTTCCGCAACGCTCTGGCGGACTTCCTGCGCGAGTTCCGGCTGAACCAGATTCAGATGCTGACGAACGATGAGATTCCGACGGGGGCCGTGTTGGAGCAACGCATCGAGGCGGTCGACGAATGGCTTTCGGACGAAGATCCGGAACGCCCCTACGCCGAGATCGCACACCGGATGCGCACCGACGGCTTCGAACCGGGCTGGGGCGCTACGGCCGGAGGCATCCGCGAAAGTCTCGGCGCGCTTTCGGAGGTGCTCGATTCGGCGGACCCCGAGCGATTGGAGCGCCTGCTGGGGCGACTTCCTTTGACGCGGACGGTGCTAATGGTTTCGCCGCACGGGTGGTTTGCGCAGCAGAACGTTCTTGGCAAGCCGGACACGGGCGGCCAGGTGACGTATGTACTGGACCAGGCGCGCGCGCTGGAACGGGTGATGCACGACCGGTTTCTCGCGTGCGGCGTGGACGTGAAACCGCATATCGCCATACTCACCCGATTGATTCCCGAATCGGAAGGCACGACCTGCGACCAGCCTCGTGAACACGTAGCCGGCACGGAGAACTGCTGGATCATTCGCGTGCCGTTTCGCCATCCGGACGGCAGCGTGCACCAGCAATGGGTGTCGCGCTTCCACATCTGGCCGTACCTGGAAGGGTTTACGTTAGAGGCGAAAGACGCGGTCCTCGTGGAGTTCATGGCGATTCCCGATCTCATCGTGGGTCATTACAGCGATGGGAACCTCGTGGCCCATCGCCTGGCAGACGATCTGGATACGACCCATTGCGCGGCGGTGCACGCGTTGGAGAAAACGAAGTACCTCATGAGCGACATGCACTGGGCGGACATGGAGCACGAGTACCACTTCTCGTGCCAGTTTACGGCCGACATCATCGCGTACAACGCCGCGGACTTCATCATCTCCAGTTCGTATCGCGAAATCGGCGGGACCGACACCGAGATGGGGATGTTTGAATCGTATGAGACGTTTTCCATGCCGGGGCTGTACCGCGTGACTTCCGGAATGGACCCGAGTCTCGCGCGGTACAACATCGTTCCGCCGGGCGCGAGCGAAGAACATTTCTTTCCTTTCGGCGAAGCGGACCGCCGCATCGATACCGTGATCGACAAGATTCACGGGCTGCTGTTTCAACACGACCCGCCTGAAGGTAGCGTGGGACGTTTGAACAATCCCGACCTGCCGCCGGTGTTTGCCATGTCGCGCGTCGATCGGGTCAAGAACCTACCAGGCCTGATTGAAGCCTACGGCAAGAGCGAGGCCCTTCGGGAGGCGGCGAACCTGGTCATCATGTCGTCCATCACACGCGTCGATGAATCGAAAGACCAGGAAGAAATCGAGCAGTTGGGCCGCATGTACGATCTGATCGACTACTACCAACTCGACGGGTCCTTGCGGTGGTGCGCCGCGCGTCTGGATAAGGTCGAAACCGGAGAGATCTATCGCGTCGTGGCGGATCGACGGGGGGTGTTCGCGCAGCCGGCGTTTATGGAGACGTTCGGGCTGACCGTCATCGAAGCGATGGCTTGCGGATTGCCGGTCGTGGTCACGTGTTTCGGCGGACCTGCGGAAATCGTCGAGCAGAACAAGTCGGGCCAGATCGTCAATCCAAACGATCTGGAGGCGATGGCGGAAGCGCTGTATCGCGTCGTGACGCAGAAGGATATGTGGGACGGGTTCAGCGCGGAAGGAATCGAGCGTGTACACCGCGCGTTCCATTGGAGAGCCCATGCCGAGCGCGTGCTGCGGTTGTCGAACACGTATACGTTTTGGGATTTCCTGGACGTGATGAATCGTCAGGCCCTGGACCAGTATATCCACACCCTCTACCACACGGTGTATCGCCCGCGGGCGGTCGCCGCTTTGGGTTAAGCACTAGGAGTAGCGATGTACATACAACTCATCAGCGTACACGGCCTTATCCGTGGCGAAGAAATCGAAATGGGCCGGGATGCCGATACGGGAGGCCAGGTCCGTTACGTGATCGATCTTGCTCGCACCTTGGGCAAGCTCGACGCCGTCAACCAAGTGGACTTGTTCACGCGGCGCATTCGCGACAAACGCGTGTCCTCGGATTACGAGAAGACCATCGAGGAGTTAGGCCCAAAAGCGCGCATTGTTCGGCTTCCATGCGGCGGCGGACGGTACATGCGTAAAGAGAAGCTCTGGCCCCATCTCGACGACTTCGTGGACGCGATGATTTCATTTACGCGGCGCGAGGGGAAGATGCCGACCGTGGTGCACGGCCATTATGCCGATGCCGGGTACATCGCCAACGAGGTTGCCTCAGCCTTCGCTGTGCCGTTCGTGTTCACGGGCCACTCGTTGGGCCGGGACAAGAAAGCGTATTTGGAGTCGCAGGGTTGGTCGGAAGATGCCATGGAAAAGGAGTTCCGGATCCAGCACCGGATCTCGATGGAAGAACGCGCGCTCGCTTCGGCAAGTTTTGTGATCACCAGTACGCGGCACGAACGTGACACGCAGTACGCGCGCTACGACAACGGCAAGGAACCGCGGTTCGAGATCATTCCGCCGGGCACGGGGCTGGACCGGTTCTTCCCGTATTACGACTACGAACTCGCGCCGGACCGTGTGCCCGAGGTGTACAAACAAGCGCGGATGAGCATGCAGGCGGAATTGGACCGCTTCCATTTCGGGCGCGATCGTCCGCTGATCCTCGCCATGTGCCGTCCGGACAAGCGGAAGAACATCGGCGCGATTATCGAAGCCTACGGGCGGGACAAGGAACTTCAGGGGCTGGCCAACCTGGCGATCTTTGCAGGCATCCGTAAAGACATTAACGACATGCCCGAGAGCGAAAGCCAGGTGCTGACCGATATCCTGATGCTGATGGACCGCTTCGATCTCTACGGCAAGATGGCCGTACCCAAGCGCCACGACTCGGAACGCGAAGTGCCAGAGTTGTACCGGCTCGCCGCGTCGAAGCGCGGCGTCTTCGTCAACACGGCATTTGTCGAGCCCTTCGGGTTGACCTATATCGAAGCGTCTGCCTGCGGATTGCCCTTCGTCGGCACCCAGAACGGCGGCCCGCAGGACATCGTTGAAAACTGCGACAGTGGAATCCTGGTCGACGTGGAAGATCACGATGCGGTGGCCGCGGCCATCAAGAAGCTCCTGACCGACGGCGACCTCTGGGAGCGGTGCAGCAACAATGGCATTAATCGCGTTCGCAAGTATTACTCGTGGGACCGCCATTGCGAACGTTACCTCGAAGCGGTAAGGGAAGTGGTCGACTCGTCTCCGAGAAGCTACTTTGCCTCGAAAAAGACGGAGGAAGCCCCGGGCCGCCGCCTTTCCAAGGTAAGTTCCGTGCTGATTACCGACATCGACAACACCTTGCTGGGCGACGACACGGCCTTGGCGAGACTGCTTGAAATCGTCAAGGACGAACGGAATAGCCTCGCGTTCGGGGTCGCCTCCGGCCGGCATCTCGGCGCGGTCATGGAGGTCATCGAGGCGCACAACATCGACACGGTCGACGTGATCGTCTCGTCGGTCGGTGCGGAAATCTACTACGGGCCGGAGCGGACCTTTGACAAAGGCTGGGCCAGTCATCTGCGCTACCGGTGGAACCGCGCGCGCATCGAGACGGCCCTCGAATCGTTCGATTTCCTGTACATGCAGTCCGACGAAGAGACGCAGCGTGAATTCAAGATCAGCTACGACCTCGACACACAGGCGATTCATCCCGACGATGCGATGCCACAGATCCATGAGGCGCTGTACAAGACGGGGGTTCCCCACACGCTGGTCTTTTCCCACGGCATGTTCGTGGATATCCTTCCGCAGCGCGCGTCGAAAGGGAAGGCCGTGCGCTACCTGTCAAACAAGTGGAACGTGCCGTTGGAGCGCATTGCCACGGCGGGAGATTCCGGAAACGACATTGACATGCTGCGGGGACGGACGGCCGGGATTGTGGTCGGCAACTATTCGCAGGAAATGGAGCCGTTGAAGGATGGCGGCTCGCGCGTCTACTTCGCGAAAGGCCACTACGCGGAAGGCATCATCGAGGGGTTGCTGCATTACGGCCTCATTCCGCAACAGGAGGCGGTTAGCTCATGAACGCCGGGCCGCAGGTTGTCACGATGGGAGAACTGCTCATCGATTTTATGGCGTCGCCGCGCGTGAAACATCTGGAGAACGCGGAGCACTTCACGCCAAAAGCAGGCGGCGCGCCAGCCAACGTCGCCGTGGGTGTGCGGCGGCTCGGCGTGGCCAGCGGGTTCATTGGCATGGTCGGCAATGACGCCTTCGGACGGCTCCTCCGTGGGACGCTCGAAGAGCAGGAGGTGGATGTACGCTCGCTCGCGGAGTCCGGCGAGCAGCCGACTACGTTGGCGTTTGTGGCGCTGGACGAGAAGGGCGTTCCGGATTTCTCGTTTTACCGGCATCCCGGCGCGGATTTGTCGTTGCGGTTTTCCGATGTTGACTTGTCTGTGTTGGAAGACGCGCGCGTCTTTCATTTCGGATCGCTGTCACTCGTCGCTCCACCCGCAGCGGATACGACGCGTGCGTTGCTTGCCTTCGCCAGGGAGCGCGGCCTCTTCGTTACCTACGACCCGAATTACCGCGCGGCCCTGTGGCCGGATGAAGAGTTGGCGAATCACCGCATGGGCGAACCGCTGCCGCAGGTCACGCTCTTGAAAGTCTCGCACGACGAGATGAAACGACTGAGCGGCACCGGCGACATCGCGGACGGGTGCGCGAGGCTGGCCAAGCAGGGACCGCGTTGCATCGTGGTCACGCGCGGCGGGGATGGGGTGACGGGCTGGCTGAACGGCGAAACGTTCGACATCGCCGAGCGGGCCGTCCAAGTGAAAGACACGACCGGCTGCGGCGACGCGCTCATGTCCGGCACAATCGCCGGGTTGCTCCGGGCGTACCCGGATCTGAACCGCGAGACCGACATTGAAATGGAGGCGTTCCGTCGCGCGCTCGAATTCGCGAATTGCTGCGCGGCCCTTACCGCGACGCGGCTCGGCGCGATTCCCTCCCTGCCGACCGTAGACGAAGTGCGCAAGCATTGGCCGGAACTGGAACTGCCCTGACGATTTGCCGATTACTTCCCCGGGACTTGGTAGCTATACAAGTGCGAACCGCTGCCGAAATAGATGCGGCCGTCGAGGTAATCGCCGCCGGGGCCGATGGGCACGGGGGATTCGGCGAGCAATGTTATCGCGTGGGTTTCCGTGTCGACTTGGGCGACACCTCTCTCGAAGAGCATATAGACCTTCGGGTCGGGGCTTTGAACGAATACGCGGGGTCCCTGGTGCGAGTTCGTTGGGCCGAACGATTCTTCCAGCGCTTGATCGTGGATGACGGTTCGTGTTGCGGGATCGAACACGAAGAAGCGCGTGCGATCGACGACGCCGTAGATCAGGCCATTCGGCGCACGGCATAGATCCGTGTAGCCCTGCGCCCCGGGGAAGATTAGTTCGTGCCACTCTATTTTCTTGGTGTCCAGGTTCAGGATATAGAGTTCCGCCTCCTTGGCGATCTGTTCGCCGCCGGTGCCGGGCGCCGTGGTTGCCCCACCGACGATCGTCTTGTCATCGATGGCCGCGAGACTGAGCGTGGATTGGTCCGGCAACAGATCCGTGTGTTCGACGAGGACTTGCTCTTTCGTTTCGCGGTCCCAAAAGAGCAGCCCGCCGCCGGTGTAACCGTATCCCGGCGTGCCGGCCAGGACGAGCGTCTTGCCGTCGGAATGGGCCAGCAGATCGTGGGGGCGATGAATGGTCGGCGAACATTCGGTCAAGTACAACGGATTGCTCGAGGCGTTTCCCTTGACCGTTTCCACCCACTCCTGCGAAGGGTCCCACTCCAGCAGGAAGCCTCCGCCATAGCCTCCCACGAAGAATCGGTCGCCCTGCCGGACGACGGTATTGCATTGTCCGTAGGTCGCGCGATTTACCCACGTGTCGGCCTTGGGATCGAAACTGAAGAACCGCATGGGGAAGGCCGTGCCGCCGCAAATGGTCCCATCGGGCGCGACGGCGATGCCCATGATATGGGCGCCCTCGCTGCTGTATTCGAAATCGAGGGTTTTCGTTTCCTTCGACTTCGGGTCTTCCACTACGAGTTTACGGTCCACTAGATCGCAGGCCTTGACCCGCGTGCCGTCCGGGAACTCGGCGTGGAAGAGGGACTGGCTGCCCGTAATGATCGGCTTTTCGTTAATGGTTTCTGGTTTCGTGATGGGCGCAATCTCACCGCCGTGCAACGCGTACCAGTCGTCGTCGCTTCCGCTCCCGGAATGGCCATACACCGTGCCGTTCATGTCGCGGTATACCGAACCGCTGCCTTTGACCCGCTTGTCTTCGGCGATTACCGGAATTACTTTTCGCGTTTCCGGATCGAAGGCAATGATCTGGCTGGCCGTGCTGCCGATGCCGAAGTAGATCCACCCGGTATCGTCAGCGGCCACGTAGCGCTGGTACTGTTTCCAGTTCTGATCGTACACGGCACCGTAATCCGTGAACTCCCGCGTCTCGGGGTTGAAGGAGACCACACCGCTGTTCGGGTAGGTCACCGACCAGATATGACCGTTGTCGTCTTCGGTCATTCCCATGGCCATCTGCGGCGTCGTCTTCTCGAAGAAGGTGAAGGCGCGCGTCACGGGGTCGAATTCGCAGAAGTAGCTGTTGAAGTGCGTGTAGTACTTGTTGTTGCTTGAAAGGATCGACGCGTAGGGGCAATCTCCGCCGGGCGGGAAAGGAACCGGATATTCCACGCTGTCGCCGGTTGCCGCGTCGATGGCGAGCAAGGCGTAGCCGCCGCGATGGTCGAACAGCCACACGAGCAGGACGTTTCTTCCGTCGCCATCGACGGTGGCGACGGTGCCACGGTGATTGCTCACGGGTGTGGCGACGCCGTGATGGAGAAATCCATTGCCGAGGTCTTCGGTCGCGGCGAGTGCCGATGACGAGAGAACGAGTGCGAGAAGGATGCCGGTGAGGCCGTGCCGGGTTGCGTGCGTATGGGTCATGAGACGATGTACTCCCCCGTGGTGGACTGCTTATGGGTTCATCTTTTCATCATTTGGACTGCGATCGCAAACGGATGAGAAGATGGATCCCCGCGTTCGCGGGGATGACGGTTTGGGACGTTGTGGTAGGTTCGGGTTTGTCTTGTGAAGTTGCTGGTAAGTCTACGAAGAGTCCCCGCGTTCGCGAGGATGACGGTTCGGGCCGGTGTCGTAGCTCGGAGCGACACCGGCCCGGCCGTTGGATGGGAGAGGTGCCGATAGGTTACGAGGGCTCGCCGCTGGGTCTTGGGTCCACGCGTGTCAGTGGCGGCGGCGTGGGCACCTTGGGTTTCTTCGCGAAGACTTCGTCCCAGTTCACGTCGGCGGTGACTTTCATCAGCACGGCGAGCGTGACCACGGAGCCGATGGCGACGGTCAGCCCGGTGATCCCTTCGAGGAAGAAGCTGTACGAGAAGAGGACCAGGAAGAAGACCTGCCCCGCGATGGCGATCTTCCAGGGGAACTGCCCTTTCAATGCGGCCGACAAGTAAGTTGTTACCAGTCCCACCGACACGATGGCGCAGATGACAAAGGCGATGTGAATGCTGATCACGCCCACGAGGTACGCCAGCAGCAGATGGAAGGCGAAGAATCCCGCAGCCACGAAGAGGTAGTGCATAGGGTGGATGTTGACCTTGTAGAGGATGTTGATGGTCGCCACGAGCACGAAGAAGAAGAGCAGACAGACGGGCGCGAAGAAGGTGATGCGCGACGTCAACGGGCCGGGGTTTAGTTTTTCCGGGATGATCACGCCGATGGTTTCGCGCGTGATCAGATCGGTCGCGGTCCAGGTCAAATCCATGCCCGTGTCGCTTCGGACTGCAGACATGGGCGAGAGGCATCCGTCAGGATAGTCTACATCGCGGAAGTTCGTCGCGACGGACAGGTCGAAGTTCTGTACGCGCCCCGAGTTCACATCAGGAACATATCGCCATTCGCGGATGCCGCGGGTCAGATATTTGACATGAAACGTCGCACTTTGGCCCGGTGCCAGTTCGATCATCTCCCCCACCCCTTCCGTTGTGTTGATGGGCGATGTGATTGGCTTGTCATCCAGCGTCATGGCGAAGGAATCGTAGGTGCCGTTCTGCGCGGGAAACTGAAAGTGAATGCGCACTTTCTGCGCGACGGTCTCGTCGTTGGTGATGGTGTAGCTGCCATCAAAATTGCACACGTAAGTCGGATACCAGATGAGTCCCTTCTTGCGGTAATCCGTAGTGAGCGCGACCTTGATGTCGTTTTCCTTGGGAATTAACCACCGCACTTGATCGCTCCCGGGAATCTCCACGGCGAGCGAGGGCGCCTGCTGCAAGAGCGGAGCGCCCCACAGCGCTTGCACTTCACCGGCCAACCGTCCCCCGAACTCTTCTGACCGCATCGTCGTTGTGACACCGAGTGTCCACCATCCGACGCAGGCCAAGGCAAAGATGGCGCCTATCGCAAGTATCTTTCGTGCACTCATACCAAACCTCCTTTTCAGGGCACCGCAACTTCAGAAATGCCTCAGTCTTCAGCGCATCTACTCGACCGGCTCTTTGTAAGACACGGCTAGGGCCATGCCTTCGCCCTTGTAGAAGGCGCGGGAGAAGAAGTGGCGCGCCCCCACGAACTCGGCGGGGATCGGCCATTGCTCGCCCTGTGCCGGGCTAACCGGGCCTTCTATCGAAAGCAGTTCCACACGCGCAGGTAAGGCGATCCCGATGCCGATTTCCTGCGAGGGCAGGCCGGTTTCGGGTACGGTTGCTTCCAGGCGGCCGTGTAGGCTGAGTTTCTCTTTCTCTTGCAGGAAAGCCAGTTCCACGTGCGAGGGTTGCCCGCCGTCGAGGGGGATCATCCAAGTGCCCTCGTCGCCACCGTAGACCTTCTTCTTCGCTCCGTTTACGGTAAGGGACCAGATTTCGGCACCGGGCACGGCTTTCAATTCCAGGCGCGGTCCCACGTCCGGCGGCACGTCGAGGACCAAGACCGACAGGACGTTGCCGTTTTCCTCAAACGAGACGAAGAAATACTGCGAATCGAGTACGGTCGTCGGCGTGCTCACGGGCTGGAAGCGGGAGGACGTGAGGGTGATAGCGTTTTCCGCGGGCACGGTTGCATAGAACTGGGCGCCCATCGCGGCTGCACGCAGCTCTTGCCGCACGCGTTCGATGGGGATTCGCGTGACGAGCCCTTCCGCCGAGGCGGTGACCTGCCCGTCCTCAGGTTCATCCAGGACGAAGCGGCCTTGTTGCCCGCCGTTTCCGTCAATGGTTGGCAGCCGCAGCGTGACCGGTTTGCCGTCGTCGGGTACGTCGATAGCCCATTCGATGGAGAAGACCTCGGACTGTTCCTCGGGGAACATCAATTCATACCGGCCGCCGCCGAGTTCGCGGATCGAAGACGTGCGAAGCGACGACGCAAGAAACTTTGCACCCTCCGGCGCCTGAAGGTTCAGCGACTTCGGCACCGCGCGGTCGGGGTAGAAATGGGTGGTCAGGAAGGTCCGGCCGCGCTGGGCCGAAATGCGGGAGAGGGTATCAATCTGAATGACCGTGGCCGCTTCGAGACGCGCGGTGTCCACGTAGCGGAGGCGGAGCGTGGAGTTGGCAGAGAATCGGAATACGCCGCCGGCGTCGGCGATGCCTTGGGCTTCGAGCAGTTGCAGCCCGGCGGGCGCGTCAATTTCAAGGGCATTCTGAAGAGCACGTGGAATGGGCACGTTGATGCGCTTCTCGCCTTTGTCTTCCGTCGCCTGGGCTAACAGCCGGGCCAGGAGTTGAAACGCGACCCCCTCACCTTCGGGCAGAATCGCCGTGGCTTCGAGATCGGTTGGTGTCATGATGGTGCCGCCGGTGACTTGACTGACATTGGTAACCACCGCGCCTTCTCCGAAAAGCGGTATCGGCGCGGGATCGCCGGACACGGAGCGTCCGGACACGAGCACGTCGATCTCGGCGCTGTCTGGCAGCAGGCGGACGAGGTACCGCGCTTCGTCGATGCTGTACACCTGTGGCTCCTTTTCGAGGGATTCCTCGAACTCGCGCTCCATCTTTTCGCGATACAGCGTCTTAAGTTCCTCCCAGGGGGCGAGCACGTTGTCCTGTGCCTGTCCCGGAACCGCCGCAAGCAGAGTTGCGGCCACGAACACCATGAGCTTCATACCGGCGCCCTCCTCTCCCGCGAACCATTCGCGTGAATCTTCCGGATCGTTCGTTGCATCTGTGGGTACTATGGGCTCGGTGTGTGAAGAGCGGTTGAAGGGAATGTGAAATCGGCGAGGAAAATTGTCGCGCTATCCATGAGGGCGAGAAGGAAGAACTGTCCCAAGATCGGGATCGCTATCGGGATCGGGATCAAAATCGAAAAGGGAAATACCTTGGCTGTCTCATATCGATACCGATCCCGATCCCGATACCGATTATGGGGATAGCGGGTGAGAAGCCGATCAATATGTTCTTCGCGCTGGCTCCAGAGGCAATTGCAGACACGCTTCGGCGCCGCCTTCGGGATGGTTTTGCAGGGTGACATCGCCTCCGTGAAGCGTGGCGACTTCGCGCACGAAGACGAGTCCCAGTCCGGAGCTCTTCTTGCCGGTGTCTGGCCGGCGAAGGGAGTAGAAACGGTCGAAGACTTTGTCCAGGGCGTAGGCGGGAATGCCCGGTCCGCGGTCGCGCACCGCGACGTTTACGTTGTCGCAGTGGCCTGAAAGACGGATGTCGATTACCCCGGCCTGTTGCGAAAAGTCGATGGCGTTCTGAATCAGATTGACGATAGCCTGCCGCACGAGAAAAATCTCGCCGCGAATCCGGATGGCGTCGTCGGCTTCGACATTGATGATCAGTTCTTTCTGAGATGCGACGGGCTGCAGGCTCTTGACGACTTCGTGGACGATCTCCACAAGGTCCATTTCGTCCACGTCCCGCAGTTCGTTCCGCCCTTCCAGTGCAGAGAGTTGAAGCATACGGTCCACGAGGCCCTGAATCCGATTCGATTCGGAGCGGATGTTCTCGATGAAGGGGCGGCGCTTTTCGAGGGGCATGTCCTCATCGAGCAACTCCGCCGCACCGCGGATGGCGGACAGCGGACTCTTCATTTCGTGCGTGAGGGTCTGAACGTACTCCTCTACGTATCTTTTCCCTTCGAGGGCGACCCGCATCTCTTCGAAGGCCGTGCCGAGATCGCCGATCTCGCTACGGCCCAGTTTCGGCGGCGCGACACGTTTCCCGTCGCGGACGGCCTTCGCGTAGCGTGTCAGTTTGTCGATAGGCGACGTGATCCACGCGGAGAACACCATGATGAGCAAGAATACGGACAGCGCGGCCACGAACCCTGCGTTGGCGATCTTTCGATGGGCCGCTTCCATGAACAGCGTCACGCTGTCGGCGGGCTTGGCCACGGTGAGTACGCCGACGATTTCTCCGTCGGCTCGAATCGGAGACGCCACATGCAGGATCGACGTGGTGGGATCGTCCGGGTCGAGGCGTGTGGACCGGGCGCCGTATTCGCCGCGCATCGTTCGCGCGACGTCGATCCATTGCGAGTAATCCTTCCCTTCGTCGCGGCCTTCGTCAGAATCGAAGACGACGATGCCGTTCCGGTCGGTGATGTACACGCGAATGTTCAGGTGGGTTTTGGTGACTTCGTAGATCTTTGCGGAAAAGACTCGCTTCTGCGCTACATCGAAGGCGGCGCGGAGGTTCGTGGTATCGACGGCGTCGTCGCGCATCTGGATCTCCGCGAGAGACGCAAGCAAGGTCGAGATGTCGACCATGGTTTCTTCCATGGCTTCCAGGTAGCGCGGGCGCAGGTCCTCGAGAATCCAGTCGACCAACTGGTAAAACCCCACGCCGACGATGACCAAGAGCGCGGCGAACAAGCGGTAGCGTATCTTCACCAGGACTCCTTCAGCGAGTAGCCCAACCCGCGGTGCGTTTGGATGGGATCAACGTCCGGCTGCACGGCGCGCAGTTTGGCGCGGATGGTTTTGACGTGGGTATCGACGGTGCGGTCCATGGCCGATTCCGGCTCCTCCCAGACGAGTTCCATCAGTTTTTCGCGCGAGTACACCCAGCCGGGCCGTTGGGCCAGCGCTTCCAGAATGCGGAACTCGTATCGTGAGAGATCGAGGGGCTTGCCGAAGTACCAGACCTTGGCCTTGTGTTTGTCGATGACGAGGGGCGATTGCGCTTTGCCTGGCTCCGCTTGCGAATCACCGCCGGGGACCCGTCGGAGCACTGCCCGCACACGTGCGGCGAGTTCCCGCGGACTGAAGGGTTTCGCCATGTAGTCATCGCCGCCGATTTCCAGGCCGACCACCCGGTCGATTTCGTCGGTGCGGGCCGTGAGGAAGATGATGGGAACGGCGGACGTCTTGCGGATGTCCTTGCACAAATCGAAACCGTTGCAGTCTGGCAGCCCCACGTCAAGCACGACCAGATGCGCTCCGCGTTCGTGATAGCGTTGCAGCGCCTCCTCACCGGTTGCGCACCAGTCGACCGCGAAACCTTCGGTTTCCAGGGCGTACCGGATGTTGTCGGCGATGGCCGGCTCGTCTTCGACGACGAGAATTCGTTGCACGTTTCAATCTCCCAGTGACGCGTATTGCGAAATACTGGCACGGTATGAATGCGTCCTGCAAACGGCCGAAATCCAAGCTTGCACCCACCTGCGCGGTCCACTATAGTCTGCGCAACGCTGGAAGGAGGAATCGTATGTCGCTGCAAGAAATCCTGTTGACAAACCTTGGTGAGTTCCTCGCTACCCTGAATCAGGTCTTCGGTATCGCCGCGCAGAATACGGTGGCGTGGACACAAAACTTCGGCGTGACGCTACTGGCCACGTACACCCAGACGGCGAGCATTCTGCTGGATGCCTTGGAGGCAATCCTGCCGCCGTATTGATGAATGGCTTTGACCGGGAAAGGGTTGCATGATGGCTTCGGTGAAACTAGGAAGCGGTGAACACACCTATGAACTGGTGGAGGGGTGGGGAACGCCGCCGTCGCACGTTCAGTACGGCTACACCCACGGGGTCTGCGAGGACCGCGAGGGCCGCATCTACATTCACAATCAGAGCGAACATGCCATGGTGGTGTTTGACGCCGACGGGACCTTTGTTACGTCCTGGGGCGAGGAATACGCCAGCGGCGCGCACGGGCTGCAACTGAACGAGGAAGACGGCGAAGAGTACCTGTACCTCGCGCTGACAAGCCAGAACCGTTGCGTGAAGACGACGCTGTACGGCGAACGGGTTTGGGAACTCGGTTGCCCCATGGACTCCGGGGTCTACGAAAAGCCGGAGCAGTTCGTGCCCACCAACATAGCCATCGCGCCGAACGGCGACTTCTATGTGGCGGATGGGTACGGGCTCAGTTACATTCACCAATACAACGCCAAGGCGGAATACATCCGCACCTGGGGCGGGAAAGGCGAGGCGCCGGGAGAGATGAAGTGTCCCCACGGGATTTTTGTGGACACGCGTGGCGATACACCCGTCCTCGTCGTTGCGGACCGCGCAAACGTCCGGCTCCAGTATTTCGATTTGGAGGGGAATCACCTCGGTTTCGTCACGGAAGAATTGCGGTTTCCCTGCCACTTCGATCTGCGGGGCGACGATTTACTGATCCCGGATCTGTACGGTCGCGTGACGGTTTTCGATAAGAACAATACGCTCATCACCCACCTCGGCGACAACCCCGGCGTGGAGAAGACGGAAGGTTATCCCAATTTGCCGCATGACCAACGCATCCCGGGCAAATTCATCTCGCCCCACGGCGCGATCTGGGACCGGGCCGGCAACATCTACGTCGTGGAATGGGTGAACGACGGCCGCGTGACGAAACTCCGGCGCGTTTAGCTCGATGCAGCATCGGCCCGCAGATGTCCATCCCAGCGGCTTGATTGCCAAGCTGGGGTTGTTTACCGCCTGCATGATCATTATGGGCAACATGATCGGATCGGGCATCTTCAAGAAGTCCGCGCCTATGGCGGCGGAGTTGCAGTCGCCGGGGTTGCTGCTCGCATGTTGGCTTATCGCGGGCATCATGACGTTATTCGGCGCATTGACGAATGCCGAGATCGCGGGGATGATCGCCGAGCCCGGCGGCCAGTATCAGTACTTCAAGCGCATGTACGGCCGCGGGTTTGCCTTTCTGTTCGGGTGGTCGTCCTTCACGGTCATTCAGACCGCGTCGATCAGTTCCATCGCGTATGTCTTTGGTGAATCGGCCAACGCGTTGATTGCTTTTCCGCGTCTGTCGCCGGAATTGGAGGCATGGTCCATCTTTGGACTTTTCTACCCCCTCGACAACCTTGGCGTAAAGGTCTTCACGATTTTTACCATCACGGCGCTGACTACGGCGAACTATTTTGGTGTCGTGTTTGGAGGCGTCATCGCGAGTATGACCACGGTGCTGAAGCTGGCCGGGATCGCGCTGATCATCCTGCTCGGATTGGTGTTGAGCAACGGATCGGCGGCCCATCTGCAACCGGTTCTCGAGAATCCGCAGGCCGAGTACGGCTCCTCGCTAGGGCTTTTCGGAGCCATGTTTGCCGCGTTCCTGGGCGCCTTCTGGGCCTACGACGGGTGGAACAACATCACGTCCCTGGGCGCGGAGGTCCGCAACGCCAAACGGAACATTCCCCTCGCCCTCGGCATCGGCACGCTCGGCGTCATCGGCGTCTATATGATCGTCAATGCGGCCTATCTCTACGTCATGCCGGTGGACGAGATGGCGGCTCTGGTGGAAACGAAGAACAGCATCGTCGCCGTGGAGGTCATGCGAAACGTCATGGGCGATCGCGGCGCGCAATTGATCGCGATCCTCATTCTGCTGTCCACCTTCGGGGCGACCAACTGTCAGCTCATGCCCCACTCCCGAGTCTATTTCGCCATGGCGCGCGATCACCTGTTCTTCAAGGCGGCAGCGACGTGTCATCCGGTGCACAAGACCCCTTCCGTCTCGTTGATCATCCAGGCGGTGTGGGCGTCGCTGCTGGTGATGAGCGGCACTTTCGATCAGTTGACGGACATGGTGATCTTCGCGTCGTTTATTTTTTACGGTGCCGGCGCATTTGGTGTGTTCGTGTTGCGCCGGAAGATGAAGGACGAGCCACGCCCGTACCGCGTGACTGGATACCCGGTCGTTCCGGCGGTGTTTGTGCTGTTCTGTCTCGTGCTCGTGTGCGTGACGATCTACCAGGCCCCGCGCAACGCCGGGATCGGGCTGGTGCTGGTGTTTTCCGGCATTCCGTTCTATTACTTGTGGCGCAATCGTGGTCCGGTGGCCAGCGAATCCCAATCCTGACGCGGAGTGGTGGACCTCGGTCCATTCAGTTGTTACAATCCCCGCCCTTGCGAACTCATTCAAACTCCCTGAGAAGGTGCATTGTTGGTAAGCAGTCGAAAATTGTTTGATGGTCTGAACCCGCAGCAGGCGGAAGCCGTACGCCGGACCGAGGGGCCCGTATTGGTGCTCGCGGGCGCGGGAAGCGGCAAAACGCGGGTCATCACGCGGCGCATCGCGTATCTGGTGGCGGAAGGTATCGCCGCGCCGGAAGAGATCCTGGCGCTCACGTTTACCAACAAGGCCGCCGAAGAAATGCGGTCGCGGATCGCGGAACTGGTGGGCCGGAAGGTTGCGGAGCGCATCCTGCTGTCGACGTTCCATTCGTTTTGCCTGCGCGTGTTGCGAGCGGAATGCGAGCACGTGGGATACCGGCGCAATTTCACCGTGTCGGGCGAAGCGGACACCCGCGCGATCGTGCGCCGCATGTTGGATGATGTCGCTGATGTAAAGGAGAGTTTCAGTCCCGCCATTGTGTTGGAACGGATCAGCCTCGTTAAGAGCGGCAAGACGAATCTCCAGGCAGACGATTCGGCCAAGAAGGACGGCGCAAACGGCCAGAGCACGGACGCCAAGTACGGCAAGTGGCTCCCGGACTTTTATGACCGGTACCAATCCGCGTTGCGGGCCGCGAATACGATGGACTTCGACGACCTGCTGTTGCTTACCTTACGCTTGTGGCGGGAACATCCCCGGGTACTCGCGCGCTATCAGAAGCAGTACCGGTATATCATGGTCGACGAGTATCAGGACACGAACCGGACGCAGTACGAGCTGTTGTCCGCGCTCGTGGCCGCGCACCGGAACCTCTGCGTCGTGGGCGACGACGATCAATCCATCTACGCGTGGCGGGGCGCGGGTATCGAGAACATTCTCGATTTTGAGCGTGAATATCACGAGGCGGCGGTGGTGCGGCTGGAGCAGAACTACCGCTCGACTACCACCATTCTTCAGGCCGCCAACAGCGTGATTCTGAACAACCGGTTCCGGCGGGTGAAGACGCTCTGGAGCGACCTCGGCGCCGGCCGATGCATCGACTGGATCGTGACGGGCGACGACGAACACGAAGCCAAGGAGATGGTTCATTGGCTACAACACATCCTGCAGAAGTCGAACGCGGATTTCGGGGATTTTGCGCTGCTCTACCGGTCGAACCTGCAATCGCGTCCGCTGGAGATCGCCCTGCGCCAGGCGAGTATTCCGTATGAAGTGTACGGCGGGCAGGACTTCTTCGAGCGCAGCGAGGTGCGGGATGTGGTGGCGTACCTGCGCACCATCGCGAACCCTTGGGACGAGACCGCGTTTCTCCGGATCGTAAACGTCCCGCGCCGGGGCATCGGCGATGTGACACTGCACGAAGTGCACGACCTGTGCCGCGCGGAATCGCTGAGCCTGGGCAAGGGTTTAGCGCAGGCGCTCGCGCGGGGCAAGGTGGCGCCGCAGGCCGAGCAGGGCATTCGGAGTTTCCTCGCGATCCTTACGGAGTTCCGGCGGCGCTTCCGCGAATGCGAGGGGCAGTTGGCCGCGACGTTGCTGCAATTGCTGGATGCCATCGGGTACCGGGCGGAGCTGGTGCGCACGAGCAAATCCGCGGACCAGGCGAACATGCGTTGGGGCAACATCGAGGCGGTGGTAGGCGCCATGGCGGACTACGAGCGCTCGACGCCGAAACCTACCTTGAGCGGGTTTCTGGATACGAGTTCGCTGGACACGTCCGACTTCAAGGGGCGTGGAAGCCGGGAACGGCGGAAGGATGCCGTGTCGCTCATGACGATCCACAGCTCGAAGGGGCTGGAGTTTCCATTCGTGTTTATCATGGGCGTGGAGGAAGGTTTGCTCCCCCATGACAAGAGCATGGACGAGATATCCATCGAAGAGGAACGAAGACTATTCTATGTGGCGCTCACGCGCGGGCAACGTCACGTGACGCTGTTTGAAGCCATGTCGCGCGTGCGGCATGGGCGGGAGCGCATGACAACGACCAGCCGCTTCGCGCTGGAGATCCCGGAACACCTCGTGAATCGCCACGTGCGCGCCGCACGGGACATCGTGGAATTGCGCGTGGCTCCGAACGGGAACGTGAAGGCAGAAGCGGGGAAACGGAACGCGAAGCGTGGGAAGAGCCGCCGCTGATCCGAGTTGGGATGGCTCCGAAGGAGACAAAGCCGGCGTTGGGCCGACGGGGACAATAGAGACAGCGCAGGCAACAAGACGGTAGAGTGGCACGATGGGGCTTCTAGCGCGAGGGCGTAGTGTTTGGCGAAAGAATAGCCCGGTAAAAAAACGACGGACCGCAGCATATCGCTGTGGTCCGCCACCACTTCTGACGGGGGCGTGCGCGGGTTGCGCACAACCACCACGTTGAATTCGAGATCTTACTGGCCGTCGATGACGCCGTTGCCGTTCCGGTCGCCCAGCAGCCCTTCGGGCAGCAGGTAACCGCCGAACAGCCAACCCCACCACTTCTCCATGGTAAGGCCGATGACGACGACGATGTCGGTCCAGCTCATAATGTCGAAATAGTTTCTCGGCACCTCATATGCGGTGGCCGGAAGCGCCTTCGAAACGCGACCGATGTGCTTCATGATCCTTAAACCTCCTTAAGGTTTGTGTCCCCAGTTAAAACGCAGTTTCGTACCCCTTCGTTCGCGCGTCAGCGGAACGGTGTCACGCTGACCGTTGCGTCCGCGGCGAGCGGACACGTGTGGAGGGGCGCTTATACGTCTCGGGGATCCAAGGAGCCGTTGGTGAACCAAAGCTGATTGATGTAGTCAACCTTAGCGGTACCACCCTTCAGCTCACCGCCCTTACCGAACCAGCCGAACCACCAAGCGGTCACCGGCGCATTCTTCGATATCTTACGAACGTGTTTCATTGTCGTTTACCCTTTCGCGAAACACTCCCATTGCACAGAGCTATGGGTTGTAACGTTCCAATCCGTTGTGAACAGGAGCTTCGTTCGCGGAAGCGTTGGAATGGATAGATACAGGAGCTATCCTCTCCATCTCTCCTTCCGCATGTACCCTCACGGGATGTCTCACTGGTCGAATGACTAGCTCTGCAGCCAGTTGTCAATCAATGCGACGAGCCAATTCTGTTGCTCAGGACGCAACTTGAGCGGCCCAAAAATGTTCTTGAACTCCACCCACGCGACTTGTTCGGCGCACACGGGCTTTTCGGTCGACAGCACCTTCACATGCTTCATATGGCGATTCACCTCCCTTCTCCTTCCGTCTTGTTATTGGTTGGAAACCATTTCCCAATCCGCTTGGTCCAAACAATAAGCTTGTCTGTACCCCTTATTGTGAACGAATTGATCGCAATAAGCAACCCCTTGTGGGTGGAGAGTTCGGCGAACGCAGTATCTGCCTACTGGGCGCCGGTGAGGGAGATCCCCATCTCCTCGAGGTAGTCGAAGAGCGCGAGGTCTCCGGACTCCAGAATCCACCCGGAAATCATGTTGAAGAAATCGGAGCTTTCCTCGCTGAAGAACAGTTGATCCAGCGCGTCGAAGAACCCGCTCAGCTGGTCGATACTGGCGACGAGGTCGCGCGTCTGCGTTGCAAGCTGATCGATTCCCTCAGTCGATTCAATTGCCGTGTAAAGCTCTTCCAACACATCGATTGCGGCTGCTTGCATGTCTAGACCGGCTAACTGCTCTTGAGAGAAAGATGCCCCTTCCTCCGCCTGCTGGCCCAACCGCTGCACGGCCTCAAAGATGTCTTCGGCGGTGTCGTAATCCCCTACCGCCATATAGTCTTGGCCGTATTCTAGCAGATTCTTTCCGAGATCGCAAAGGAAATTGTACTGATCCATCCCCGCGGTCAGGGCGGAAACCAGCTTGGCTTCATCGGCCGGAAGCCCGCTTGCGATAAGCGCTTCCGCCCTCGCCAAGGCCGACTCCAGGGAGTAGGCGCTGGCCTTGGGGAGGCTCTGCGCGATGCGTAGCGCTTCAAGCGCTCCCGCGAGGTCATTCTGCTCGAGCCGAAGCTTGGCTTCGAGGTAGTAGGGCAATGCGTTATCCGGGTCCAGGGTATAGAGCGTCGGCAATTGTCCCATCGCTTCCGCTTCGGTACCCGGCTCTTCAGCTTCATCGTACGCCTGGGCGAGTTCCAACCGTGCGTAGGGGTCCTCCGGGTTCTGCCCGACGACCGTGAGCAAGACCTGCGCGGCCTCCTGGGCCGTCAACGACTCGGCTGCACCCACAATAACTTGGGGAGACGAATCGGGATCTTGCGCGAGTTCGAGGGCTTGCTCACGTTTGAGCGATGCCCATTGCACCAGGCGGGAAATTCCCCGCCGGTCATCCGACGCATCCCGGCGCGCGGTAAGAATCTCGTCCATGCTTGGAGCATCGAGTACTGGCCGTTCGGTTTCTTCAATCGTGCCGCCGGACAAAGCCAACTCTACGTCGTCGTTCAATTTCTGCCGTTTCTCCAGAAACTCCTTGCGTTGGCGCGCAAGTTCGGTGTCGGATTCCTCAAGAGATTCGTAATCCGGTGCGCCGGGTACGACGGGGGTATCGCTTCCGGGGCCTGCAAGTTGTTCTTTGGAACCAGGCCCGTCGACAGGGGCCGGGGGCATGGCGGCGTAGATCAGGTATCCGACGGCGCCGAGAATAACGGCGGCCGCGGCGGCCACGCCAAGCCAGGTGCGGCCGCGTTCGCGGCGTCGCGCGCGCTCCGCGTCGATGGAAACGAGCTTGGGCCGGCCGGCTTCCGAGATGGTGCTCATCACCGTCTGAACGAGGTCCACTTGGGGGGACTGCGATGCGAAGGCGCGGCCCATGGCATCGAGGTCCGCGTGGGCGGCCCTGAGCCAGGAAAGCTCCCGGCGATAGGCCTCTGACGACGCGATCCGCGCTTCCACGCGCATCGTGTCTTCAGGGCTCAACTCGCCCTCCAGGAGAGCGATTAACTCATCCTGGATTCTTTCCAATTCCCCAGTGTTCACAAGTCGTCCTTTGCCGATTGATACACGTCCCGCAACGACTTCAGGATTCGGTGCAACCGAGTCCGCACCGCGCCCTCGGTGCTGCCGACAATCTCGGCGATGTCCCGTGCCTGCATCCGTTCGAAGAAACGGAGCGTGACAATCTCCCTCGATTCTTCATCCAGCGAAGCCAAGGCTTCCGCCAGCAGTTCGTATCGTTCCGCCGTCATCAACAGCCCGTCGGGGCCATCGGACGGCGACTGCAATACCTCACCGGTATCTTCGCGGGCCGAACTCGCGTATTCTTCGAGCGATTCCATGGGAACCGCCTTCTTGCGCTTCAATTCGTTCAAACAGAGGTTGCGCGCGATGCACAACACCCAGGGCCGAAACTTGCGGCTCGCATCGAACCGCGCCCGCGCCACATACACGCGAATGAAGGTTTCCTGGGCCATTTCCCGGGCCCGTTCCACATCCCGCACGTAGTGGAGACAGAATCTGAAAATGTCATTCTGGTACCGATGGACCAGCGTGCCGAGGGCATCCGCCGTGCCGTCGCAGAGCAGGCACATCAGTTCCTCATCCGTTTGAGATTCGGTACTCAAACGGTAGTCCATACCCGGTAACGGGTTACGCTGACCTTGAGGTTTCGTTGCCACGTTCCGGTCTCACCATAAATACAGCCCGTTTTGCCAAACATCACAAGTAGTTGGAATCCCTGAAAATCGACCCGACAGCCGCACTCAATACCATGAGTGTACGGTAACGCCGGGCCATTCGCCAAGCGAGCCGCAATGACGGGCTTGTCATGAGCCATCTCGACCGATGCTGCGGGTCGCGCCAAGCCGGTTCTCGACCGCGGCCGCCGCGTCAAACACATTGTCGGTCGCCAATTGCCGCAGGCTGGCCTGGCCGGGTTGACGCGCCATGGCCACCATCCGGTCGGACGCCACAAGCATGGCGTTCCACGCCTCCCCCTCCGAAGACGCGGCCTGAATGCGGCGTCTCAGGTCGCTGACGCGCGGCGCGAAACCATCAAGGGACCAATCATGGAAGCCTTGGCTCGGGGGCGAGCCTTCGTTCGAGGCCCGTTCCAGATACTCGCGCATCAACGCGATCATCTGTTGCGACAACGCTTCAAGTGATTCATCGCTCGAAACGCCTTCTTGCGCGGCGCGCGACGGCGGCGTCTCACCGCGAAGGCGCCACAGGCTGGCGTGGTAGGAAAGGGTCATCACGAGCAACCCCGAACTCAGGAGCACGATGATGTAGCGCACTCGCCTGCCCAGGCGTTGAATAGCGGACTCTTGCGGGATGGGTTCTGACAACGATACTTCGCCCTCTCAGCGCAACAGCATTCGCAAGTTTGACGGTTTCGCCTGCCACGCCTCGGCACGTTCAAAATCGGGATACGTCCGCTCGAGGCGTTTGAATTCCGGCGTATGGATCTTCCGCCGGCCCGTGGGGCTTTCCTCGATCCCGAGGTGGGCGTGGAGCATTTCATGAAACACGATGTACCGGACGAAAAACTCGGGCACCTCCACGCGATCCAGATAAGGGTGAATGCGGATTAGATGCTCCTCTACCGAGTAACTGCCGAACCGGATCGAACGCCGCTTCTTTCCCGTCGGCCTGCGGCCCCAGGTGATGGCGGCGTCCAAGGTCCCATTGAAGTATGCGTCGTTCACTTCGCGGTACATCGCGCGGAGGTCGTACACCGCGCCCACGGGATAGAGGCGGCGCTGGGCGTTTGCCCGCCGCCGCACCAGATGACGGTTGCTGCGAATGAACCGGTCGATGACGTCGCCCGAACGCCGGCACGATGGCCGCTTGAGCCAGATGGCGAGGGCCTGCACCACGTCTGGGTCCGCCCCCAGGAACATGTGGTGCATGCGCAGCGCGACGACGCCGGATACAGGATGATGCTTCACCGACATGACCGTATGGGAGTTGTCGGTAAGAACCAGATTCAGGCGCAAGCCGGATCGGCTTTCCAGTTCTCTATGGAGCGACCCCGGATCGCGAAAGGCGAATTCGAGTTGCATGATCGCTGTCAATCTACCCGCATGTGCGGCATCTCAACTTGCTTGTCAAGAGCCGAAGATTTTGTGTTGTCGTTCCGATCCTATGCCACATCCTGTACAAAAAACAATCCGTCGGCAACTCGGAATTGGCCAGGCGGCATACCTTTGCTGCGGATGGATTGGGGCCGCGCGGGACAATTGACAAGGGTTTTCCCCTGTGCTAGACTGCCTTTGCTCGCAAGCGGAAGCGTAGTATCTCTTTATCTGGAGAGGAGGGTCACGTGGGAGCGTTCAAGAAAACGTGGGCGAAGTTCTTCGCGATGGTGCTGGTTGCGGTGGTCGTTCTCGCGCCGTTCGCGGTGGTCGCGGAAGGATACGATCCCGACCAGGAGATCCCTGCGCCGACCGGATTTGAAAAGCGATTAACGAAGCTGGGCCGCGGTCTGTCCAACGTACTGTTGGGATGGGCGGAGATTCCGGTCACCTTCGACGAAAAACTCAAGCAAGGGAAGCCGCTGGGCTATCTCGTCGGTGTGGTTCCGGTGCTGGGGACGACGCGGGCCTTTCTACGCACGGGTACCGGCGTCTTCGAGATGGTCACCTTCCCGGTATCCGACCTCGAAGTCAATTTCGAGCCGATTCTCGAGCCCGAGTACATCTTCTAATACGGCGAATGCGGCCCGTTCCCGCAGGGGGAAGCGGTGTTACGTGTTTCCGGGCATATTCACATGGGCTCTCGAATGAGTGCATCCTCTACGCAAGCCTGCCTGCTGAAGCATTCCATATCCGTGTCGAACAAGCGTCTTGGGCCAGTCCGGGACGTCGCGCCGTACGCATGTTCGGGAACCCATCCATGAATTCCGCTACGGACTGGAAGCGGCAGGGCGCCGGACTTGTGGGTACGATTTCGCTCCGCAACGGTTCGGAGGGGAAGGTGGTCCTGGTGGGACCGCGCGACAATCCCAAGGGGGCGATGGTCGTGCTTGCGGCCGGGGACGCCGGAGGCGCCCAGGCAGTTCCCCTCATGGATGCGTTGAAGCTGATGCATCCCCGCCAGGTGCTGGACATTCTCTGCACTCAGGAACGGGCCTTTGGAGAGAGCGGGCTGACGCCCATTGAGTTGCCGTGACCGCAAACTACAATATCGACTCCCTGCTTGACGAAATCGTCACGCTTCCCAGTTTGCCTTCCAGCGTGACACGCATCACCCAACTCGTCAACGCCCCCGATTCGAGCCTTTCGGACGTGGCCAAGGCCATCCAGGCAGACCCCGCCCTGGCGATCAAGACCCTCCGGCTGGTGAACTCGGCCTACTACGGGCTGTCCCACAAGGTGACGTCGGTGGATCATGCGGTGGCCCTGCTTGGGATGAAGGTCATCAAGAATCTTGCGTTCACCGCGACCGTGTTCGATACCTTCCACAAGGGTACGGGCGCTTTGCTGCGGCACAGCGTGAGCTGTGGGGTGGCGATGCGCATCCTCATCGCGGGGCACCCGGAGCTCCACACCATGGATCAGGACGAGGCTTTCGTGTTCGGGCTGCTGCATGATGTGGGAAAGATTATCTTGGAGCAGTTCTTGCCCAAGGAAGTGGAGAGCGCCCAATTGCTCAGCCGGGCGAAGGAGATTCCCTTGTACGAGGCGGAGCGGTCGATCATCGGTGTCGACCACGCGGAACTGGGGAGCCGCTTGGCCCAACAATGGGGACTTTCCAAAGAACTGGTCGGCGCGATTGCCGGTCACCACAGTTTGGCCGCGTGCCCAAGCGAAGCAGCGCGGGGTCTCGCTGCGACGACGGCCGTTGCGGATTACATCTGCAACATGAGCGGCATCGGGTCCGCCCTGAAGTCGACGGGCTACATCGGGGACGAGATGTGGGACGCGGCCGGCTTCGCGATTTCGGACTACCCGAAATTGCTCGACGAGTTCTTTGGCTCGCTGGATTCGGTCGACGAACTCATCGAAATGTCCTCGTAGCGCCTGTAATGCCCCCTCGTTCCGCCGTTCGCTCCTTGTCCGTGTGAGTTGATAGAATGCCGCCCGGCCGTCTGCGCATATTGGAAAGCACCCCATGCATTTGATCGAACTCACCTGCGACAACTTTCGAGGCCTGGTCGAGTTGTCGTTTATGCCGGAACCGGGGGCGAACCTCATCCAGGGCGACAACGCGCAGGGGAAAACCTCCATCCTGGAAGCGATCCAGTACCTTGCCACGTCAAAGAGTCACCGCACCAACGTGGAAAGTGAACTTGTGCGGCGGGGCGAACCGGGCTTTAAACTGGCGGCGCAGGTGCAACGGCGCGATCGCGAGGTTTCGCTGGAAGCGATCTGGTGGCAGGGCGCCAAACGCATTCGCGTCAACGGCGTCAATCAAACGCGCGTCAGCGATCTGTTGGGGAAGATCAACGTGGTCTTCTTCTCGCCCGAAGACGTGGGCCTGGTACGCGGATCGGCGTCGCAACGGCGCACCTTTCTCGATATGGAGCTGTCGCAACTCAGCCCGCGATACCTGCACGCTTTGCAGCAGTACCGAAACGTCGTGCGTCAACGGAACGAACTCCTGCGCCAACCACGTCCGGATGCCGCGTTGCTGGACGTGTGGGATGAACAACTCGCCACGCATGGCACCGTGCTCATTGACGAACGCCGGCTGTTCGTGGAGGCCCTTGCGCCGAATGCCGCCGCTGCGTATTCGGCCATTGCCGGACACGAGCCCATGGTGCTCACCTACCGTCCCGACGTGCGCGACGGCACACCCTTTGTCGAAGTACTGGCCGCGTCCCGCGAGAACGACCTCCGCCAGGGCGTCACGACGCACGGGCCCCATCGCGATGACATGCTGTTCGCCGTTGACGAGAAGGCCGCCCGGCCCTTCGCCTCGCAAGGGCAACAGCGGACCGCCGCGCTTGCGTTGAAACTGGCCGAGCTGGAATTGATCCGCGCGCGCGTCGGCGAATACCCCATCCTCCTGCTCGACGATGTCTTCTCTGAGCTGGACGCCAACCGGTCGCGCCGGTTGGTAGAAACGCTGCCCGCGCAAGTTCAATGCATCATGACCACGACGGACTTAACGGACAAGGAAGGCCTGTTCCCCAAAGATTGCGCCCGGTTTTCGGTCAAAGCGGGGGTGGTAAGCAGAGTCGCCTGACTTTGCGAAGCGAATCTGTAGATCACATCAGAGAAGAAGCCCCGGCTCCGCCGAGGGAGCCGGGGCTTCAGGATGGATTATTCAGGCTCGGCGCAGCTACCGCCGCCTTTGGAGCACTTCACACAGTCCAGGAAGCTCGGCACACCGAAAAGCGGGTACTCGCCATTGATGAACCCCCTGAAGCAGTCCGCAATATCTCCGCCTGCCGCCAGTGCCGGAGTCTGCTTCACTTTGGTCACCCGTTTTACATGACTCATTTTCATCTCCCTCCATGTTTGACGCGAGCACCGCGTGCCCCTACCAACAGGGTGGCGGCACCCGCTGCAGATATGCGAATCTGTTCTCATCATTAGGCGGCGTCAGAAGACCACACGTGGCGCAAGCGCTCACTACGCCGGCATCAGTCGGCCCCGCCGGGATCTCTGCAACAGAACTTCGGCGTTAGGCAAGAAAAAGCCGGATCGGGTTCCCCTTTGACGTGGATCAGTCCCCCGTCGTCTTGCTCCAAATTCAGTATATGCCCGCGCGCCGGTCCCGTCAACGGTGACGCACGGGCGAAATGCAGGTGACCGGTCCCCTGGACTTGACCACTTGTGGAAATCCGATAGAGGCACTACCATGCAATCTTCAAGTTAGTGGGGCGCGAATGACAACGGCCAAGACTCGGGAAGACACGTGCGCTTCTCATCAGCGATGCTGGCGCTCCGGAACATGAAGGATGGTGACAATCATGATCGTTCAGGTAGTAAGATTCGAGACGACCCTGTCGGAAGCGGAGGTGCTGCGGGTGGCAGAAGATCGCCTCGAACAGTTTCGAGCGCTGCCCGGGCTCATTTAGAAGTATTACGTGAAGCTTGAGGAACCCAATCGATACTGCGGCATTTACGTCTGGGATTCCAAGGAATCATTGGCCGCGTATCGTGAGTCCGAATTAGCCGCCAGTATCCCGGAGGCCTATAAGGTGACAGGGGCTCCGGAGGTGGAGATTGTTGACGTTCTCTTTCAGTTGCGCGAGTAGAGGCGGCGGGAAGGCACCGGTCAGACACGACAAGGCGAATACTCGGAGATCGATCCGCGCGAATCCGCGACTGGAGAGTGAAACACGAAGAATTCATTGAACGATTTGCAGTCTCATCGCCGCACTTACATGAACCCGATTGGGCTGTCCTGAACGCGGAAGCCGAATTGTCTCGGCGTCGGGCCCGCGCCACCCTTGGCTTCCGGATAATACCAAAAGTCGACGACCGCCCAATGCTCTCCCGTTACCGCAAACTCCTGCTCAAGCGTTGCATCCCCTTTAGCTGACGTAGCGGTGAGGGAGTGGGTTCCCGGCGGCAGCGCAATTCGGAACTTCTTCCAGTTATGCTGGGTGCCAACGTCAAAGTTCTGATGGACAACTACCTCGCCATCGATTTGCACATTGATGTCAACGGGGCTAATGGCGAAACTTTGATTGCTGACGTACAACGTAAAGTTCCCACTCGGGTCCAACAGCGTACTGTTGACGGGCGGGAATTCCACGCGGTTGCAGACGGCGCCACACAGCCAGACTGATGCGAAGAGAAGCGTGGTGGCAGAAGGAATGGATTTCATTTTGCCCTGAACCTCCAGGGACCGTTTCGATCCTTGTAGACACTCTCGTCTTTGGGAATATTGTGCGAGCCACCAGTTTGGTAGCTTAGCCTGAACTCAAGGCGTTCAATGCGCTGATCCCCTTTCAAGGCAATCTCAAATCTCAACTGCACGTATCCGATGAAGGGAATCTGATCCTCGAAGAAGTCCGGTTGCTGCTCAAGTATCCACTCGACTGCCGCTTCCTCATCGCTCTTCCATGGAACATTCTTCTCCATGTACTCCCAGAACATGGACTCATACGCCGACCGATCCGCAACCGGCACTTGGAGCGAAATCTGATAGGTCTGCCGCGGGTCTGTTTGGTTGTCGGGGGGTATCCGCTCCAGGGCCTGCCACGACGACCAATTCTTGAGGTCGGGACTGTACCGCGCAAACACTTCGCATGGCGGACACCCGGTTCTGTCGGGCAAAAAAACAAACTCCTCCGGAGGCGTCACCTCCGCGCCTACCCACACGTACGTTACCGGTCGCCAAGACCATCCCACCGGAACCGGTTCGACGTGAACGATTACGTCCTTTGTGAATGTCCCTCGTTCACTCTCGGGTATGCCTTTCGTGCGCAAAGGCCTTTTGTTCCAGTTGAGCGACAGACCCTGTTCGCTCGCTTGGACGATCTTTGGATCGGTCCACGTTGCCTGCTTGAAGACCTCGCGGGGGTTGGTGAAGTCGATCGTTACCAACTTGCTATCGGCCAAATCGGCACCCGACGCAGCGGTAAAGAGCACGAGAATCAACAGGGCCAGCACCGTCATTGAATGGTTCATTGGCTATGCCTTTCTGCCGCCGGCCCCCTCGAGCAATCTCACAACCAGTATAAGGATCTTCTCCAATTCTTTCGCCCCCATTCGGGGGCTGCGCGGTGGTTGTGGTCACGTGACCCGGGGTTCCGCTCGTGCCTCGCTCCACCCCGGGCTACATTCGAGTCGCCCCATCCGGGGCTGCCGTGGGCACCCGTCCTCTTGCAGGAGGTTGTTGCCCTTGACTCGGCCAAAGTGTTTTGGTCATTTGGATTTCGGTCATTGGAATTTGTTTCGGATTTCGTGCTTCGGGATTCGAATGTGGTTGCCACGCCAGCGGCGTGGCGCTGGGCTACCGCCCTCCGCCCTTCCGGGCCTGCGGGTAGCGGGCGAGGTAGGGATCGCGATAGAATGAGCTTTTGAGCAGCAACGTGGCCACCGCATTTCCGAGTTATCCCATGGCAAACCGCAAGAAGAACGAATCAGACAAGCAGGACCCGACAGGAATCGGGGAAATCCTTGCTTCGCTGAAGAAGAAGTCCCGGCTTGGGAAGCAACTGGAGCAGGCGCAGATTTGGGAGCGGTGGCCGGAGCTGGCGGGGCAGTATTTGTGCGGGCATGGGCACCCGCAGACGGTGAAGGACCAGACCCTCTACATCGAGGCGTACAGCCCGGTCTGGATGAACAAATTCGCTTATTACAAGTGGGACATCATCCGCCGGATCAACCAGATGGCGGGCCAGGAATTGGTGTCCGACATCTTCATTCTGCTCGGGGACGACTCCCCTGCCCCGCCGTCACAAGATGGCGTATAAGGGCCGCTGAAAATCCTCTAAATATTGCGGTTTCTGTTGTTTTCACGCCTCCATTTTGCTATACTGAGTTGTTCATCGGGGAGCCCCGAATTCCGCACTCTACGATACCGAGGTAACGCGAATGACAGACAAGACTTACGATGCAGGATCGATCCAGGTACTGGAGGGGCTGTCAGCCGTCCGCAAGCGGCCCGCCATGTACATCGGCGACACGGGTACGCGCGGCCTCCATCACCTCGTCTATGAAGCCGTCGATAACAGCATTGACGAAGCCCTCGCCGGGTATTGTACGAAGATCCAGGTTGTCATCCATATCGACAACACCATCTCCGTGATCGACGACGGGCGCGGCATACCGGTGGGCAACCACCCGAAGTTCAAGAAGAAGACGGCCCTTGAAGTCGTCATGACGACGCTTCATGCGGGCGGCAAGTTCGACAACTCGGCGTACAAGGTTTCGGGCGGACTGCACGGCGTGGGTATCTCCTGCGTCAACGCGCTCTCCGAGTGGTGCGAAGTCGAGGTCAAACAAGTCGGGTATACGCACTTGATGCGCTTCAACCGGGGTGTCCCCGCCGGACCCCTGGAGCGCGGCAAGAAGACCGCCTCGACGGGAACGCGGGTCACCTTCAAGCCGGACCCCGACATTTTCGAGGACACGGTGTTCAAGGCCGAGACCCTCATGACGCGCTTGCGGGAACTCGCCTTCCTGAACAAGAACATCAAGATCATTTTCGAGGACGAGCGGAACGACAAAGAGCCCGAAGTGATGCAGTACAAGGGCGGCATCAGCGAGTTCGTGTCGTACCTCAACGATAACCGTGAAACGCTGCATCGCAAACCCATCTACCTGGAAGCCGAAAAGGATATGGTCCAGGTGGAAGTGGCGGCGCAGTACAACACGACCTATTCCGAAGCCATCCAGTGTTTCGCGAACAACATCAACACCCACGAAGGCGGCACGCACCTGAGCGGGTTCAAGACCGCCTTGACCAAGGCGATCAACGATTACGCCAAGCGCAACAACCTGTTCCGAAAGAACGAAGGCAACCAGGTTTCGGGCGACGATGCCCGCGAAGGGTTGACGGCCATCATCTCGGTCCGGATCCCGAACCCCCAGTTCGAGGGCCAGACCAAGATGAAGCTGGGCAATAGCGAAGTTCTTGGCATCGTGAACTCGCTGGTGTACGAAGGGCTTCAGACTTTCTTTGAAGAAAATCCCACGGTCGCAAACCGGATCGTGAACAAGGCCGCCGAAGCCGCACGCGCCCGCGAGGCCGCACGGCGCGCTCGCGACTTGACGCGGCGCAAGGGCGCGCTCGACTCCATGTCGCTGCCGGGCAAGTTGGCGGACTGTTCCGAGAAGGACCCATCGCTGTGCGAAATCTACATCGTTGAGGGTGACAGCGCCGGCGGTTCGGCCAAACAGGGCCGGGACCGCAAATTTCAGGCGATTCTTCCGATTCGCGGCAAGATCCTCAACGTCGAGAAGGCCCGCGCGGACAAGATGCTCAAGAACAATGAAATCCGATCCATCATCACGGCGCTCGGCGTCGGCGTGGGCAAGGATGATTTCAAAATCGAGAATCTCCGGTACCACAAAGTCATCATCATGACGGACGCGGACGTGGACGGGGCGCACATCCGCACGCTGCTCCTCACGTTCTTCTTCCGTCAGATGCCGGAATTGATTAAGCGCGGCCATCTCTATATCGCCCAGCCGCCGCTCTTCCTGTTGAAGAAGGGCAAGAAGAAACAGTATCTGCGAAACGAGGCGGAGATGGAGCGCTATCTCTTCGATTCGCTCCTTGACAACCACACGCTGACGTCGCTGAACGGCTCGAACAAACCGACGCCGGTTACGTTGAAGACGCTCCAGCGGGCGGTGCAAGCGGCACTGGAACGCGACCGGCTTTTTGACCGGCTCGAACGCGTGTACGGCGCTGACCGCGACGCCATCACCAGGTGCATGGCGCTCCCCAAGGAGAAGCGGGTGGATCCCGGCTTGTTGAGCGATGCGGAATTGGTCGACCTCTTCGGCGACCTCGAGGCCATCGACACGCACCGGGAACAAATGGACCTCATCGAAAATGGGGACGGCAACGGGACCGAGAAGAAGCGCGTCGTGCGCAAAGAGGGCCAGGTCGACTTGGCGCTGTTCCACAGTCACGAGTTTGCAGTGCTCGCCACCCACGACGAGCCGATCGCTGCGCTGGGTGAACCGCCCTTCCGGTTCGAGACGGACAAAGGTGAGTTCGTGTTTGAGACCGACAACATCCTCGATCTGCGGCACCGGCTCATTGAAGTGGCGCGCAAAGGCGTCGATGTCACCCGTTACAAGGGTCTTGGTGAAATGAACCCGGACCAGTTGCACGAGACAACCATGGACCCCGCGCGGCGTACGGTACTCCAAGTCAGCGCCGACGACGAGGTCGTCGCGGATCAGATGTTCGTAACGCTGATGGGCGACCTCGTGGAACCCCGAAAGCAGTTTATCGAGAAATACGCGCTGGATGTTCGCAACCTCGACATCTAGCGGCGCTGTTCCGCGCCGGATGGTGGCGCGCGAACGAGTTTGACGAACCCAAGAGGAAGAAATGGACACACCGACCGAACGAATCGTACCAATCGCGATCGAACAGGAGATGAAGACCTCGTTCATGGATTACTCCATGAGCGTAATCGTGAGCCGTGCGCTGCCGGATGTGCGCGACGGGCTCAAACCGGTTCATCGCCGCATTCTATACGCCATGCACGAATTGGGCCTCGTTCACAATCGCGGATACCGCAAGTCGGCCGCGACGGTCGGTGACACGATGGCCAAGTATCATCCCCACGGCGATCAGGCGCTCTACGACACGTTGGTTCGCATGGCCCAACCCTGGTCGATGCGGTATCCCCTGATCGACGGACAAGGCAACTTCGGTTCCATCGACGGCGACAGTCCGGCGGCCATGCGATACACGGAATCCCGGATGACGGCCATTACGTCCGAGATGCTGGCCGACATCCAGAAGGAAACGGTCGATACGCAGGACAACTACGATGGGCGGCTTCAGGAACCCGTCGTGTTGCCATCCGCCATTCCGAATCTGCTGGTCAACGGTTCCTACGGGATCGCGGTCGGTATGGCGACGAGTTGCCCGCCGCACAACCTCAACGAGGTGTGCGACGCGGTCGTGCATTACATCGACAACCCGGATGCCAAGACCAAGGATCTCATGCGCTTCATTCACGCGCCCGATTTCCCGACGGGCGGCATCATCTACGGCTCCGAAGGGCTTGCTCAGGCTTACCGCACAGGGCGCGGACGCATCGTGGTGCGCGCGAAAGTCGCCATCGAACACGACGAGACGAGTGGCAAGGACAGGATCATCGTCCAGGAGATTCCGTACCAGGTCAACAAATCGCGCGTCATCGAGAATATCGCGGAGTTGGTCCGTTCCAAGGCTATCGAGGGCATCACCGACTTGCGCGACGAGTCCGACCGCGACGGCATGCGGATCGTTATCGAGGTGCGCAAGGGCGACGAGCCGCAGGTAATCCTGAATCAGCTGTACAAGCACACGCAATTGCAGGACACCTTCAGCATTCTCATGCTGGCGCTCGTGGACAACCAGCCGCGCGTATTGTCGCTGGTCGAGGTGGTCCAGTACTACGTCAAGCACCGCGCGGAAATTGTCCGGCGCCGGACCGAATACGACCTGGCCCAGGCCGAAGCGCGGGCGCACATTGTCGAGGGATTGCTGAAGGCTATCGATCATATCGACGAAGTCATCGCCATCATTCGCGGGTCGGACGACGCGGACATCGCGCGGGAGCGGTTGAAGGAGCGGTTTGCGTTTACCGACATTCAGGCGAACGCCATCCTGGCCATGCGCCTGCGACGCTTGACCGGTCTCGAACGCGAGGAGTTGGAGAAGGAGTACGCGGACCTGCTCAAGCAGATCGAGATGTTCCGGCAGATCCTTTCCAGCGAGAAAACCATCCTCGCGGAAGTGCGCAAGGAAATTCTGGCAGTTAAAGAGAAATATGGCGACGCCCGGCGCACTCAAATTCTGGGCGAGCGGTCCGAGTTCAGCGTCGAAGATTTCATCGCCGACGAGGATATGGTCGTCACGGTGTCGAATCAAGGGTACATCAAGCGCGTGCCCGTCAGCGCCTACCGCAAACAGCGGCGCGGCGGCCGCGGCGTGACCGGTATGGAGACGAAGGAAGAAGATTTCGTCAAAGACCTCTTCATCGCGTCGGCCCACGAATACCTGCTGTTCTTCACGAACACGGGCCGCGTCTACTGGCGCAAGGTGCATGAGTTGCCCAAAGCGAGCCGTACGGCCAAGGGCCGCGCCATCGTCAACGTGCTCAATCTGAGCGGCGAGGAGGTGGTCACGGCCAGTTTGCCTGTTCGGGATCTTGACGAAGAGGGCAAGTTCGTCTTCATGGTGACCGAGAAAGGCGTCGTGAAAAAGACGGCGTTAAAGGCGTTCAGCAATCCCCGGGCCACAGGCATCATCGCCATGGACCTCGACAAAGACGACATGCTCATGGAAGTGTCCATCACGTCTGGCGAAGACAACATTCTCATCGCCACGTACCTTGGCATGTCGATCCGCTTCCCCGAGAAGGACGTGCGGCCCATGGGACGCACCGCCCGCGGCGTCATCGGCATCCGCATGGCGGAAGGCGATCGTGTGATTGGCGTTTCCATCGCCGCCGACGACATGACGGTATTGAGCGTCACCGAGAACGGGTACGGCAAGCGCACAAAGGTCGGTGAATACCGGCTCCAGCATCGTGGCGGCCAGGGCATCATCAACATCAAGACCACCGAGCGCAACGGCAACGTGGTCGGAATGATGACGGTGGACGATCAGGACGAGATCGTCGTGGTCAGCACGGACGGTATCATCATTCGCACGGCGGTGAAAGACATGCGCACCATCGGCCGCAACACGCAGGGCGTCAAGGTCATGACGCCGTCGGAAGGCGCGAAAGTCAGCGCGGTAGCCCGCGCCATCGCCGAAGAGAAGCAGGACCAGGTCGCGGATGAAGCCGCGGAACTGGCGGGCGGCGCAGAGGCCGGCCCAGACGCGGACTCGGAAGAAGAGTAGGATTGAATTATGAATTAAGAATTACGAATTGAAGATATTTGCGGCGCCTGGTTCGAGAAAGAGCCGGGCGCCGTTTTTGGTTTGGTTCAGGATTTCTCCTGAGCGCGGGGCTCGAGCCGGTAATCGCCGCACAGAATCCTCCTCATCGGTATCGGGATCGGTATCAAAAACACTTCGCGATTCCCGCGTCAATTACGATACCGATCCCGATACCGATTCTGGTTTACGGATTCGGGGTGTCGGCGGGCGTGGTAAAAGATGCGGGGATCAGAAGACGAGGGGTTTCCATTTTGCGTGGCGAAAGACGATATGGGTTAGGACGTAGCGACTGAAGTGGCTGATAAGGATTGCCTGCCAGATGGCGTTGGCGGAGAGCCGGCCGAAGGCTGCGTAGAGTTGGCAGACGCCTAACAGAATGATGATTTGCGTGACGATGGCGATCCACATGGGTTTTTGCGTGTCGCCGGCGCCAATCAAGCCGCCGGTCAGCGCGAGTGCGGCGGAGAGAAAAATGCCCGAGATCGCGAGATAACGCAGCAGGGCCGTGCCGAAGGTCACGACCATGGGGTCCTGCAAATTGAAGATGCCCAGGAACACCTCCGGGAGGTTCCACACGGCGATGCCCCAGATTACCGCCCAGCTCGTGCCCATGAGCGCGGCAACGTGAACGCCGCGGCGGCCGCGATCGGTCTTGCCTGCGCCGATATTCTGTCCCATCAAAGCGGCGGAAGCGCCGCGCAGCCCCAGCGATGCCCAGGTGACGAATGAGAAGAGCTGCGCGTAGCAGATGGTGTAGGAAGCCATGGCGGCGCCGCCGTGATCCAGGCCGCCGATGTAGCGGTAGAGCCAGATGCCTCCGATGTTCAGCACGACCCCGTTGATCCCGGTGGGAATGCCGATGCGCGTGATGCTGCGCACCACTTCGAAATCCGGTTTGAGCGACCATTCCTTGGGAAATTGAAGAATCAGCCGACCTTTCAGGATTAGGGTGAACGCGATAATAATCCCTGGAATGGGAGCCAGACAGGTGCCCAGGGCCGCGCCGGCCGGGCCCATCGCGGGGAAGGGTCCGAGTCCGACAATAAACACCGCGCTGAAGATAACGTTGAGAATGGTGCTGAGCACGACGAGCTTGAGGGGCGTCTTCGGATCGCCGCTGGTTTGCATAGCGGTGCCGAGCAGAAAATTCATCGATAAGGGCACGCCGAACAGGAACATGATGCGCAGGTAGGGCAAGGCGTAGTGCTGCACGTCGGGCGGCGCGTTGACCAGCCGCAGAAGTAACGGTGAACACAGATACCCCAGCGGCGCTACAACAAACAGGACGAGGTAGAGCGTGCAGAGGATGGTCTGATAAAGCACGACCGCCATGGCTTCACGGTCGCGCCGTCCGGCGTACTGCGCGATGAGCACGCCCATGCCGTGAAACAACGACGCCAGCGAAACCACGATCAGCAAAAACAGATTCCACGCCACGCCGATGGCCGCGTTGGCTTCGTGCGCCTGCACGTAATGGCCCACGAGGACCTGGTCCACCATGCCATGAATCCCGTTGATGAGATTCATGAGCACGATGGGCCACGACAGCTTCCACACGGAGCGGACAATGCTGCCGGAGACCAGTTCCTCGTCAAATGGTTTCATGCCGTGTCCTGATGGATGGCGTCAGCCCCGGCGCGGTTGGAAATCGGATTGGCGCGTTGGGCGGGCGGCCTGACAAAAGAGTACTGCGCAGTGTTCGATACAGGGAACAGCGGAATATAGCATGTTTCGCGGGGAAAGTGCCAAGACGGGCATTCTCTGATATGATGGATGGGCGGGACAAACGGGCGGAGCGAGTCATCAGCATGAGTACCCAGACTTTGTTTGCATACGGCACGCTTCTGCACGTTCACGTGCAACGGGCTGTAATTGGGCGCGAAATCGCGGGCACTCCAGCGCAACTGGCGGGGTACCGCAAGACCACTTTGCAGGACGGCACGGAAGTATTTCCGAATCTGGTGCCGGAATCGGACGGTACCGTATCTGGCCGGGTTCTTGACGTCACGGATGCCGAACTCGCTCTCATCGATCGCTACGAGGGCGACCTGTACGCCCGGCACCGCGTAACGCTCACGAACGGCGCGGAAGTCTGGGCATACTACGCCTGAGCGGCATCCGTAGCGGTGCGAGCTCGACGAACCGCCCGGCACTTCACACCGGTGCCTGAGGGAACATCCCCCTGAATCCCCCTTCGAAGGGGGACTTTAAGAGAATATGTTGCGCAAGCTCATTGAACAGGCAAATCCAAAGCTGGGTACTAGCGCATCAAAAGTAGAAATCCGTCGAGGCCGAAGTAGTATCCCGCCGATTCGGTGTTCTTGCCCACATTTCGGACCGTCAAAGTATGCGTGCCTTTGTCCAACTTCCTCGGCGGCATCTGCCGTTCGCGCGTGACGACGGCGCTATGGTATTGGTCGATGGGTTCTGCCAGGGGATCGCCGTCCAGTTCGTACTGGAATATGCCGTAGTCGAAGGAGTAGGTCATCATTAAAAGCGGATAGTAGGTCCCATCTTCATCAATCACGAACGGTATCGTGATGCTCTGGTTCGGCTCCTGTGGGGTCCAGAACAACTGGCCGCCCTTGCTCCAGGCGCCGCCTTCCTGATTCTGCACAGGACCTACTGGCGCTTCGATGCCGTCGAGCAGGCTTTCCGCTTCAATCATTTCGCTATAGTCGAAGTACAAGCGATCGTAGCCCTTGGGCAGATCCGGATAGGGCTTGTGCGGTTCGAGCTGGTACCAAAACGCGACAGACGAGAAATCGTCCGGGCGCTCGCCATAGTTTGCAGTGATCTTGTCCGTCTCGTCGATGACCGGTCCCACATGTTCGATCTCGAGACGAAGCGATTCGGTGAACGTGACGGGATCGGTGACGTGCCAGCGATACACGGAGGTGCGGTCGCCTCGCTTGAATCCCTCGAATACGGGCGCACCGTAGAAGGCCCCCGATTGCACGCGGAAGCCCCAGCCGTCGCAAAAGTAGTCTTCCGTGCCGGTGCCTCGGAGACTGGGTTCTTCCTCGCCGTCGATGTAGAAGAAATCGTCGCCTTCACCAAACCAGTTCGGCATGTTCTGCCGGCAATTCAACACGGTTCCGGCGTAGTGACCGCGCCCTTCGATGTCAGCAATGAGATAACGTTGGCCCATGGTAGCCGGATACTCCTGGCGGTACATGGCGTGGAGGTACGCGGTATCGTCCGGCAGACTGGGAAGTTTTTGCCAGTCCACGTAGTAGTAGAAGGCATCGGTGCGAAGCCGCCCTTCGTTTGTCACGGTGATTTTGGCGGACTTGCGGAAGGGCATGGGCCAGTAACAGTTTCGGCCGCGGCCATCCGAGGTCACGCGAACCGGCAGGGAATCAAAAGGCACGTCCATGCCGTGGCCTACGCCGAAGAAATCGCCGATGGGCACTTCAATCGAAGGGCTCTCTTCGCCATCCCAATACATGCGCAAGACGAGGAGCCGGGAGTAGCCCCGTTCCTGGGACGCGATGGTATTCCAGATGTGGTTGATGACGCCGGGTCCTTCCAGTTCCGCTACGACCAGTGTGTCGCCCGGTTCAATGGGACGCGCATCGCCGTTGCCCACGGCCCAGTTGGGGTCGCTCGACGATGCACGCATCGTTCGCCCCGGCTTGAGCGTGGCAAGGTCGTCGAGCGGTCCGGCAAACAATGAACCCGCCCAGACCGGCGTTGCGACCGCCGCAATTAACAGTGTGACCAGTATTGAGATCGATCCGGTTCGCATACGTGAAGCCCCCTTGTTCGCTGACGTTAGTAGTATTGCGCCTTCAGCGAGCATGCGCGAGCGATCACCGCGAAGTCAAGAAACGCACGGCTGCGAACTCCGAGAGCGCGGGAGGCGGCCGACGGCAATGGAGCGTTTGACTGATTCATTCCCGGCTGTTAGAATCGGGCTTGGTGTGCCTAGGACAGATGAATCGAGAGCGAGTGTGGGTATGAATCTGGCCGGACCTTCTCCAATCTGCGAGAAGGCCTTTCTTTTATCCGGCGGTCCTTTCGGGGAATGGCGATGACCACCACGGGGCAGGAGAACAGCGACTTCGGCGAATCCACCGTGGTCCTGGACGGGGAAGCCATGAACGCGGCTATCCACCGCATGGCCCAGGAAATCGTCGCCGCCAATGACGACCTCGCCTCCGTCGTGCTCCTTGGGATTCTGAGCCGGGGCCGCCCCCTCGCAGAACGGCTGGTGAGCGAAATCCGGAACATGACCGGAGTCGCGCCAAAAGTCGGCTCCCTCTCCACCGAACTCTATCGCGACGATGTCCGCAGCGGGAAACGTTCCGCTTCGCTCGGACACATGACGCACTTCGACTTCGACGTGGAGGGAACCACGGTCGTCCTCGTCGATGATGTGCTTTCCACCGGGCGCACGGTTCGTGCCGCCATGGACGAGATTATCGATTACGGACGTCCCCGGTATATCCGGCTGGCCTGCCTCATCGATCGCGGCCTCCGCGAGCTTCCCATACAGGCCGACTACCTCGGATGGTCGCTCGTGACCCAACCGGACGACCACGTGTTCGTTCGGCTCAAGGAATCGGACGGCGAAGACATCGTCCTGCTGGAGAGCCGGCCGGGCGAGACCGCGGAGTCCCAGGAATGACGCCCGCGGAAAACAAGCCGGCCCCCGTGTGGACGCGGAAAGATCTCACCGGGCTCGAGGATTTGTCGCGCCAGGAAATTGAGACCATCCTGGACACGGCGCCGCAATTCGTGGCGGTATCGAAACGCGAGAGCGGCATCAAGCGCGTCCCCCTGCTGCAAGGCCGCTTGATCGTGAACTGGTTTTTTGAACCCAGCACACGGACGCGGACCTCCTTCGAGATTGCGGCGAAACGGCTGAGCGCCGATTCGCTCACCATCAATGTGCAGGCATCCAGCTCCAAGAAGGGCGAGACCCTGCACGATACGCTCGACAATATCGAGGCCATGCATAGCGACGTGGTGGTCATCCGCCACAATTGCGCGGGCGCGGCGCACATCCTGGCACAACACCATGATTCCCACATCATCAACGCGGGCGACGGCGCCCACGAACACCCGACGCAGGCCTTGCTGGATGCCTTTACGATTCGCGACCACGTGCGGCGGCAGCGGGAAGACTCCAACGCGACGCTGGACGGCATTCGCGTCGCGATTATCGGCGACATTTCGCATAGCCGGGTGGCGCGGAGCAACGTGTGGGGTCTGACGAAATTGGGCGCCAGCGTGATATTGTGCGGCCCGAACACGCTCATGCCTCCGGAGGTCGGCCGCATGGGCGCGGAGACCACGTCAAATCTGCGCGACGCGATTGCGGGTGCGGACGTGGTGTACGCGCTGCGCATCCAGCTCGAACGCCAGCAGAAATGCCTGTTCCCGAGTATCCGCGAATACATTCGCTTGTTCCGCATCGACAACGAATCGCTTAAGGCCGCTCCGGCGCACGCGCTGGTCATGCATCCCGGGCCCATCAACCGCGACATCGAACTGGCGGCGGAAGTCGCGGACGGCCCGCGCAGCGTCGTGCTGGAGCAAGTGTCCAATGGCGTCGCTGTGCGGATGGCGATTATGCATCTGCTCGTCAACGGCCGCGCCGCCTAGCACGCACGAGGAGCACAGAACATTCATGAGTCTCGCCATCGTCAACGGGCATTTCATCGAACCTTCCCAGGGCATCTCCGAACCGATGGACATCCTGATCGAAGGAAGCACCGTTTCGAAGATCGGCAACGGACTCAAGGGCGATGAGACTATCGACGCGGCGGGATGCGTGGTGTGCCCGGGGCTCGTCGACATTCACGTGCATTTCCGGGAGCCTGGTTTTGAATCGAAGGAAACCATCGCCACGGGTAGCCGCGCCGCGGCACACGGCGGCTTCACGTCCGTGGTCACGATGGCGAACACCCGCCCCACCATCGACAATGCGGGAATGATCGAGTTCGTCAGCCGCCGCGCGCGCGAAACCGCCTGCATCAAGGTCTGGCCCGCCGCCTGCGCCACGAAGGGCATGGAAGGCGTCGAGATGACCGAGATGGCCGAGCTAAAGGCGGTTGGCGCAGTCGCGGTCACGGACGACGGGAAAGACATTCAGAACAGTTGGGTTATGCGGCGGGTGTTGGAGTACGCGAACATGTGCGACCTCGTGTACATGGCCCACTGCGAAGATTCGACGCTGATGGACGGCGGCGCCATGAACGAAGGGTACAATTCCACGCGGCTCGGCATTCCCGCTTGCCCAAAGGCGATGGAAGAGATCATGATCGACCGCAACATCCGCCTCGCGGAGTTGACCGGCGCGCGCATTCATATCCAGCATGTGACTTCGGCAGGCGGCGTGGAGATTATCCGGCGCGCGAAGGCGAAGGGCATTCGGGTGACCTGCGAAACGGCGCCTCATTACTGGACGCTGACGGATGAGGCGGTCGTAGGTTTCGGCACGAACGCGAAAATGAATCCGCCCTTGCGCGAACCGGAAGACGTGGAAGCCATCAAGGCCGCGATAGCGGACGGCACCATCGATTGTATCGCCACCGATCACGCGCCGCACACGCCCACGGAAAAGGAAGTGGAATTCCAGTTCGCGCCGTTTGGCATTCTTGGATTGGAGACGTCCCTGGCCCTCACGATTACCGGTCTCGTGGAGACCGGCGTTATCACGATTGAACGCGCGGTCGAACTCATGTCTATTGCGGGCGCGCGCATCCTCGATCTACCCGTAGGAACGCTCGTGGAAGGCGGCGCGGCGGACGTGACAGTCTTCGATCCCTCCGCGGAATGGGTGGTCAATCCCAACGAGTTTCATTCTCTCAGCCGCAACACGCCGTTCACCGGCATGACCGTGCGGGGCCTCGTGAAGGCGACCATCTGCGATGGCGCGGTCGCGTATCGCGCGTAGACGCGGGCAGGCGCGTTAACTATTCTTGTCCACCGATTGCACAGATTTCACCGATTCAAGAGACTGAACTCCCGCACCATATCCGCACATAGTTTCTCATCGAGAAAATCTGCTGACGAGACCATTAAGACCGGCATTCAATCGGTGAAATCGGCGCAATCGGTGGACAGCACCTCTTTCAACCTGAGTCCTTCGTGTGGCTCGAGTTTCGGCGCCTGTGGTAGGCTCTTTCCTGAGCAAATCAGGCGCGGGGCACGGTGATGACGGGACAGGCAAACTTTCAATTCGATCATCCTTGGGGAACGATCTATGGATGGTTTTCCCGAGCGGGACTGCAATGGCTGGAACTGCCCCACGCGGAGAAGGGGGGTATGCGCCGCTCGGTGTTGCACTCGGCCGCGAACGACGGACGCGTGTGGGAATTGAACGCGGCGTTGGAACGGTACTTCGCGGGCGTGCAGGAAGACTTTAGCCGAATTCCACTGGACCTCAACGGTGCGACGGCCTTTCAACGCGAGGTCTGGCTGGCCGCGCGCGAAACGCCTTGGGGTCATACGGAAACGTACGGTGATTTAACGCGCCGCTTGGGCAAGAATGCGGGAACCGCGCGCGCCGTCGGCACGGCCTTGGGCGCGAATCCGGTTGCCGTACTCGTCCCCTGCCATCGGTTTCTGGGGAAGGATGGTTCGCTCCACGGATACGCCGCGGGCCTGGAATGGAAGCGGGAACTGTTGCGGATCGAAGGGGGGTTGCTGCACTGACGCAATTTCGCATCGCACTCACGATCAGTACCAGAGGGAACATCCCCCTAAATCCCCCTTCAAAGGGGGACTTTCAGCTACGCATCGCGCGGAGTTCTTGAGATAAAACTTGGGTGTTCGCCCGTAGCGCCCGGCTTCCACGCCGGGCGAGACTTCGTGCCTCGGAATCTCTCGGAAAGTACGCCCGCCATGGAAGGCGGGACGCTACAATCCGTTGCAGATGGGACTTTCTGTCTCGAGGCTGCTAGCGGGGCAGCCCAGCGTCGATTTCTTTCGTGTATTCTTCACACACAAGCGCCGCGTCCGGCAATGCATCGGTTAGCGGATCGTCGTGCTCGCCGCAGAATCCAAGATGCAGGTGCCTGCGCCATCCTTCGGCGTATTGGTAGCGGCCGGACATGCGGCCTACCAGCGCCGACATCTCCTCCAGGGTAGTCAGGTAACTGTCGAGTCCCTGACTGCGATCAAGCCATTCCTTCTGACTCTTGTGGCAGGCGAGAGATGCGCGCTTGGTGGCGAGAACGGAGGTGATGTCCACGTACTGTCCCGCGCGGATGACCCGGCGCAGGGGGTCGCGCAGCCCCCACGGCAGGGCGTGATAGACGGTGATGGGGTCGCCGTAAGGCGGCTGCGGCGGATCGGTCATGTAATTGCACATGCCGCGGAAGAAAGCGGAGGACACGGCAATCCGGCAGGCGTTCATGTGATCTTCCATGTAGTCCTGCGGAGACTGCGCCAGAAGGATTCGCGGCTTGATTTCCCGAATGACCGCGCAAACCTTTCGCGGCGCGGTGCGGTCGTAGAACAGATCCAGATCGTCGGCGATGGGATCGTGGAATGTCGCGCCCAGGGTCTTCGCGGCTTCCCGCGCTTCCTCTGTGCGTTGCGCGATGATCTTTTCGCGGGTCGTCCAATCGGTGCCCATGGAGCCGTTGCACAGGTTCATGTAGTGGAGGTCAAAACCTGCCTTGCCCAGCATGAGGAGCGTGCCGCCCATCATCAATTCGATATCATCGGGGTGCGCTGCTACGGCGAGCGCAACTGGTTTACTCATGTCTTGTTAGTTCCTTAATGTAAACGATCGATCGCGAAGTCAGGACTCGCTCTCGGGCGTATGGGGCGGGTCTTCCCCGAAACACCGAATCTCCACCCGTTCCAGTGTGGCGATGCCTTCGTGAATGACGGCTTCCAGCACAGGCAAAAACCGCTTGACGTTCTCGACGGTGTCCACGATCTCCACAATGACCGGGAGATCGGTCGTGAGCTGCAAGATCTTCGCACTGTGGATACGATGGTGCACCCCGTACCCCGTCATACCGCGCAAGGCCGTCGCGGCGGCGATGCCGTGGTCGCGGGCTTGCTGCACGATCCATTCGTACAACGAAATCCCATCATGCCGATCGGTTTCACCCACGAACACCCGCAGCAGACAGCCTTCTTCGAGATACTTCCCCACGTCGAGTCCTCTCGATTCCGCGACTACACGGCTTTGGCCAAGGTGAATCCCGCCCACACGGCAAAAAAACCCATAACGACCTGGGCGGCAATGTTTGCCAGGGCGAGCAGCGATTCGCCATCCCGGCCCAGCGCGAAGGTCTCATATCCGAACGTTGAAAAGGTCGTGAACCCGCCGAGCATGCCAACCATCACAAACATGCGGGCGTTGGAATGCATAATCTCTCGCGCCTCCGCGAGACCGCCCAGCAATCCGATCAGGAGGCAGCCAATAACGTTGACCGCCAGGGTGCCGAAGGGCAACAGCGGTTTGTCCACCATCTGCTGGACCCAACCGCTCACCAGGTAGCGTCCGGCAGAGCCGATAAATCCACCCAATCCCACGAGAAGTACGTTATGCATTCGAATTCCAGCTTGCGGAAGGATCGTACCTGCCCGCCATGTTCGTCAAGAAAGTCAGAATCCCCGGCCATTGTGGTCCACGTGCGCTCTCGGGTGCAAATGGCGGGACTGACGGATCCGTTAACACGATGCCAGTTCCCCGATTGTGTGGCCCTCGCGGTTACAGTACGATTGCGTCATGGCAGAAGATCTCTTCAAACACGCAGCGGCGGAACGCCTGCGCAAAGAGGCGCCTCTTGCGCGCCGGGTTGCGCCGCGGAAGCTGGACGACCTGATCGGGCAGGAGCACATCCTGGGACCGGGCAAGATACTGCGCCGCGCCATCGAAGCCGACCGGATCACATCGCTCATCCTCTATGGCCCGCCTGGCTGTGGGAAGACGGCTCTGGCACGGCTCATCGCCATGCGCACTCAGTCGGCATTCGACAATCTCAACGCCGTCACGTCGGGTGTGAAAGACTTGCGCGCGCTCATCGAGTCGGCCAAGGCACGGCGCATCCAGGACGGCCGGAAGACCATCGTGTTCGTCGACGAGATCCACCGGTTCAACCGGGCTCAGCAGGACGCGCTGTTGCCGGACGTGGAAAACGGCAACATCATTCTCATCGGTGCGACCACGGAGAACCCCTTCTTCTCCATCGTGTCGCCCCTGTTGTCGCGGTCGCAGGTCTTCGAACTGCGGAAGTTGTCCGAAGAGCAGATCGTCCAGTTGCTCAAACGCGCCCTGGCCCATCCTGAACGGGGCTGGGAGAACCTGGAAGTGAATGCGGACGACGACGCGCTCCTCCACATCGCCACCTATGCGGATGGCGACGTGCGCCGCGCGTTGAATGCGCTGGAAATCGCCGTGCTGACGACCCCGCCGGAAGACGGCGCCGTACACATCACGCCGACGGTGGCCGAGGAATCCATCCAGAAAAAGCTCATCCATTACCAGGGCACGGGCGACGAGCATTACGATGCCGCGTCCGCGTTCATCAAGAGCATGCGCGGCACCGACCCCGATTCGGCGCTGTATTGGATGGCGCTCATGCTCGAGGCGGGCGAAGACCCCCGCTTTATCGCGCGCCGCATCTGCATCGCCGCATCGGAGGACGTGGGCAACGCGGACCCGATGGCCATCGTCGTGGCCACGTCGGCGTGGCAGGCTTGCGAGTTCATCGGCCTGCCGGAGGCCCAGATCATCCTGGCCCAGGCGGCCACCTACGTCGCCTGCGCGCCCAAGAGTAACGCGGCGGTCGCGGGTATCAATGAAGCCCGCCGCGACGTGCGCGAAGGCAAGACGGTCCCAGTCCCCTCCCATCTCCAGGACGCCCACTACCCCGGCTCGAAACGGCTGGGTCGCGGTGAGGGCTACAAGTACGCTCACGACTACGAAGACGGTTATGTTCCGCAGAACTATGGCGTCCCCCGCGGCACGTATTACCACCCGGTGAATCGGGGGAAGGAAGCCGAATTTCGGTCCCGCCTCGATCAGCTTGATGCGCCCTCGGACGGCGAGTGAGCGTGCCGCCCCACCTCAAACAACCCGAAATACTGGCAAGAAGCTCTAGTTTTAATTGAATACGCGCCTTTTCGCCTTGACAAACCCGCAAACTCTGAGTACATTCTATACGCTGTATGTAGAATGCATGTTAAATCCTGGTGAGGGACCGAATCGTGCCGCGTAATACTCGGGTACTACCGTCTCGCTTTTCTTCCGGCACAGGCCGCGGAACTACCGCATGCAATCCACCTTTTATCGCAAATTGTTGAAATGAAAATACTTAGATTCGAGAAGCGCTGTGACCGTGGACCAATGGGGGAGTCGTCATGAAAAACCTGTCGCTGACGAAGAAGTTAGTCCTGCTTTTCATTGCCTTCGGACTTGTTCCCGCACTGATCTTGACCGCGATAGCCTTCGCCGCAGCAAATAGTTTGGGGGAAGGCATGGCACAGCGATTCCAGACAACGGCGGAAACGATCTCGGAGCAGATCGACAGGAATCTTTTCGAGCGTTACGGGGACGTGCAAGCCTTCGCATTGAATCAAGTCACCCACGATCGCAACGCCTGGTATCAGGCGGACGAACGATCAAATCCCATCGTTCAGACCATGAACAAATACGTCGAGACCTATGGAATCTACTACCTGACGATCTTGGTCGACCCAACGGGCCGCGTGATCGCCGTCAATACGCGGGATTCATCGGGGCAACCCATCCAGACGAGTTCGCTCTTCGACAAAAACTACAGCAACACCGCGTGGTTCCGTGCATGCGCGGCCGGAGACTTCACGACGGAGATGCCGTTCACGGCCGAGGGCAACGATATCTCGGACGGTACGTTCATCGAAGATCTGCATGTGGACGAGGACGTGAAGTCGGCGTACCCCGGCGACGATGCGCTTACCCTGGGCTTTTCGGCTCCCGTGTACGATGCCAACGGAGAAGTGATCGCCTACTGGTCGAATCGGACGAAGTTTGCACTTGTGGAGCAAATCATTACGGACACCTACCGTAATCTGCGGCGTGCCGGTTTCGAGAATACCGAGCTGACCCTGCTCGACGGAACGGGGAACGTCATCGTCGATTACGATCCATCCTCGCGGGGAGCGGATACCGTCACCCATGATTTCTCGGTCATTGGAAATCTGAATCTTGCGTCGAACGGCGTCGAAGCCGCCAAGGAGGCCGTCGCCGGGAAACGAGGTCACGGCTGGGCTACTCATGCGCGCAAGAAGATTGTGCAGGCGAGCGGGTACGCGCATCTGGAAGGCGCCATGGGCTACCCGGGCATGAACTGGTCTGTACTCGTGCGCGCGGCGCGCGACGAGGTGCTGGCCATCGCCGGAGTGACCGCGATCAAACGAAACGTGATGATTGCCGTGATTGTATGTCTGGCGGCAATCGTCATTGTCGGTACCCTTGCCGGCCGCGTCTTCTCCCGCCCGCTCATCGCTACCGCCCACCAACTCGATGCGGTTTCTGGCGAACTCACGAGCGCCGCGGGTCAGGTGGCCGAGTCCGGCCAGCAGATTTCGGACGGCGCCAGCCAGCAGGCTTCCAGTTTGGAGGAGACTTCCGCCTCGCTCGAGGAAATGGCCTCTATGACGCACCACAACTCGGACAATGCGGAACAGGCGGCCCACATGGCGGCGGAAGCGGAGGCCGCGGCGGTGAAGGGCGGCGAGGCCATGACGCGCATGTCGGAAGCCATCAATCAGATCCAGAACTCTTCGGGCGAAACCGCCAAGATCATCAAAACCATCGACGAGATCGCCTTCCAAACCAACCTGCTTGCGTTGAATGCGGCGGTCGAAGCGGCCCGCGCGGGCGAAGCGGGCAAAGGGTTTGCCGTGGTTGCGGAGGAGGTCCGAAATCTCGCACAACGAAGCGCCGAAGCGGCCCGGAACACATCCGCGCTGATTGAAGAAGCCCAGCGCAATAGCGACCACGGCGTGTCCGTGTCAAAGGAAGTCGGCGAGATCCTCTCGGGGATCGTGGAGAACGTTCAGAAGGTCTCGCAGCTGATCGGCGAGGTTGCGGCGGGAAGCAAGGAACAATCTCAGGGAATCGAACAGATCAACATCGCCGTGTCGCAGTTGGACAGGATCACCCAGTCCAACGCCGCGTCGTCGGAAGAGTCGGCAGCCGCAAGCGAGGAGTTGTCTGCCCAGGCGGCACAGATGCGCGACATCGTCAATGGCCTGACCCGTTACGTCAACGGCGCCACAAACGGAGCGGCCAGTTCGGTGCGCATTGCATCTCGGACCCGCAGCTCAGACAAGAGGCGCCATGCGGAGGCGAACAGCCGCCGCACGGTCGCGCGCGCGCAACTCGCGCACGCCGGGGACCGCGTTCACCGGCCAGAAGAGATCATTCCGATGCAGGACGGCGACTTCGACGACATGTAGGAACTACGGTTTGCGCGCGACGAAGCGGCGGTACTGCACCGTGCCGTCGCGTACACCGTTGTACATCTCCGTGCCTTCAACGCCCGCGAACATGAAGAACTGGATATGACGGCTGCGCGGGACCTTGGAGAGGATGTACTCCCGCTTGCGGTCGCTCTCGCGTTCGAGGGCGGCGAAGACGTTGGCGTTGATGGAGACGTTCTCGACGATCTCGAATCCGGTTTCGTTTAACCGTTCGGCGAACCGCGTCAGCGCGTCCTGAATGCGGAAGTCGGCGAACAGGAAGTGGCCTCCGGGACGCAGCACGCGAAACACCCCGGCGAGAAACACGTCGATCTTGTTGTAGCAGTGCGAAGACTCGACGTTGACGATGGCGTCAAAACTCTCGTCCGGCAACGTCAACGCTTCCGCATCGCCTTGTGCGAAGCGCAGGTTTTCTATGGAGTATCGTGAGTCACAATAGGCGACGCTGCTCTTGCACAGGTCCACGGCGAGAACGGAGCGCGGCCCCAAATGTGTGGCGATATAGGCAGCCCCGCCGCCGCGTCCGCAGCCGATCTCGAGCACGTCTTTGCCGGTCAAGTCGACGGCACCGGCCACCGCGTGATAGAGCTGCAACGCGCAGCGATCCCGCTCGTCGACATCTTCCAGCACGGGCACACGGTCGTCTTCGTCCAGCGGCACATAGCCGTAGTTCATCAGCGCGATCTGCTGGTCCTCGCGATCGAGATGATTCACGTAGTTGTATTGATACTTGACCATGGTCCGCCGCAGGCATTTGAGAATGTATTGCACGAACTTGCTCTTCGGCGGATTCAGGGTTGGCATGCGTTGTGTGTCACCCACGTTCCAGTTCCTCGTAATGTTGAAAGAAGCGGACGACATGTTCTTCCGCCCAGTAACGGGCTTGGGCAGGTGTTGCGCCATACACGAAACCCACGTGGCCGCCGCACGCGGTGAATTGCGGAATCAGGCAGGGCGAACGTTCCACCGCCGCGCGGGGAAGGGTCGAACCCGGGTTGAAGGGGTCGTCCGCCGACGACAGCAGCATGGTCGGGACGCGAACGCCGTCGAGAAACTGGCCGCAGCCCTGCGTGGCCCAGTATTCGTCGGCGCCGGAAAACCCGTGCAATCTGGCCGTGGCGTGCTCGTCGAACTCCCATAGCGTGCGGCTGCGCCGGACCCGATTGATGTCGATGATTCCAGGATACTGCCGCTCCTTGGCGACGGCCTTGGCGATGAGTGGCCGCAGAAAGTGCCGCGCATAGACGCCGCCCATTACCCGGTCGATATGGGGACCGGAGATGGTCAGGTCGTAGGGCGCGGATACGATGGCCGCGGCGCGAACGAAACCGGCCGCGCGCTCCCCGCTCTCCCCAAGCCATTTCGCGAGCACGTTGCCTCCGAGCGAAAAACCCACGGCGTACACCGGACCCACATCGTTGACCAGCCGCTCCAACACGCAGGCCAAGTCCGTAGTCTCACCGGAGTGGTACAGGCGCGGCGCGCGGTTCATCTCGCCGCCGCATCCGCGGAATTCCATTGTGACGGAGGTCCAACCGATGGCTTTGAAGAGCGCGTTGAGGCCCAGCAAATACTTGGACTGGGCAGAACCTTCGAGCCCGTGAAGCATCAGAACTGTTGGCCGCCCCGGTTCCCCGTCGTTGAAATGGAGACGAAGAAAATCGCCATCGGGCGTATCCCACTTCACCCGCCGCGCGGGAAGCGCGCGCCGCCTCCGGATGATTGGTCCGTAGACCGTTTGGCCGTGGCCGGTGCGCAACCACCACGGCAGACGAAAGGCATGCTTCGCCAACTGTTCGAGCAGAAGGCCCTTGTGACTGAAGGCCGGCCCTCTTACACCGTTCGCGATACCGGTACCCAGCGGGCGCGGATCTCCTGCGCGTACGCCAAGATGAGCGCGCGCCCGCGTCCAGGGTGGACCGGATATGTCGATTGAATCGTCGTTTGCCATGGGTTGCCTGCAACTTCCAGCCTATCCTACAATGGATCCGAAACATGACGCCACTCGCCAACCAAGGGAGGGACGCGGGCATGGGAATGTTTTACGGGGATATGACGCCCGGCCCGAACTTCACGGGCAGTCCGGCCAGCGACGACAGCCGCCAACGGGTTCGGGAATTAGAACATCAGGTCGCGCGGTTGCAGTTAATGAACCAGGCGCTCTGGGAGTTGATCCGGGAGCGCGCGAAGTTAACCGACGCGGACTTGGAACAGAAGGCCCAGGAAATCGACCTGCGCGACGGCGTTGCGGACGGGAAGATTACGAACACAGCACTGAAGTGCCCGTCTTGCGGGAGGGTGTCGTCGTCGAAGCACTGGAAGTGTTTGTACTGTGGATTGGAGTTTCAGAAGCCGGTCATGGGATAGCGGTTCGGGCAGCAGCCCTCAGCGAGGTCCTGTAGCGCCCGGTTTCCATGCCGGGCGAGACCTGAAGCCGTAGTTTTGTGAGGAAAACCACGCCCGCCATGGAAGGCGGGACGCTACAGAATGCCGTATGCGAATTTTGCCGCGGCGATTAGAGCAAGGCCGTTTCCCAGGTTTCTTCGTTGAACCCGATGAGCGCGACTTCCTGGGAGATGACGAAGGGCCGTTTGACCAGGTTGCCGTTGGACGCCAAGAGCGCGATGGCCTCTTTGTCGGACATCGACGGGAGGCGGTCTTTCATTCCCAAGGCTTTGTAATCGCCGCCGGACGTGTTGAAGAGACTGCGCAGGTTGCCCGATTGGGCTCGCAGCATGCGGCTCAGTTCCCCCGGAGCCGGCGGCGTTTCCCGGATTGGAATTGCCTCGTAGGCGATACCATGTTTATCGAGAAACTTCAGCGCCTTCCGGCAGGTGTCACAGTTTTTGTATACGTAGACTTTTAGTTTCATGACCGCGGAAGATAGCAGCGGCGGATAACGATGTTCAAGAGACGTTCACGAGAATCGAGGAATCAAATGGCGACGGAAAAAGAAGTACTGGACTCCATGCGGCACATCATCGACCCGGACCTGGGCAAAGATATCGTGTCGCTCGGCTTTATCAAGAATCTGGCTATTGACGGCGGCAAAGTTTCGTTTACGGTGGAACTGACGACGCCCGCATGCCCTGTGAAGGAGACGTTTCGCCAGAAGTGCGTGGAGGCCGTGTCCGCGCTGCCAGGCGTTACTTCCGTCGATGTGAAGATGAGCGCTATGGAACGGAAGCCGCGGCCCGGGAGCAACATCAATACCCTGGAAACGGTCGACGCGGTCATCGCGGTGTCCTCGTGCAAGGGCGGCGTCGGCAAGTCGACCGTGGCGGCCCATCTCGCCCGGGCCATGCAGCGGGGCGGGCTGGCTGTGGGGTTGCTGGACGCCGATGTGTACGGACCCTCGGTCCCCACCTTGTTCAATGCGTATCATCCCGCCGTCGGGATGGTGGACAACAAGATTCAGCCCGTCCGCATCGACGGGCTCAAGGTCATGTCGCTTGGATTCCTTCTCGGTGAACAGCCGGCGGTGTTGCGCGGACCCATCGTGTCGAACTACATCACACAGATCCTTCACCAGACTGACTGGGGAAAGTTGGACTACCTGATCATCGACCTGCCTCCGGGTACGGGCGACATTCAGTTAACGGTGGTGCAACAGGCGGCGCTGGATGGCGCGATCATCGTGACCACGCCGCAGGCGTTGTCGTTGGTTGACGTGGCGCGTGGAATCCTCATGTTTGAGAAAGTCAACGTGCCCGTGCTGGGCGTGGTTGAGAACATGTGCTCGTTTACGTGCGGCGATTGTGGCAAGGTGCACTACCCCTTCGGAAGCAGCCGAAGCTCCTTGCAGAAGCGGTTCGGTTTGTCCACGCTTGCGGAACTGCCGATCATGGACGGACTCTCTGACCTGGCCCACAAGGACTCCGGCAAGAACATCCCGGCCATCGCGGAGATGGCGGACCAGGTCCATCGCGCGGTCGGCAAGAGCCGCGTCGAAGCGCCGGACCGTCCGGAAGTCGCGATGGTTGGCGACACGATCCAGGTAAAATGGAGCGACGGCCACACCGCCGGGCTCTCCATGTACGCCGTGCGCTGCGCGTGTCCGTGTGCGGTGTGCGTGGACGAGAACACGGGCGAAAAGCTGCTCGACCCCGAACAAGTGCCGCGGGATATTTCCGTCGAAAGCATGCAACAGTTGGGCAATTACGCGGTGTCTTTTGCCTGGAGCGACGCGCACACGACCGGCATCTATTCGTGGGATTACCTGCGGGAGCTGGCGGAGCGGGGCTCGAAGGCGACCGTCTGAGAGCATGTACGGAAAGTGCGAGCGGCCTGGCCTTTTGTGGTGCAGGCTTCCAGCCTGCGTTTTTTCTTGCAGCACGTCCCGTTCAGGATGCAGGCTGGAAGCCTGCACCACAACTTTATCAGCGGGATGCCGGTTCAGCGGGAAGCAGTTCGTACCAGATATCGCCCTGCTTGAAGACTACCCGGCCTTCGAGTTCGAGGACGGCGGCAAGATTGAACTCTTTGCGAACGAGAACGTTCCAGGCTTCCGACTCGCGGCGGACGGTCGTAAGCGATTCGTCGTTGTAGTCTTCCTGAATCCAGTCCTCGCCCCGCCGTTGGAACATACGATCCGCGACCTTGCGCGAGTTGACGATGAGCGATTCCTCGGCAACCATCGGCTTTTCTCGGGCGAGGCCTTCCTCCGCGAGCGATTTGACACCTGAATCGTCAGCGTCGCGGCCCCGCATTGCCGTCGGAGCCGGCGCCTCCGCGGGCGGGGCAATCGCGCCGGCTGCGTTGTCGCCGAAGTGTTGCGGTTCCGATTCACCGGCGTCCGTCGCAGCCGATTCGCCTGCCTCCATGCGACCCTGCTGTTGCGCTATGCGCCGCGCCTGCTCGTCTTGCCGTTGCGGAGGCGGGGCGGCTTCGACACGGCCGGCCTCCATTCCGGCTATCATTGGTTCGGGTTGCGTCGGTGAAGCCGCGGGACGTTCCCCTTTCTCCGCGCTCAAGCTCCGGCCCTGGAAGTATCCGTTCGCGGGGCCGCTCGAAACTGCGCCGGGTCCCTGCACGGATTCGGTATCCATCTCCGACTCCACAACCGGCGCGGACTGAGGGACCGCCTCATCGGCGACTGCCGGCGAGGGCGCATGCGAGCGCAATTGCTGGCTCGCCGCTGCGTCGGACTTTTCCATCGCCGCCTGCGGAACGGATTCCGCGGCGTAATCTGGCATTCCCTTGCTGAGCATGGTCGCCGCCCGGTCCGGGTTCATCTGGACGACCACTATGGCGCCGAACACGATAAATACCGCCGCGGCGGCCAGCATGGGCCACAAGCGGCGGCGCATGGCGCGGGCTCGCGTGAACTGCAGGGTCGCGGGATGAAGCGCGGTCTTGACCCCATCCTCGAAACCTTCCGGCGCGGAAACGGGCGGAAGATTCGCGTATAACTGGTCGACCCGTTTCAGGGCATCGAGTTCGCGCAGCAGTTCCGCGTCCTCCGACAGGGCGGCCTCGATCTCGGCCCGTTCTTCGGGGCCGAGTTCGCCGTCCAGCAGGGGCGAGAAACGCTCTCTGATTTCGTCGCGATTCATGTCGTAATCCGAACTTCCGGGTAATCCTCGGCACAACTTCCAACAATTCAGTTACCGTTGAACATAATCCGCTCTCTGTAAGAACATCCCCCTTGATCCCCCTTCAAAGGGGGAATTATGCTCAGCAACGTGAATTGCAAAACGCATCAGTGCGCGTCGCGAGGACAGGTTTAGGCCGTTCCAAAGCTCAACGCGGAGCGTTGTGCGAAATTCCCCCTTTGAAGGGGGATCAAGGGGAATGTGTATTTGTTTTCGCGACATCTTTCTTGATTACCTCAAGTACAGCGAGCCGGGGACTTCAGCCCGGTTCTACAATATCTCCAGTTCCCGTAATCGATCCCGCAGCATCTGGCGCGCCTGATTCAGCCGGGATTTCACCGTGCCGACCGGGCACCCCATCACATCCGCGATCTCTTCGTAACTCAAATCTTCGGTCGTCCTAAGGATGAAGGCCATCCTATAGTTCTCCGGCAACTCGGTCAGGCACCGCTGCAAGAGTTCCGCGGTCTCCGATCCGATGGCCTCATCGCTCGGCGTCAGCGATCCCGATGCCGCCGCGTCGGCGATTCCGGGCGCGGCCGCTTGAAGCGCCTCCAGCGAAGTGCCCCGATTGCGCCCCTTGCGTCCCATGTCACGGAGCCGGTTGCGGGCGAGATTCGCCGCGATGCTGTAGAGCCACGTGTAGACCTGCGCGGTGCCGCGAAACTCGTTGATTCCGCGATAGGCGCGCACAAACACCTCCTGGCTCACGTCGAGCGCATCTTCCCGGTTGCCCAGGAAGCGGTACACGACCGCGTACACGCGATCCTTGTACCGCCGCACGATCTCGTCAAAGGCCGACGAATCGCCGTTCCGGCATTGTTCAACCAGGCCGGCGTCGGAGTGGCCGCGAGCTTCTTTCAGCAGAACCACCGGTCGTATTCGCTCCAGCGCCGCTTTGGGCGCCTGTGTCCATTGCCAATCCTTTAGACCCCTTGGCCGAAACAAAGTTCGCGCGATTCGGCCGGGACTTCGCTCATTCTACCACGGCGCCCGATGCGGCGAAACTTGCTGCGAAGCAGTGTGCGCAAGGGGTTGCAGCTTTGCTACCCTACTGGAACGTCGCCGAGTTCCGGGCGATTGGAGGAATCTGCAACGCGATGACGCCCGAAGACGAACATCATCCATCGACCCAGCACTCCCGGACGCCTCCGGGCGCTTTGCCGGGGACGCTGGTAGTAGATCCAGACGCTCCCATGCCAACGATTACCGTGTTCGGGTACGGCCCGACCGGATACGTGGAGCAACAGGTGGAGGGGCCCCAGGATATCCCCAAGTTCGTCGAAGAGTGGCCCATGATCTGGGTGAACGTGGACGGCCTGGGCGACCGGGACGTACTGCAACAGCTCGGCACCATGTTCGAGTTGCACCGGCTGGCGCTGGAGGACGTTGTCGGCGTTCATCAGCGGCCCAAGGTCGATCAGTATGGCGAGCAACTCTTCTTCGTGGCGCGCATGGTGTATCGGACCGATGAGATCGTCACCGAACAGATCAGCATGTTCCTTGGCGAGGACTATTTGCTGACGTTCCAGGAGCGCGAAGCGGGCGATTGCTTTGAACCGGTTCGCGACCGCATTCGCAAGGGTTATGGCCGGGTGCGAAACAACGGCTCGGACTTTCTGGCCTACTGCCTGATTGACGCGCTGGTGGACGCGTACTTTCCCATTATCGAAACCTACGGCGACCACCTGGAGGAATTGGAAGACGAGGTTTTGGAGGCGCCGACCCAACAAATCGTCGGCGAGATCCATCAAGCGCGCCGCGATTTGCTGGTGTTGCGCCGCGCCATCTGGCCGCTGCGCGAGGCCATCAATTCGGTGTTGCGCGACCGCGAATCGAACTTCACGCAGGAAACGCGCGTGTATCTGCGCGACTGTTACGATCACACCATTCAGATTCTGGACCTCGTGGAAGCCTATCGCGAACTGGTTTCGGATCTCATGGATGTGTACCTCTCGTCGTTGAGCACGAAGTTGAACGAAGTCATGCGCGTCTTGACGGTGATCGCGACCATCTTCATTCCGCTCACATTCGTGACGAGTCTATACGGGATGAACTTCAATACGCAGACCTCGCCCTGGAACATGCCGGAACTGAATTGGGTGTTTGGATACCCCATGGTGATTCTCATCATGCTGGCGATGGCGCTGGGGCAGCTCTATTTCTTCTGGCGGCGAGGCTGGCTGGGAACTACGCTGGACACCAAGGACAAGACTCAGGACAAGAAGGACCGGCGATAAAAATGTTGCAGAATCTGGGGAGAATTGTGCTGCGGGCGATTATTCGATTTCGATGCGCAATGATTGTGTGCTGCTGTGCCGTGGCGTTCGCCGAGCCGCTCACCGTCGGCGTCGCGGAGATCGACATTACTCCGCCGGTCGGTAACCGGATGAGCGGATACTTCCATGAACGGCTGAGTACGGCGGTTCACGATCCCCTGCACGCGCGGGCAATCGCCTTCCAGCAGGGCGAAGAACGCGGCGCCATCGTCGTGTGCGAACTGGTTGGTGTTCCCGTTGACGCGACGCAACCGGCGCGGAGGCGGGCCGCGGATCAGACGGGGATTCCGGTGGAGAACATCCTTGTGTCTGCCACGCACACCCACACTGGCGCGGATTACTTTGGCGCGCGTTTCGCCTATTGCAAGGAACTCGCAATCGCCGAACACGGCACCGACCCGCACGAGGAGGTGCCGTACATTGATACGTTGACCGATGCCATTGTTGCCGCGATCGAGCAAGCCGAATCGGCGCGCGTTCCCGTTGCGATTCGCGCGGGCGTTGCCACACAAGAGGGTCTGGCGTTCAATCGGCGGTTCCACATGAAGGAAGGACCCGTACGATTCAATCCGGGCAAGCAGAATCCCGACATCGTACGCCCGGCGGGGCCGACCGATCCGGCAGTGCCGATGATTGTGTTCGAATCGCTGGATCAAGAACGCCCGGACGCATTACTGACGGCATTCGCACTTCATCTGGATACGGTGGGCGGCACCGAGTACGCCGCGGATTACCCCTACTACATGGCATCCGTAATCCGTGAAGAGCACGCAGACCTGATTCCCATCTTCGCAATCGGCACGGCCGGTGACATCAACCACATCGACGTGAGCACGAAGACTCCCCAGAAGGGTCACGAAGAAGCGAAACGTATTGGCGACGCTTTGGGCGCGACCATGGCCGAAGCGCTCGACGAATTACCGTCTGTGAAGGAGCCCTCCTTCGCGGCGCAGACGGAATCGGTCGCCCTTCCATTGCAGCAGTATTCCGAGGAAGAAGTCGCGTACGCGCTGGCCAACCGCGCAAAGATTGTTGACGACAGCGTGCCATTTCTGGAACGCGTCCGCTTGTACAAGATCATCGATTCGGAAATGCGCGGCGAAGATGCGATCGCGGTAGACGTCCAGGCGTTCCGGCTGGGGCCGGACGTGGCCATCGTGGGGTTGCCAGGCGAGATCTTTGTCGACCTGGGCCTCGCGATCAAGGAGGCTTCGCCGTTCCAAACGACGCTCATCATCACGCTCGCCAACGACTATTGCGGCTACGTTCCCACGCGAAAGGCCTTCGAGGAAGGCAGCTACGAAACCGTGAACTCCCGCGTGCAACCCGGCGGCGGTGAGAAACTCGTCGAAGCGGCAGTGCGCATGCTGATACGCCTCGCGGAATGACCGAATTCAGATAAAGCTGAGTCCATACCGCAGCGTGGGTGCCGGGAACATCTTCGCAAACACGCCGGATGGCCGATTCCGTTCGTGATGACCGAAGAGAAACTCGGTCGCCGCCGCGAGATTTTCCAATTCCACGGACGCATCACCGCAGATGAACACGAAGCGGTCCCCATCACGTTGAACGTCCAGGCGTTCGGCCGCGTCGAGTCCAGCCCGCGTGGCGAACCATGGACGGAGCCGATCGATCAGTTGTTGAAAGTTCACGATCAGCAAGGTGCCGGACGAGTGGACCGGCTCCAATGCAATCCCGGCACGTTCCAAGTACGCGAACAAGATGGGGTCCGTGCCCGGGATGACAAGGCGCAACGCGTGCGCGTCGTGCCGTTCCGCGACCTGCGCCAGGGCGGCGGCCACCAGCCGCGCGTCGCCCGCGTACTCCATGATATGGCACAACCAGTCTTCTTCAGATACGCGGCAAACAACGTATCCGCAGGGCACACCGGCGTTGGTTATCGTTAGGAAGTCCGCATCGAAGGTCTGACAGATTCGGGTCTGAACCGCGCATTCCCAGTCCTCTGAGGGTCGGACGTAGTGGGCGAGCTTCTGCTGATATGCCGCCATCCATATGGGCAGATCGCCGTCCTCGAACGGGCGTATAGCGACTGAGGCAAGTACCAAATCCCTCGCCGCCGCCAGTTCCACGGTCGCCCTGTAGTCGAGCCCCACCTCGGTCGCGCCCGCCCTGCGGTACAAACCGCGTCCACCGGATATCATGAAGAGGTCAACTCCAGCCGCCATGCCCTCGGCACAGGCTTGAAACAAGAGTTTACTGGCGAGTCCTTGCCCGCGATACGCATCGTCGGTCGCAACCGCGCCCACGCAACCGACGCGCACCGTGCAGCCGCCGAGACTGGCCCAGCGCTCGGTACGGCCAACGTGGCTTACGATGCGGTCGCCATCCGAGTACACGAGCAGATTGCCGGCGTTCGCCGCGTTGAAGAGGGTGGAGAAAGCGCGGTACATCGCGCCATCGGTGCCGTTCATGAATACCGTGTCCACGAGCCTGGCGAGGGCAGGTAACTCATGTGCAAGTAAACGGCGCGGACCATCCATACAACCTCTCCCCAAATGATGTCATATCATATTCTCGCGAATCGGAGGAGTGGGTGCAACGAAACGAGGGTTTGCTCTTGTTCGTATGCGATACAAGGCGTACACTCGGGGCATTGAACAGCCATTGGCCAGCTTGGCGATTCGGAAATCGTTTGGAGGAGTTCTTGAGCATGTGCAGGATGTTTTTTGTTCTAACCTTGGGACTGATTGGTGTGGCATCGGCGTTCGGGCAGGATTCGGCGGTCGATGGTTTCGAGATGGAAGTGCCCACGGAAGCCAAGCCCTGGACCAGTCTTGATTTTCACAACGATCCCGATCATTTCCAGTTTGCCGTGGTTACGGACAACGCCGGCGGACCGCGCCCGGGGATCTTCTCCGAAGCCGTGGACAAGCTGAACCTGCTGCAACCCGAGTTCGTGATGAGCATCGGGGATTTCATTGAGGGTTACGAGGACACGCGCGAAGCCCTCAACAAACAGTGGGACCATTTCATGGCGATTGTCGCCGGGTTTGAGATGCCCTTCTTCTTCGTGCCGGGGAATCACGACGTGGGCCGGCCGCTTTGGGCAGAGATCTACAACGAGCGGTTCGGCGTGCCGTACTACCACTTCGTGTACAAGGACGTGCTGTTCCTCTGCCTGTCCACCAACGACGCGCCCGACAACGGTACGGGAATCGGCGACGAACAGATCGCTTACGCGAAGCGGGTGCTCGCGGAGCATCCGGACGTCCGATGGACGCTGGTGTTTCAGCACAAGCCGTTGTGGAACGACAAGGGCGCGCAAGGGTGGCCGGAGATCCAGGAGGCGTTGAAGGGGCGGAATTGCACCGTATTCGCCGGCCACACGCACAACTACCTGAGCCAGGAAAGCGAGGGCATATCGTACATTACCATGGCCACAACGGGGGGCGGCTCGCGATTGCGCGGCACGGCCTATGGCGAATTTGACGGCGTGGTTTGGGTCACCATGAGAGACGACGGCCCCCGGGTCGTGAATCTTCTCCTGGACGGAATTCTGGATCGCCAGTTCCGCACGCCGGAAACCATGAAGGAACTCGCCCTTTTTCAGAAGGACGAGGCCATCACGGCGACGCCGATTCTGTTCGAGGGCGATTCGTTCAATTCCGGCGTGTCGACGGTAACCATTACGAACCCATCCGCCGCGCCGCTGCGCGTCAAGGTGTTGACGGAAACCATGGATGGAGTGCGGGCGGAACCCAGCACCATTGCGACGCTGATTCCGGGGTCCTCTCAACATACGACGGAGCTGCGCATTACATCCGATACGGGCCTGCCTTTGCCGGAAGTGCAACCGGTAGTGCTTCACTGGGAAGCGTTCTACGACACGGGCAACAACACACCGTCGATCGCGCTGAACGGGGAACTGCGGATTCCCATTGACGCGCCCTACGCCATCCCTGAGGCGGAGTCCGCGCCAACGCTCGATGGCGATTTGGGAGAGTGGAGCGATTTACCGTTCACCGTGGACCAGCCCGGCGAGATCTTCCATAACGTGCCCGCATGGAAGGGCTTCCACGATGGCGCGTTCCGGTTCGGGGTCACGCGGGACGATACGTATGTCTATGTCGCTGTCCGCGCGATGGACAACGAGCCGTGCTTCGATGGGTGGAAGTACTGGGAAGATTTCGTGATGGTCACCGTGGATGCGCGCGCCTCGTCCGAAGACGATCCGAAGGTGGGCGTATTTTCCGTCATCACAGGGCCCGAAATATCGCCGGAGCAGGGCGCCGAATTCGAGTTTGGCGACAAACCGGACGGCGTGCGCGCCGCCAGCAAGCCTGCCGCGGACGGTTTCACCGCGGAGGTGGCGATACCCGTCGACTATCTCAACGCGCATCAGGGCGGCGACTGGACGCAGGTGCGGCTGAACGTCGGCGTGAGCGATTTCGACAAAGGCGACGCCCGGGACGGCGTGACGATCCTCTATTGGCGGCCCGAGTGGAGGGGTTCGTTCGCTTACGCGGAAGCGGGGGTCTTCCGCAGGGAATGACCTAATCCTCCCGTTCTTCCGTCCCGCGATTGCCGTGCACGTTCAGGAACGGCGAGTGGGTTGCGCCATGCGTGGGCGAACCCGATGATCCCGACGTCGATTCATGGGTCACGTGCGTATAAACGCGGGGATAGTAATGCGGGAATGGATACGGATAGTGATTGTATAGCCGCCGGCGCCAGTACTCGTTGTTGAGATAGAGATTCTGGTTGCGCAGGTACTGTTCCTGGGCCTGCAAGTTGTACAGGTAGTCCTGACGCGCCTGATCTTCCGCGGCCGCCGCGGCGAGTTGCTGTTGGCGAACCGCCTCCTCACGCAACCGCGCCTGTTCTTCGAGGAATGCGCGGCGCTCTTCCGCCCGGCGTTCCTTCTCCTGACTCGCGCGGGCGCGGACTTCGTAGTTGGGAACCTCGTTGCCCTTCATGCGCAGGATGGTGGTGCCGTCTTCAGTGATTAACGCTTCACGGGTCCCGCCCGCATCCGACCGCAAGACATAGGCTCGTTCTTCAGATTCCGGCTCGGGGAACGGCTCACCCCAGAGACCGAGCTGATTCGCCTTGGCGTCCTCTTCCAGGGCGGCATACTCCGACGCATCCGGTGCGAGAATCTCGTCCCACTCGACGAGCCCATACTGCAACAGAATGGCGGCGGGATCGCTGCCGTCTTCAGACTTGAGCGTGACGTAATTCATCCCGCGGCTTTCACGGACCACTTCCACGTTTACCGGCAGCCCCAGGACCAGTTCTTCCAGAAACTGTTTCGCCACGTCCCCTTCGGGCGTGTTGCGCTTCGGCGCCTTCACACCGTGCAACACGGCAAGCTGCGACTCATCACCGCGCACCAGCTTCATGCTGTGGCCGCCCAGCACGGTTTCGACGGTCCAGGACTCGTCGGCAACCACGGCGGGACAAAGCAGAATCGTCGCCAAGAGACTGAACTGCACGACCGTTCTCGCGGCTATCACGAAGTGCATGTGTCTTCTCCCAGAATTCAACCTGCGATGTAGCGGAGTTATTGACCGATTAAACACTATACCAAACCGGACGAGATGCATTGCCGTATGTTCACGAACCGCCGCGAAGGCTCGCTTACTGTACCCGCCATATGTGTATGACCGGCTTTGTGTTATCGGCGAAGGGCTCCAGGATATACAGCAGATCGTGCTCGCGGTCGTAGGCGACTGAACCGATGCGGTACCGCCGCTGGACGCCGGTGCCGAGCATTTCGGGCTCTACCCCTGACGGGTTCAGAAGCAGTTGGTTGTCGATCCCAAGCCGAGCGTAGGGTTGCGGTTCCCAGGGCTCTATTTCGCCGTCGGCAACCCGCGCCAGATCGTCCGGGTTGTAGAGGATGATCATGGCAGTCATGCGCGACGCCCACCAGCCGCGGTAGTCGTTGTGACCGTCGCAACCTGACAGGTCCGCGTCAGGACATGGCGTGCCGTTGGCTTGCCGGCAGGTCGGGAAGTCGTTTACGAAGGCGGTCTCGATGCAGGGCACTTCAGGCCCCGCCGGGTTCACCCAACCGTACCAGTATTTCGCGCCGGTCCCTTTGGTGCCGGCGAAGAGGACGGCGGACTTTCCGGTAGTCGTGGTAAGCCAGGCCCCTCCCTCCCACTCGTCGGCATGCTGATATCCTTGAAGCGATCGCGCGACGACGTCCTCGCTGGCCTGCGAACTCTGGTACTGGAGCAGCACCGTCGCCTCCAGATGGGTTCCGGGCGCAGCGGAATCACCACCTTCGTTCCAGGGACGGTAGGCGTACAAGGCGGGACCCTGCCCCGACCAGCCTCCGTCGCGGTAGCGGCCGGTGGCGAGGAGCCGTCCATTCGTGTGCGCGGCGGCCCACGCATCGGGGATGGCGAACAAATAGTCATTCACGCTGTACAGCGAATATTCTCCGATGTACCAGGCGCCTTGCGCGGCTGGCGCGGCGAGGTTCGGGCTAATCCACGCGTGTGTGGGGCCTTGGGCGTCCTCGTGAAAATGCTGCCCCCAGGCCAGGTGGATTTGCGGGCCGGTCTCCGGCGTGTCCAGGTACTCCATACCCGTGCGCGGGATTTCGGCATACTCGGTGAAGAGGCCTTGTGCCGCGTCGCGAAAGGACTGAATGAACTCGGCTTGCGGAAGCGCACCTGGATCGCTGGAACGCGCGGGAGCCGGAATGCCGATCTCCGCGATCTGATTTCCGTCGGGCAACTCGCCATAGGGCAACCGGACATGCCCCATGACGTACAGCGAACCGGGGAATCCGTCGGCGGCTCCAGAAGGATCGCCATTCGGGTTGCAGGTCATGGCCCCGCCGCCGTACGCGAAGGTCTGGGGACGATCCTCGCCGCCGGGTAGGCGAAACGCGCCGAGGTAAGTGAAATCGCTGGGTTCAACGAGCACGCGCTGCGCGGAAGCGGTGGCAACGAGCGCGGCTGCACACGTCAATAGCAGGATTCGCATGGCTATCCCCCGTACCGTCCCGAGAGATTGCCCACGCCGTGCCCGTCTCCAGCATAGCACGAAAACGGGCTCGTTTGTGGGAAGAATGGTGCCAGCGGCGCGGGAGCGCTATAATCCGGCGTCAAACAACTCTGGGAGTACAAATGCTGCGCGTTGTTTCGATCATCATGTTTATCCTGCTGCTGCTCTGCGTTGTGGTCCAGTACAACGACCCGGACGGACTCGTCTGGATGCTGATTTACGGCTACGGCACGGTGGTAACCGCGTTCGCAGTGGCCAAGCGGTACACCGTCTTCGCCGTTGTGGGTGTCGTCGGTTATCTGGCCGGGTTCTTCTACTGGCTTCCCGGGATCGTGGTGGACAATCCGACCCATCTCCTGACCGATTTGCAGATGGGCGAGCGCGGCGTGGAAGAAGCGCGGGAAGCGATTGGACTGCTGATCGCGGCGGCATGGATGCTGGTCTTGTCGATCGTCTGGTACCGGAACCGGTCACGCTCGCTGGTCGATTAGAATCGATGCGAGAAATTCGCATCGTGGGTCATTCTGAACGCAGTGAAGAATCTTGGTTCTTCTGCGCAAACGCTGAGTGAGATCCGTCGCTTCGCTGCTAAGAACATGGTCCGCAAGTCATTTGGTATCATTAGTCGTGGTTTCTCGGTATCGGGATCGCTATCGGGATCGGTATCGAGTGGGAAGCGCACAGCGATTTCGATCCCGATACCGATCCCGATAGCGATCCCGACAAGAGGCGCTGGCGGATGTTCGCCCGCGATTCGCCACGCCCCCAGCGTGGTCCGTCGCTCAGGATGACCCTTGCAATAGACTTCCCCTGTGTCACAAAAGCGGAGCGCTGTAATGCAGCATGAAGCGGCCATTCGAATTGGATTCTTTCTCGGGGTCTTCGCGCTTTTGGCCCTGTGGGAATTGCTATCGCCACGGCGCAGACCGATCATGGGCCGCGGAGTCCGCTGGTTTTCCAACCTCGGAATCGTCGTAATCGATACTTTGCTCTTACGGTTCACTTTTCCCCTGGTCGCGGTGGGCATGGCCGTGCTGGCCGAAGAATGGGGCTGGGGTCTTTTCAATCGCTTCGATGCGCCGTACTGGCTGGCGGTGGTAGTCTCCTTCGTCGTCCTGGATTTCGTCATTTATTTGCAGCATGTCATGTTTCACGCGGTACCCCTGTTCTGGCGGTTGCACATGGTGCATCACGCGGACCTCGACTTCGACGTGACCACGGGGCTGCGTTTTCACCCCTTCGAGATTCTGTTGTCCATGGGGATCAAGCTGGCCGCGGTGGCCGTGCTGGGCCCTCCGGCTGTGGCGGTGCTCATCTTTGAGGTAGTGCTCAACGCCACGTCCATGTTCAACCACAGTAACGTGCGCATTCCGCTGGGTCTCGACCGTGTGCTGCGCTGGCTGGTTGTTACGCCGGACATGCATCGTGTGCACCATTCAGTCGAAGTAAACGAATCCAACAGCAATTTCGGATTCAATCTGCCCTGGTGGGATCGCCTCTGCGGCACGTACACCGATCAACCCGCCGCGGGACATGAAGGGATGACCATCGGCCTGACCCAGTTCCGGAATGCATCGCTGCAGCGACTGCATCGTCTGCTGGCGCTGCCCTTTTCCGGCCAGCCCGGTAACTACCCCATCAATCGCCGTAGTAAAGGATAGCTCGGTCGGTGGCTATCCCCTTTGAATAAAGAGGCCCGTGACTTCGCCAGCCGGGCTAAACACGACTTTCGTGCTCATGGTCGCGCGTTCGAAGATGCATTCCACGTAGACCACGTCAAAGCCTTGTTCCGTCGCGGAGCGAGCGGCGCCGCGGCTCTTGAAGGGCCCTGTCTGTTGCGTGAGGCTGGCCCACGTCTGCTGCAGCGCGGCCTCGGGCAGCGCCGCTTTCATGGTCGCGTCGAAGTTCTGTGTGACCCCGGCGAAATCTCCGGCAGCGAGTTGGTCGACGACGCCGTTCGCCTTGTCGCTCAACGCCGTAGCAGCCAAAGCGACGTCTCCGCCGCCAGGCGATGCGGACGCAGTATCGTTGGCCGGTTTCTCGCAGCCGCTCATAAAGAATACCCCGGCCACGACTGTCATCATTGCGACAACCCAGTTCATCAGTTTCATGATTGAATCCCCCATCGTTGTCCGCTCCTGCGGAGCGGGGCTTGGGCTCTCCTATCAAACGTTTACCATCCTGATTTTTTCACATGTTGAACCTGGTACCGTTCACGTACTTCCCAGGTAGTAGACAAACCCAAGGACGATTTTCGACAGAATTTCCGCGGCGACAAGCAGCACGATGAAGGCGCCCACGGCTTTGCCACCGGAGATGTTGCAGGAAACTGCGAACGCACGGTACATCAGGATAAGCATCCAGACCAGCATCGCGAGAACAATCAACACCACGGCAAGGGAAATCACCATGTCCATAGGCGCCAGTGTGGAGTGCAGCGTAGCCCACATCTCCTGGTTGGACTGAACGGTCCCGGGTTGCTGCAGTTGTAAGAGCGCGGTCACCATACGCTGATTCGCCCGCTGTACGAAGGGCGGCCACATGGACAGGGCCATGACGAGCGTCGGAAACCGCGCCAGCGCTTGCGTGCCGAATACGTCGATCGGCCTCACGCGGCTCTTGGACAACGCCCAACCGGCTGGCAAGAGCAGGGCGCTCAAGATGAACCAGTTGATGGGACCTTCCAACCAGTAGGTCCACCACGGAAGGATTGCACCGGTATGAAAATCCAAGACGCCGTCGAAATGACTGCCCGTCCGGGAGTTCACCGTGCCCGCGACAGCAATCACGGCAAGCCCTACGGCGAGGGCCTTGCCCCCCGCGACAAAGTGGAATGGATTGAATATCCACGTTCTCCAGAGACGTGCCGACGCGGTATCTCCTGAACCTTCGGCGTTCATTGGTCCCCCTTGTCGGGCCTGTGTTGCTCCGCGATCAGGCGCCGCACCTTTTCGCGCAGCGCATCGAGCCGATTGCGAACCGTTGGGTAAGAAACCTGGTACTGTTGGGCCAGGCCTTTCAGGCTTCCGCTCTCTTCCAGCAGATGTAGCAGGAATTCCTGTTCGTCCGGCTCCAGGCGGGCCAAGACCGGAAGCGCGAATTCACCTTCAACGGCCGTACTGCAGGTGCGGCAAGTGAACCGCTGAACGCGCAACGGCGCGCCGCAACTGGGGCAACTTCGCGGTAGTTTCCGGCCGTCTTCGGTAGATAGCGAATTATCTTTTTGCATGGTCATCATTCATTATTATACATAAGTTCTTCATAAAATCAAGTCATTAATAAATAATATTTATCTTTCGTGCATCTTTATGTGAATCGATGCATCTCCTTGCCAAAAACGGTTCGCGCCCACCCCGAAGGGTGAGCGCGAACCAATCTTCAGAATACGCGTCGTTCGCTAGAAGCAGATACGGGTTTCGAAGGTGATGAAGTCGCCGTCGTGGTCGTCCGAGCCGCCGCCGAAGACGAGGCCGTTGTTGGCGAAGAAGCTGCCGTCTTCCAGGGCGTCACCCGCGAAGAGGTGGCACCAGTGGAGCATGAACATCAGGTCTTCGCTGTAGTGATAGGTGAGTACGATGTCGGAGGTGTACCCGATTTCGTCGTCGCCTTCCTTGGTCCAGAACGACAGTGCCGGGGCCAGAGGAACGCGCCAACTGCCGAGCTTCGTGTAGGCCGGCATATCAAACGGTTCGTCCACGAGGAAGTAGCTGACGCTCGCGTACAGGTCAAGCGACTCCGACGGGTGGGCGATGGCGCCGAGCACGAACACGTGACCGTTGGAGAAGTCGTTCTGCAGGTCAAAGAACCCGTTGTACATGTGGTTCGAGAACAAGCGGTTGAAACTCACGCTGGCTTCGGGTCGGTAGAAAGGATTCAACCACTCGATGAAGGACAGGTCGCGGTTGTCCTCGCCCTGGTAGTAGGCGTACTTCCCGAAAACGCGCGGCTGCCACATGATGTCGAAGGTGTAGCCCGCGTCCAACGTAGCGCCCCAGGCGTCAAACTCCGCGCCGTCGTCGCCGTAGATGAACGGCTTAAAGAAGAACCCTTGACGCTCGGCATCGCCGAACTGATAGGCGACTTCCGCGTCGAAATCCAACGCACCGAAGGCGCCTGCTGCGCGCAGGCCGACCGTGTGCAGGTTCGTTGCATCGTAGTCGTCTAAATTGAAGATGTCTTCAAGCCACTCGATGGGCGCGATGAAATTGGTGTCGTTCAGGCTGCGGGCGTCGCGCAACCACATCCAGTAGGCGTCGAAGGTGATGTTTTCAATCGCCGTGCACGAGGCGTACACGCCGTAGAACCAGACGTCGCCGTCCTGTTCGTTGATTCCGCCTTCAAACAACTGCGCCGCAAAGGCGTCGATCTTGTAGGTTTCGCCGGGCCAGGTCAGACGCAAGCCGTCGAAGGAACGGCCGCGATAGAACGGTCCAAAGTCTTTCGGCCCGACCAGCCACTGGCTGCCGAAGGCGAGTTCCTGACGGCCGATGCGCATCTGGAGCGGCGTGCCCCACATGTTCGCGGCTTCGATGTAGGCTTGGTAGACTTCGACGTCGTCGTTGGTCACGGCGCGGTTGTCGAGACCGGTGACGTAGTCGGAACGGAAGTCTTCGCCCCAGAAGTCATAGCTTTCGAGTTCGATGAACGCCGCCACGTCATTCGTGAAATCCGCTTTCACGTTGAGACGCGTCCGCTGCTCGATGAGCCAGAGATCGTTCGTGTCGTCGTCGTAGGCATAGGGGCTGACAAGACCAAGCCCGTTGAATGCCGGCGCGCCCGAAACGAATTCGCCGATAGGCCGCTGCGGCAGCAAGAAATTGGGAACCCGGACTTCGAACGGCCCCGGCTGCACGGCCCAGTTCCGAATCCAGTCGGACTTGATCCGGAGTTCGCCCCCCACCTGGACGTTTTCCAGTTCCGCAAACGCGGTAAACGTCCCCGCCACGAGAACCGCGGCACACAGCACTACACACAGTCGAGTCATGGTTTCTCCCCCCAAATTACGACTGTTCCCCCATGTGGCCCGCATCCCCACGCGAGCCGCTTGCGGATATCCTACGCCGGATCGCGAAAAAGTTCAATCCGGGTGGCGGCATCACATCCTCTTCAAATTGGGGTTTCGCGTGCGCACCTGCCATACTCCCCGCCGGAATGAAACGCCGGAATACGCAACATACCCGATCGCCGGATGCGGTGCCCTTGTCGTTTGTGGTGAAGGTGCTGGAGATAGTCTCATTCGCCGGCGTATTGGGACTGCATCACCTCATTTGTGTCCGCAGCCCGATGGTCCTCCTCTACCTGCCCTTGGTCCTCGTGGCATCCCGTTGGTTCTTCCCGGTGCTGAGCGTCTACGGACTTGCCGTTGCGGCGGCGGCACCGTGGATTGCGAGCGAAATGGGCCACTTTTTCCTGACGGGGCAGACGGTTACCGTAATTCTACTGCTGGTCTTCGGACGACTCGTCGCGGCCCCGGCGCCGTCGAGCGTTCGGGGACGATTGCTTGTTCACACCGGGCGCGCGATTCGCGCAACGTACATCACGGTGGGCGCGGTCCTTCTTGTGCGTTTGGCCGTATTTCGTGACGCGCCACTCGTAGAATCCATCGCATGGTCTGTAACCTTGTGGGCATTTGTCTGGAAGGCACCCTGGCCGCCCGCTCGGACGAAGACAAGCTGGAAGCAAAAAGCGATCAACGGCGCTCTTCTGGTAGGGTCCGTTTGCCTTTGCTTCGCGGGAGCGGAAGTCGCGGCGCGACTCTTGTTTCCCTCACCAATCATCAAGCAGTCGGCCCGGGCCGGGTTCGAGGCGCATCCGACGGCCTTCTGGACCCTCCGTCCGGACCGCACCGACACCTACACCACCATGCCGAAATCCGGCGAGCCGCGGGAGTTTGTCGTGTCCGTGTCGGCTCAGGGCGTCCGGGGACCCGAGGTTGGCCCCAAGGAGCCGGATGAATTCCGCGTCGTTGCGCTTGGCGACTCGCTGACCATGGGGTGGGGCGTCGCTTACGAAGACAGCTATCCGCACATCTTGGAAGAACTGCTATCCGAGCAGATGCCCGGGCGTAAGGTTACGGTCATCAACGCCGGGGTGGCCGGGTATGGACCCTGGCAGGAGCGCATCTTTCTCTTGGAACGATGCTTTGCCCTTGAACCCGATCTCGTGATTCTTCAGCTCTATCCCGAGAACGACGTGCACAACACGTTGAATCAGAGCGGCGAATACCTCGAATCCTACAACGAGGGATGGGAACGGATGGTGCTCTATTGGCGGTACCACGCGGATTGGCGCATGCAGGCCGAGTGGTGGATGATCACGAAGTGCCGGTTGTATGCGCAGTTCCAAAGCGTGACGGGCACACGCTGGGATCTGACGACACTCTTGCGGCAGGTCCGGTTTCTCCCGCCGCTACGCATCCCGGAATTGCCGCCGCAAGAACCACGACCCTTTTATCTTGAGTTCATGTTGCAAGACTGGTACCCGCAACTCGAAGAGGCGTGGGAACGGATGCAGGAGGATGTGCTGCGAATCCGTGACGACTGCGATAACCGCGGCATCGAGTTCTTCGCGTTCTGCCTGCCCTCGTGGATTGAGTTGTCGGACGAGGATTGGGAGGCAGCGATAGCCGAAGCCGGGGATCCGGTGTCCTACGTTCGGTTCAAGGATGTGGCGCTGTGCGAGGAATTCTTCGAATCGGCGGGAATCCCCTACGTGCCGATAGTTCAGACCCTCGTTGAGAATGGCCCCGTGAAGCGCTTGTATATGAACGATGGTCATTTGACGCCCACCGGGAACCGCATACTTGCGGAGCGGCTGGCCTCCTCGCTTGATGAGCATCTCTCTGCGGACCAATAACTTACATCACAAAGCCAAGTCAACGAGAGCAATCAGCGCTTTATCACAAATCCTGCCAGGCCACACCCGCCCTGATAGTTTCACAAAGATCTTTGAGAGCTTTAACGATTACCTGATCAAGTCGCTGCGTTTATCATGCGTTGGCCGGGTATGAGGCGCAGTCTCGTCCGGCCGTATCAACCAGTCCACGGGCTACAATGCCCGATCGCCGGAGTCCTGCACATTCGGCAGGCCTCCGGCGTCGTATTCTAAGACCCGCAACGCGAAGGGTGCGTCCACGGCCCATCCAACCATTGAGGACCGATGATGATAATGCGATCGTTAACCAGTCACCGACGTTTGCAAATGTGTTGCCTGGGTCTGCTTGGAGTAGCTCTCGCCGTTAGGGCAAGCGTGTTCACTCCGGTTTTGGCCGCCGAATCAGACGATCCCGCGATGCGGTCCGCGATACTCGATCCAGCAGGAGACGTGTATCCGCTGACGACCTGTCCGGTATCCGGCGAGGAACTGGGCGCGAAGCTCGAATCGGTTGTGATGCAACACGAAGGGCGTGAAGTGCGTTTCTGCTGCGAGGGCTGCATCTCGAAGTTTCAGGAGGAACCCGGAAAGTACCTCAAGGCGATTGACGAGGCGATCATCGCAGCGCAGATTCCCTACTATCCGGAATCGATCTGTTTGAACAGCCGGGAATCGTGGGGAGACAACCCCATCGACCGGGTGTACAAGAACCGGCTGCTGCGGTTCTGCTGCTCGAGTTGCGGGACGGAAGTGATGGAGTCCATCGCGAAAAACGGCACCCATATCCCCGAACTCGACGCCATGATCGTGGACCAGCAGCGGCCCGATTACCCGTTGCAAACCTGCGTCGTCAGCGGCGAGGCGTTGGATGGCTCGCACGGCGCAGTGATCGACTTCATTTCGGGAAATCGTCTTATCCGGCTGTGTTGCGCCGCGTGCGAGAAAGCCTTCCGGAAGGATCCAGCGCGGTACCTCAACGCGCTGGATGAGGCCCACCGCAACGCTGGAAATTGAGCGACGCCCATTTACACGCGGCATTTTGAAGAACCGGGCGGCTTTGGCCGTCCGGTTTTCATTTGCCTCCCCCCCGATCCGCCTGATATAACAACGGTTGCGCCTGCTGCGGAGCCTTGGCGCGCGCCCGTTCGCGAATGACCTCTCCGGCAAGAATGGAGCCATGTCCCGGCCGGAACCGTTTCGCGACGGATAGAGGGGTATATCACGCACACATCATGAAGGAGTCGCGCATGAATACGGTCAGTGGAGATAAGGTTCAAAAGTCGGCCAAAGCGGCCCTGGAAGCCGGGGAAGGCTTGTTGCGCTTAGCGCCGACGTGGGTGCCGCGGTCATTCCTGCAACCCGGACGCCGGCTGAAACTGCACCCCGACGATTACTACGCCCTGGGCAAACACCGCGGCGGCATCGACGAACGCTGGTTTGCGTCGACCACCGCAGCGGACAATGAAGGCGCGCCTCCGGATGAAGGCCTGAGCTACGTGGTGCATGACGGGGCGCGGTTCACGCTGAAAGACGCGGTCGCCAATCTCGGCGCGGAACTCATCGGCGACGCCATCTGGAACAAGTACAAGCGCTGGCCGGTCTACAGCAAGTTCTTCGACAACATGGGGCCCATCCCTCATCACCACCACCAGAGCGCGGAACAGGCCGCGTTGGTGGGCCGCGAAGGTAAGCCGGAGTCCTACTACTTCCCGCCGCAGCTCAATACCATCGGGAACAATTTCCCCTACACGTTCTTCGGCCTGGAACCCGGCACGAAGAAGGAAGAAATCGTCGCGTGCCTTGACCGCTGGAACTGCGGCGACAACGGCATCCTCGATTATTCGAAGGCCTATCGCTTGAAGCCCGGCACCGGCTGGCTGGTGGGTCCGTGCATCTTGCACGCGCCCGGCTCGCTCCTCACGTACGAGCCGCAGTGGGGCAGCGACGTGTTCTCCATGTTCCAGTCGCTGGTGGAAGGCCGCGATGTGTGGAAGCACCTGCTCGTGAAAGACATCCCCGAAGACAAACAGGACGACAACGAGTACATCGTGGATCAGCTTGACTGGGAGATGAACGTCGATCCGAATTTCAAGGACAGCCACTACCTCGAACCCATCGCCGACGGCGACACCGAGAGTTCGGGTTACGTGGACCGCTGGGTCGTCTACGGCGACGTGCGCGGCGAGCAGTTGTTCAGCGCGAAGGAGCTGACGGTCGCCCCGGGCGCGAAAGTGACCATCAAGGACAACGGCGCGTCGGGCGTCATCCTCATGCAGGGCCGCGGCAAGATCGGCAATTTGCCTTTCGAGTGTCCGCAACAGATCCGCTTCGGCGAAATGACCGAAGACGAAGTCTTCATCACCGAAGCGCGCGCGAAGGAAGGGTACACCGTCGAAAATCTCGGCAAGGAATGCCCGCTGGTCATGCTCCGCTACTTCGGCCCCCACGTGAACCCGCAGGCGCCGAAGGTGGGGGATTACAAGAAATAGAATAGATCAAATCGCGTGACTCCGTATCGGTTGTCCGATACCAGGGTAAGATAGATTCCCGCCGTCGCGGGAATGACGGCGGTGGCGAATTCCTTTGCCAAGCACCCGAATCGTCATTCCCACGCCGACGGCGTGGGAATCCAGAAACACGCCAGTGAGGTGTTGCGGGCATGAAGAGAGAAATTACCGTAAGTCTCTCTCAGGAAGGCCGGTGGTTTGTGGCGCAGTGTCTAGAAGTGGATGTAGCCAGCCAGGGAACTTCGGAAGAGGACGCGTTGGCTAATTTGCAGGAGGCGCTGGATCTACATTTTACTCCGCCAGTGGCGACAATCGTTGGACAAACCGGTCGCATGGATGCGGACGATACCGGTTGAGGACGGAAAGTGGCAATTTCACAGCTTGCGATTGACTACCCTAAGAGAGATCTCGAGGCGGTGTGTAAACGCTGGCATATCCGGCGGCTTGCGATCTTTGGCAGTGCATTGCGGGATGATTTCGGACCAGACAGCGACGTGGATGTGCTCGTTGAATTCGAAGAAGGTCATACCCCGGGCTGGGAGATTGTCGACATCGGCGAGGAACTGTCGAGTGTCTTCGGCGGGCGTTACGTGGACATTGTGGATCCGGAGTTCTTGATTCCCGGCATAAAAGAGCGGGTGCTTGCGAGCGCCGTCGTTCAGTTTGAGGATTGCGATGGAGAGGGATGATCAAGCCTTACTCGGCCACATTCTGACGACCGCACGCAGTATTCTTGCCGAGACCGCCGACATTTCGCTAGAACGATTTGAAAAGGACGATGTCTTACGTGATGCGCTCGCGTATCGATTCCAAGTAATTGGCGAGGCAGCGTCTCAAGTATCTCGCGCGTTCCGTGCCAAGCATCCGGAGGTGCCGTGGGCTCGAATCGTCGGTATGCGGCACCGCATCGTTCACGACTACATGAATGTCAACTACAAGATTCTGTGGCGCACGGCAAAGGAAGATATTCCTGTGCTGATCGAACACATGCAAACGCTAGTCCAAGAGGGAAATTCGCCAAAATGAGGAAGGAAATGGTTCGCAGTTGAGTGTATGAAAACTTTGTTCGGCGTTCGTTGCATACTTATGACGAACCGCCAGTGGAAGGAGAAGATCCATGAGCCCATCGAAGAACACGTATCCGAAGCTCCATAACGCGGCGTGGCCGGGGCTGGTCGGCAAGGGGGACGATTCGGAGCCGCCTATCGGATTGGACAAGATGATCGAGCTGACGGCGGCCGCCGAGGTGGACGGGGTCAAGTTTGACGGCATGGACCTGTTTCTTTCGGACCCGCATATCAGCATCGATCTCGATGCGGACGGCGTGAAGAAGTTAGCCGACACTTTTCAGTCGAAGGGACTCGCCATCGGTTCGCTGGTGGCGCCGGTATGGCCGCCGACGGGGGGCGGGTCGACCATGGGCAGCGACGAGGAGCGCGGCCAGTTCCTGACGCAGGTGCGCAAGGCCTGCGGCATCGCGAAGCAACTCCGTGAATCCGGCGCGCGGCCCTATGGCGTGATCCGCATCGATTCGGCCTGCGGCGTCGGCGACTGGGCGGCGAATCCTGCCGAAAACACGAAGAAGATCGCGGACACGTTCCGCGAAGCCTGCACCATCGCCGAGGATCACGGCGAACGTCTCGCCGCCGAAGGCGAAATCTGCTGGGGTGGCATGCACTCGTGGAAAGAGATGATCAAGCTGCTCGAAGCGGTTGACCGGCCGAAGACGCTCGGCTTCCAGGCGGACATGGCGCACACGCTCCTGTACACGCTGGGTGCGAACGCGCCGGAAGACGCGATCCTGCCGGAGGGCTATGACTGGAGCGACCAGGGTAAGCTCGACGCGGCGTTGAAAACGCTGACGGATGCGTTGCGTCCGTGGACCATTGATTTCCACATCGCGCAGAACGACGCGACGGTGTTCGGTTCGGGGTCCCACGACAAGACGGGGCGTCACTGTCTGCCCAACGATCCCAACGGCAAGCTGGACATCGTGAAACACGCGGGCTTCTGGATGCGCGGCGCGGACGGCGAACCGACGAAGGCGTTCCAGCACATCTGCTGGGACGGGTGCATGTTCCCGAACGCAACCATGATGAAGCCCGGCACGTGGAACGACATCCTGGCGGTCATGGCCAAAGTCCGCGACGCCCACGGCTGGTAGAGTCAGGAACATCTGTCCGCAGATTGCGCAGATAGCCGCAGATGAAGAACGATGAAGACAGAGAGAGGGACCCGCAGACGTACGCCATAATTGGGGCGGGTATGGAGGTGCATAGCCGGCTTGGGTGCGGCCTCCAAGAGCCGGCATATCAAAGTGCATTCTCCGTTGAATGCAGGTATCAGCGCATTCCGTTCCAGAGAGAAGTAAAATACGAGATTCGATATCGTGATGAGATTTTGGACTGTTATTATCGTGCGGACTTTGTCTGTTTTGGAGAAGTCATCGCAGAATTAAAAGTCGTTGAGAAGCTGACGGACAAACACCGAAGTCAGGTGATCAATTATCTGAGAATATCGGGCTTGACGCGCGGAGTCCTCATGAATTTCGCGAATGAGCGACTGGAATACGAACGCATCGTCTTGGATTATCCGGATTCTTAATCTGCGAACATCTGCGCAATCTGCGGACAAATGAATAGAGGGGAGTCATCGACTATGGCGAAGAAGAAACTGAATGTGGCCATGATTGGCTATGGGTTTATGGGCCGGGCCCATTCGAATGCGTATTGCAAGGTGAATCACTTTTTCGATCTCGAGTATCAGCCGGTACTCAAGGTCGCGTGCGCTCGAAACGCGGACCAGATCAAGGCCTTTGCCGACAACTGGGGCTACGAGTCCACAGAGACGGACTGGCGCAAGGTCATCGAACGCAAGGACGTCGATGCCATCGACATCTGCACACCGAACAATCTGCACAAGGAAATCGCCATCGCGGCGGCCGAAGCCGGCAAGATGATCCTCTGCGAGAAACCGCTCGCCATGAACGGACCGGAAGGCGAAGAGATGTGCAAGGCGGTGGAGAAGGCGGGCGTGCCGAACACGGTCTGGTACAACTACCGCCGCGTCCCGGCTGTGACCCTTGCGAAGCAGCTCATCGACGAAGGGCGTCTCGGCAAGATCTTCCACTACCGCGCGGTATTCCTTCAGGACTGGACCATCTCCGCGGAATTGCCGCAGGGCGGTCAGGGTCTCTGGCGTCTGGACGCGGCGGCGGCGGGCAGCGGCGTAACCGGCGACCTTCTCGCCCACTGCATCGACACGGCGATTTGGCTCAATGGTTCGATGAAGGACGTGTCGGCCATGACGGAGACGTTCATCAAGGAGCGTGTCCACACGGCCACCGGGCAGAAGCAGGCGGTCGGAATCGACGATGCCTGCGCGTTCCTGGCACGGTTCAAGAATGGGTCGCTGGCGACCTTTGAATCGACGCGTTACGCGCGCGGACACAAGGCGCTCTACACCTTTGAGATTAACGGCGAGCACGCCTCGATCCAGTGGGACCTCCACGACCTGCACCGGTTGAACTACTTCGATCACCGGGACGACTCCATCGTGCGCGGCTGGCGTTCGGTGCACGTGACGGACGGCGACATGCCCTACATGGACAAGTGGTGGGTGCCGGGACTGCAGATCGGGTACGAACACTCCTTCGTGCACCAGGTCGCGGATTTCCTCGACAACATCGCGAAGGGCAAACCGACCGCGCCTACGTTCCGCGACGCGCTGGAAACGCAGCACATTTGCGACGCCGTCCTCAAGTCGGCCAAGACCGGCTCTTGGGAGAATGTCCCGGAGTAAAAGGGTTCTCGAGAACGAAAATTATTTGCCGGCAGGTGAGGGGCGTCGTGTTTGGTTCCACGGTCCCCTTTCCGTCTGCAATTCCAACCCAGTGTGGCGGCGGGTTTGACACCGGCGCACACAAGCGTGCGTGTCTAGCGCGTGGTTGAGATGGTTCTCATTGTTGAATGGACATCGCCCGCACTTCCGCGATGCGGAGGTGCGGGCGTCGAATTTCCGAGAAACCGGGTGCGCGCTACAAGGGGTTGTCTGTGACGTTGCGCACGGGACGCTCCCGGCCTAGTCGCGCACTTTCGCTATGGCGTTCAAGCACGATTTGTCTCCCGTTGCGGGACTTAGTTTGGTGTCAGACAGGGTCCACTCCTGCTCGAGTTGATCGAACTCCTCGCCCCACACGACAGTGTATTCTCCTGTATCCGCTACCGCGAGCAAGTCATAGCATCCGTGTCCGTACGCTCCAACAAAAATGCGCTGGCCGGGAGAAACGGCGATACTGATTTGGTTTGCCCCCCAAGACTCCGCAATGCACGGACTGACATAGAGTTCGGTTATCGTGTGAGACGAATCGTTCATCACGTAGAAATCCGCGTACTGCCCCCCCGATCCGCTAATGGTCCACACGACTTCCGGTTCGTCGAAAACCGCGTACTCTCGGGTCGATTCACCGGACTCATTCACGGCGAGCAGGTCGTACCAGTCGTATAGGTATTCTCCTACCTCAACCGTTTCACCGGGCAGGATCGGCAAATTGATCTGGTTGTTCCCCCAGAACTCCGCGTACCAAATACTTACATAGATCTCGGTCAAGGCCTGGGTGGAATTGTTTGTAACGTACAGCGTGCTACGTTCGCCTTCTTGTACGATTAGATTCTCCTCGGCCTGGTCAAAGGTCTCTCCCCAGAAGACCATGTCATTGCCGTCCTCGTTCACGACAAGTACGTCGTAGCACCCGTATACGTACGTTCCCACCACGGCGCTTTCGCCGGGAAGGATGGCCGAATCAAGATCATTCGATCCCCAATATGGGTCGTCGCAGCCGGACACATACACCTCATCCAGCGCACGGGACGAGTTGTTTGACACGTAGAGCGTGCTGCGTCGCTGAAGATAGGGACAGCCAGCCAGAATAGACGTCAAGACGGCGATGCACAGTATCGATTGGAGTCGTATGACATTTAAATCACGGAACTTGGTGTTCATGTCTCGAACCTCGCGTTGCGTAATTCATTCCGTGTGCGCACCACAACCTCAGTCCAGACTGAGATTTCCACGATTCGGGTCTCGATGGCCAAACACGGGCAACCCCACTCTTCGATTTGTTCGGTTCTTCATCAGCAGTGGGACTTGGGCTCCGAGGAATCGTCCTCATACGTAATAGAAGCGAAACCTTGCCGAAGTTACGCGACCGAGGATCAACTCCGTTTTGAGACAATGGCCCTCGAGCGCGCGCTTGGACCCACTGTGAAAGGACGACGGACTGGATAGGCCACGAGAATCAGGATGGTTGAACGGGATTAAGAAACGAAAAAGTCGCGTTGCCGACCGATACGCGGTCAGAGAATCGGGGACACACAGAAACGGCAAGGCAACGCCGCTGCACGCCGTTGGTCATGGGCCACGTGGAAGACGTGAACGCTGACGCCGCACCGAAACTCATCGAGTCCGGATCTTGGACTGGAGTACCTTCGTAAGTCCCTAGACGGAACCGGGGAAACCCCGCTCAAACGAGGTTTCCCCGGGCACCTTCCAAAGAATTTCAGGACTCGCAAAACACGAGTACGCCCGGCGACTCACCAGGAATTGCGAATAAACGCCAGTCCGTTCCGTGCGACGTGCTCTTCGCTGGGGGCCATCTTGCGCCAGATGCAGGTTGCGCCGGTGAGTTCGGGCAGCCACGCGCCGAAGGCTTCGATGGTGAGCCAGCCGTCATATCCGATGGATTTCAAAGCAGCGAAGGTATCCGCCCAATGGACATGATCTTCGCCCGGCGTCGCACGGTCGTTGGCGGAAATGTGGACGTGGTTGATGCGCTTTCCGCCGGTTTTGATGGCATCGGCCACGCCTTTCTCTTCAATGTTCGCGTGGAAGGTATCGTACAGGATTCCGATGGACTTGCTGTCGATGCGCTTCATGAGTTCTACCGCGTCGGCTTCCGCGTTCAGGAAGTAGGTTTCAAAGCGGTTGAGCGGTTCGACTGAAAGTGCAACGCCGCTGCCTTCGGCATGTTTGGCCGCCGCCTTCAGGCCTTCCACGGCCCAATCCTTTTCCTGATCCGTGGGGCCGCGTCCCACCAGACGACCGACGGGCGAATAGATCGGACCGGCGACCGTTTCCGCACCCAATTCAACGGACTTGTCGACACACCCCTTCAGGAAATCCAAGGCTGCTTGGCGTTCCGCGGCACTTTCGCCGATGAGGTTCGTGTCCCCGGGAAGAACCGCGACGACCGTGCGGCCGAGACCAATATCATCGAGCGCTTTACTGAGGTCTTTCCAGGGCGACCCGTCCAGCGCGAACATGGGGAGCTCGACGCCGTCGAATCCCCAACTCTTGATGTCCTTGAGCAACGGCACATGCGACTCATTCGCCGCGGCCGTCCAGAGCAACAGGTTCATTCCAACTTTCACAGCGCAGTCCTCCCTCGATACAGTCTGAGTTCGCAGTTCCCCGCTCCCTCGCCACGACCCGGGTTGGACTCGGGCGGCGAGAATGCTTTAGATTATGACACCTCCGCTGGTGAACGCACAATTCCGCGGGGCACGCGCAATGGCACACGCGGAATCGGTTGTAACGGCCGACAACTTTGGAGATTTTCATGAGAATGCATAAGACTGCACGAACCTCTTGGCACGCCATCATCGCCGTAGCGGCGCTGGCATTACTCCCCTTTCTCACGCTGGCCGCGCACGCGGAGGAGGAGGTCTTCGTCCCGTTGTTCAACGGCGAAGACCTGACCGGCTGGGACGGCGATCCGCGTCTCTGGAAAGTGGAGAACGGCGAGATCGTCGGATCGACGGACGGCGTGACCATCGAGCACAACACGTTCCTGTCGACGAAAAAGGAGTACAGCGATTTCGTGCTGCGCGCGAAGGTGAAGCTCCGCAATCACAACAGCGGGATTCAGTTCCGCAGCGAACAGCATCCGGACTATGTCGCGGCGGGATATCAGGCGGACATCGCGGAAGCCACCTATTACGGCATGCTGTATGAAGAGAAGAAGCGCGGCATCATGGACTACTGGAAGGCCATGTCGCCGGAGCAGCAGGCCGAGACACAGACTTGGGTCAAGAAGGATGACTGGAACCAGTACGAGATCACCTGTAAAGGCGACCAGATCACGCTCGTCTTGAACGGCCACACGACCTGCGACATCGTGGATCCGGAAGGCGCAAAGAAGGGCATCATCGCCCTCCAACTGCACGCCGGGCCCGAAATGGAGGTGCGGTTCAAGGACATCGAAATTAGGGATCTCTCTTCGGGCAAGGAATGAGCGGTCACGCACGATCAATCAGGCGGATACATCAAATTCGCCGAAAAGGCAGTTACTGCGAATAGCGTCCACGCGGGGTGGGGTCGATCTTGGAAATGGTCGCCCTGCCCCGTTTTCGATCCAGGGTAGCCGCGACGTTCGTAGGACGCGAAACTTCATCCTTTTGCCGATGTGTCATCTCGCGTTCGATGACCTGCGCGAGGGTCCGGGCGGCATCGCCGAAGGCCTTGTTCAGTTCCATCCGGCAGACCAGGCAATAATCGGAACGGTTTTGTGCGGGCCGTTCCTTGCACCGGCTGCAGACGCGTTCCTCCAGCACGCGTTTTTTCATAATAACCGGATCGTTAAGCAGGATGTCCACCTCATCCAACGTGACTCCAGCGAAGGCGGCGATGTCTTCGTGCGCCTTAAGTCCGCACTGCTCAACGGCTTCGCGCACCCGCGCGCCGTCTTCGAGGTACTTTTCACGGCATCGTACGCAGATGGGGGTCTCTTCCTGCGCGGCGACAATCTTGCCGCACCGTTTGCAGCGTGTCTGCTTATCCGCCATGTCCTTGCAGTTCCTCCGAGACCCGGTCCACTTGAGCCTCCAACACTTCTATTGTACCTGAATTTTCTATCACCCAATCCGCCAAAGGAATCTTTTTCTCGGGAGGCGTCTGGGCGGCGATCCGGCGCCGCGCCTCGTCCTCGGTTATCCCGCGATGTTGCACGAGCCGTTTTACCCGAATCTCTTCCGGACAGGTTACCACAATCAGCCCCGCCATAAACTCGTCGAGCCGGCCGTTTTCGGCGATGAGCGCCGCGTCGATGAGAATAATCTCATGCCCGTCCTGAATCAGCTCGCCGCAGCGCCGGGCGATTTCCTGGCGAATCGCGGGATGGATGATCGCATTGAGTTTCTGGCGTGCCTCCGCGTCGCGGAACACGACGGCGCCAAGCTTCTCGCGATCGATCGATCCCCTCGTCAGGATGCCTTCTCCAAACGCTTCGACCACGTCGGCGGCCGCGGCCCCGCCGGGCTCGACCAGTTCATGACCAATCGCGTCCGCGTCCAGCACCGGGATTCCACGCTCGCGAAACATGCGGCCGGCCTCGGATTTCCCGCTGCCGGTCCCTCCCGTCAACCCGTAGATTCTCAATGGCGGCTCCCCGCTGTCGGACCGGCTGCAATCATGCGAACTGGAATCGTTTTCCCTTGATCTGATGGACGCTCAACTTGAGCAGGTTGCCAACAAGTATGGGCCGCTTTGGCATAATCTCCATGAGCCGTTCGCGGCCGTCGTAACCGAAAATATGTTCGACCTGCTCTATACCTTCGTTGCTTTCGCACGTGACTTGGACGTCCTCGACTTCATCGGGCACGCACAGAACGATGGTCTTGAGCGTCACGGGGCTGTCGAACGACAGGTGCACGACCTGGCGGTAACCCTTCTCGTCGTCCTCCCGGTATTTCACCCAGCCGAAGCAGATAGGCGTGAACAACGGGGCGCTCAGTTGATGCACGCCTTTCGGAAGATTGGGCCGCAGCCACAGCGCACCATCCGGCACGTTGAGGAGGAACCCCTCCATGGCGTAGAGCACATGCCAGATCGAGGGCGACGTCATGTGGCGGTCGATGCCGGGCCCGCACGCATCGTTCGACTCGAGATCCCATTCCAGGGGTTGATTGAACACGCGGCCCCGCCGGCCATGAACGTTCTTGTAGATCTTTTGGACGGCAAAGAGGCCCCGGTCGGCATAACCATGACAAATCAGCAGACTGGCGAATTGACCGGTGTCGAGGCCGGGCCACGCGGTACCAGCTTCGGGATCGAGATTGAGCGATGCCGGATTCTCGCAGGCGCTACCGTCCGGCAGTTTGGCCCGCGCGACACCTTGCGGGCTGTCGTTCAACGTACACAAGGCCGCGAGAGCCCGCTTGACCTTCTCCGGCGGGAACAATTGCCCCAGGCACAGGAAGTCGGCGTACCACTGGCCGGCCAACTGCCCCGTGTGACACGCGCCGGCCATGTTGCCGGGATCGTCGCCCGGGTCCTCCGACGCCCAAAGCCGGTAATAGCCGTTCTCTTCGTCCCAGAGTTTGTCGTCAAAGCTCTTCAGGGCCTTCACCAGCAGGTCTTCGAACTTCTTCGCTTCGTCCTTGTGGTTGAGCCGGCGGGCCAACCGGGCGTAGGCGCGAATGGCCGCGATCCAGAGGCTGCACGTGTAGCTGCACACCCCTTTCACGGCCCACCGATCGTAGGTAGTCGATCTGCCTTCCTGCTCGGGGAGTCCATCTCCGTCTTTATCGCATGTCAGCACCCGCTCCATCGCCTGGCGCGCGCGCGGATAGATGTGATCCAGAATGAATCGCTTCCCGGTCATGATGTAGTTGCGGTAGACCATCAAGACGAACTTGACGTTCACATCGACCAGTTTGTCCGTGTGTCCGTGGTTAGGCTCGTGGAGGCACTCGACGCCGAGGTTCCGGTAGATTTGCCCGGGATCGGTTTCGTCTTTCAGTTTGCCGAACAGCGCCAGTTCGCCTTCATCGAAGTTCGGAAAGAACAAGGTGGAACCGAGGGAACCGTAGAACCGGCGATCCAGCGACCCAGTGACCGGATGGTCGAGGGATTCCATCATGGTAAATGCGTTCCCCCCCGTAAACAGCGCGTTCGTGGAAAATACGTAGTTGTTATTGATCAGCATCTTGCTGAACCATCGCGGCATCGACGAGGTCAGGATCCGGCTCTGCCAGTCTTCAACGGCCTTGAAGTAGTAGCGGTAGTACGTCAACGCCTGGGTCGCGACCGACACGGCATTCGGGAAGTGATTCGCATACCCATGGCCAAGGTCCTGCCCGTGGACTTCGTGGCGGGGACAGTGCCAGGCGAGGACAAACACGAGGCTGCGGCCCTTTTGCGCGGGCAGCGTAAACGCGTTGCACAGAGCGCCCGAGTGACTCTCCTGACTCCGGGAGATCTTGTTGCCAAGCTGCCCGACGTCGTGAAACTGGTTCCACAGCACCAGCAGTTCGCGCGGATCGCGCTCGTTCCAACCCATAATCGTGGTCTGGACTTCCTGTTGCTGTTTCGAGACGATGCAGTAGTTGCCTTCCGCGTTGTTCCGCACCTCGCCCCGGAAGCCAAACTCCAATCCGGCCAAACGCGGCCGCTTCTCGTCTTCCTCGGCGCCTTCCTGCATGCGGTACTGTTCCGAGTCGTGATCGCTGATGACGACCACCGGCCGGATCGGCCCGCGCCGCTCCGGAAATTGATCGCGCGCGCACCCGCAAAGGTTCTCCCAATTGAACAGGACGGACACGTCGTAAGGAAAATCCGTGGGGTTGTGCACGTACATGGAAATGAACACGAGCGGCAAGGTCGACGCTTCGTGGTCGTACGGGATGATCGGCGTCATGGCACTCCAATTCACCCGCACGGGAAACAACTTCTCTTCGAGACGGTAGTGCGAGGCGGGATACAGACCGCGCCACCCGAGTTGTTCCATGGCCGTGTAGGGCGCCACGACTCCCGCGTCGTGGAACGGCAGACTCGAGTCGGGTTGGAGGATGCGAACACTCACCTTCCCCCGGCGCGCGGCCCGGACTGCGAAGAAGGAACCCGGCGACAGTTCGATCCGGCTCGCGGCGCTGCGGTTGTTGTTGATGGTGATGTTGCGGAAGCGGCCGTCCCGGCCCAACTCCACGCATCCCGCGCCGACTCCGCCCAAAGGCACCCCGGCGGTTTGCAGCCGCGCGAAGTTGCCTTCGTCCTCCCGCTGTGGTGTGCTCATAGGCTCCAAATCGTTTGATCGTCTTGACCCGAGGTCCAAACCTGCCGGCGCGTGTTCATGCCTCTATACAGCGTGCAACTCCTTGAGCATGACGATGGCGTCTTCATTGCTCTTGGGATAGTAATTTTTCCGCAGTCCGACGGGGCGAAATCCATACTGGAGGTATAGATTCCGCGCCCGAAGATTCGACACGCGAACCTCCAGGGTTGCAATCCGTGCGCCCGCGTCTTCGGCCTCGTGGAGGAGATGTTCCACGAGCCTGCGCCCGAATCCGCGTCCGCGGTAAATGTCGCGCACGGTGACGCTGGTGATGTGGGCCTCATCGACGACCAGCCAGAATCCGCCGTATCCCACAAGCACTTCGTCGAGCATGGCCACGAAGAACCGGGAGAAGTTGTTCCGGATCTCGTCGCGAAACATGCCCTCTGTCCAGGGCTCGGGATAGGCTTCCACCTCGATATCGAGAATCCTTCCCAAGTGCTCCACGGCAATGGGCTCGAAGCGAAGGGCCACCGATTCGGAGACGCTCATGGCGCCCCTGCCTTTTCCCGCGCCTCTTCAGCCTGCGATTTCCGCAGATACACCGGCGCGACCGCGGCCGCGCCGGAATCCGCCCCGGCCTTCAACATTGCAACGGCTTCCTCCGCGACGGCCGAGGCCCGCGGCATACCTGCGCCGCCCAGAACCAGGTGCGCTTCGGGCAATCGTTCGGCGATGGTGGACCAGTACCGCTGCGCGCCGTCGCCAAGAAAATGCACGACGCCATCAAGTTCACTCAGCAGCATCTCAACCGGACAGACCCGATCCGCCGCGACCTTACTGCGTATTCCACGCTCATACCGATAGACGGCGCAGAAGACCTCCCCCATCTTCGCGTCGAGGACAGGGCAAATCGTCCCGGTATACAACGCGGGGACGCGCGCCAAGGCGTCGAGCGTCGGCACGCCGGCCAAGGGCAGACCGGCGCCCAACGCCAGTCCTTTCCACGTGGCGACACCCACGCGAAGCCCGGTAAACGACCCCGGCCCCTTGGAGATGGCCAAGGCGTCAACATCCTTCAGGGCAAGTCCGGCCTCCGCCAACACCCAATCCACGGTGCTCAACAGCCGTTCCGCGTGGGCGCGGCCGCAATCGACGACCGTCTCCGCCAAAACACGCCCGCCGTCACACAAGGCGACGGTATTGACGGAAGTGCTGGTATCGGCGGCCAAGATTTTCATGATATCCCGATCATAGCCCCGGATCGCATGAAGCGTCAATTGTTTACCGCTACTTCGCGTCCGCCGCCCAATCGATCCTCGCGGAGGCCTCCACCGAGACTCCATGGGGCGGACATTTCTACTTTGCGTTGACATTACAATGGTCCGATCATTGACTCGCGGCGCGCCGGCTCCGTATACTATGCGTCCGCGCGAGCACGGGATCTGCGCATGAACGTGCGTGATTAGACGATGCGGTCGCGTGGTTCGACACGACCAATGCCGGGATAGCTCAGCTGGTTAGAGCGCTGGATTGTGGATCCAGAGGTCGAGGGTTCAAGTCCCCCTCCCGGTACCATTCTTTTCCAAGGGGCTTGCGGCCAACCTGCCGCAGGCCCCCTCTTGATCCACCCCGTTCTCTTGCCTATAGTTTCGCATGTCCATAGTATTGCGGAATCGGCAATTGTGTGGGGTGGCGCTTTCGACCAGAGAATGCTGGATAGGCACAAGCTACCGCAACAGGCGAAGACCGGCCACGACCGCACGCTCCTGGAGCGCCAGATCGTGTCGACCGATGAGGAAATTGACCACCTCGTCTACGAACTCTACGGCCTCACCGCCGAAGAAATCGCGATTGTAGAGGGAAGCAGTAGCTGATTTCTTGGGAACTGCACAGTTGGGGAATATTGACGAATGCTTTGGGGGCTCTATGCGAATACCACCCCCACGCTGGCACCCATGATTGGTCTGGTCATATCCAGCTCAGCGACGAATTGGGGACTGCGATCATGTTCATGATGTACGTTGACGAAAGTGGCGATTGCGGCATCACAAACAGTCCAAGCCGGTACTTCGCGTTGTCGGGCCTGGTCGTCCATGAGCTACGTTGGCATGACACGCTGGACCAATTGATCGCGTTCAAGCGCACACTTAGGGACCGTTTTGACCTCCCTATGCGGACAGAGTTCCATGCGGCGGCTTTCATCAGCAGACCCGGAAAACTGACGGTAATTCCAAAGCACGATCGCCTGACGATGATTCGACACTTCGCCGATTGTCTTGCCAGTATTCCGGATATTGCGGTAGTGAACGTCATTGTGGACAAAGAAGGGAGATCCGACGACTTCGACGTTTTCGAGCGGGCGTGGACCGTGTTGATCCAGCGATTTGAAAATACGATGTCCCATCGGAATTTCCCGGGTCCGTGCAATGCAGACGATCGTGGAATCTTATTCGTCGACCGAACGGATGACAAGAAGCTCACCCGACTACTCCGCCGAATGAGACGATACAACCCCATCCCGAGCAAGATTGAGTACCGGGCCGCTGGTGCTGATGCCTATCGGAATCTACTGCTCACCCGCGTGGTCGAGGACCCGACATTTCGAGATTCCGCGCATTCCTTCTTTATCCAAGCCGTTGACTTGACAGCCTTCTTGCTCTACCAGAAGTTTGCGCCAAGCGCATATATAAAAAAGAAATCAGCGCATAACTATTTCAACAGGCTAGATCCGATTCTTTGCACGGTAGCGGCGGGAAGAGATCCGCAGGGGATTGTGAGGCTCTAAGGAAAGAAAGAGGGGACGTTTCCGCCCCCGGAGGAATCCTACTTTACGGATGTGCCGTATTTCAGATTCCAGTTTCACGATAGCACACTACACGAAAAATGGCAACTCAACAGCCTGATTCGTGTCAAGACTCGTTAGAAATGTCCTCTGGCTTAACTCGTTAGAAATGTCCTCT
>BTVY01000021.1:0-107425 GCA_045863335.1 Candidatus Hydrogenedentota bacterium | reverse complement strand
CGTACGGTGGTGTGAGAGGACGGGGGAGGAACTATCCTCCCCCTCCTACTCGATCTGGTACGGGTCCAGCGAACCCCATCTTCGGTACGAACAGGGTTCCGGCATTCGATCCGGCAAGAATCCCGTTCGAGTTCGCGTGCCGGAGTTCCTTCCTGACCATCCCACGGTGCGCAGCGATATGCTCGATTACTTCGTGGAGATCGAGTGGTTTGATTCCCAGTTGGCTCGGATGCTGCAACGGCTTGACGAACTGGGCGAACTGGACAACACGGTTGTCGTTGTCACGAGTGACAACGGCATGCCCTTCCCGCGAGCCAAGGCCAACCTCTATGAGTACGGAACCCGCGTGCCCCTTGCCATACGCTGGCCCGAACGGTTTCCCCAAGGACGCCCGACCGACGCGCTCATGAGCTTCGTCGATTTCGCGCCGACGTTTCTGGACCTTGCGGGCGTGGACGTTCCCGGCACGATGGTGGGCGCGACAATGACGCCGCTGCTCGCGGGCAAGACCGACTCGTATCGGGACCATGTGTTGACAGGGCGCGAGCGGCATACCCATGCGCGCTACGACAACTGGGGATACCCTTCGCGCGCCATCCGCACTGAAGACTACCTGTACATCCGCAATTTCAAATCCGACCGCTGGCCGGCGGGCGATCCGCCGGAGTACCACGACATCGACGAATCGCCGACCAAACGGCTGGTGATGGAGGGAGGCGATTGGGCCGCTTTACTGGAAGCGGCGGTCGGGAAACGTCCGGAGGATGAGCTGTACGCGGTGCAGGAAGATCCGGCCTGTCTCGCCAATCTGGCAAGCGACCCCGCGCATCAGGGTGTCGTGAACCGCATGCGGAACGACCTCATGTCCCTGCTGACTGAACAGGGCGATCCACGCGCGCTCGGCACCGGCGACGTTTTCGACTCCTATCCCCGCGTGAGTCCCATGCGCCCCGAATTGGGCGGATTCGCCGAACGGGGCGAGTACAATCCCGCGTACCAGCCGTAATCTGCTCTCGTCGGTGACGTAGCAATCGCGTTCCCAAGAAACAGCCCGGGCGGGTAGGATTTCCTACCCGCCCGGGCCGCAATCAAGCAACTGAGGTGGTTGTTGCTGAAGGGTTAGGGTTCAAGCATGTGAATCTCGCTCACCGCGTAGTCCGCTTCTTCACCGTGGCACACGACGCAGGTTTCCACGCCCTGCGCCGTGTTGATGAACGCGTGGACATTCGCGGCCAGGCCGTCGTGGCACGTCGTGCATGCTGCCGCCTCCGGCATGGTCTCGCTAATCACCGTCGGACCACCCGTTTCCTGGACCACCAGGGTCGACAGCGCCTCTTCCGGTACCGGAAGCAGGTACGTGTCTTCCGCGTGGCAGAGGCTGCAATCCTGGAGCGGGGCCGGGAACCGGATGTGCGTGAAGTCGTGCGGCGTGTTTCCGAAGCCGTACACCGTGTAGGCGCCTTCGAGATCTTCGCCGGTGTGGATCTTGTGCAGCATGTCCTTGAAGTTGACGGTAACCGGCGGCATTTCACCCATCGGGCGACGCGCTTCATCCGTCTCGTTCGGGTTGTGACACATGACGCACACGCCTACTCCGAAGCGTTGTTCACCGTGAGCGCGAACGCCGTCGTGACACACGTTACATGCCTCTTCATCGATGACTTCGCGCCGAGGCTCGACCAATCCACCGTCCATACGGAAGAAGGTCAGGCCGTTCGCCGACGGACCCTGCGTTACGCTTGCGCCGTCGTGCATGAAGGTCAACCGGCCCGTCATCGCGATGCCGAAGGTGTCGGTCGTCGTCGAATCGAAGGTCTCCGTGTACGTATACGTGTAGTTGCCGTTTCCGTTATTCACGAGGTTCATGCTGTTTCGCACGCCTGCATTGATGTACTGCTCGTAATCGTCCGCGGGCCACGCGAGCAGCGCGTTGCACGCCGTCAATTGGCTATTGAGGTTCGTGTACGGATCGCCGTTCTTGTCCGTCACCGTAAAGTTGACGACGGGCTGTGCCGTCGGACCCGGATTGATTACGTTCACCGAGTTGATCGCGAACTGCAGGCCCGGCGCGTCGTCGCTTTCGAGCGGCGTCACGTGATTGGGAAGAATCGGAGCCACTCCGGATTCCGGCAAATGGCAGCCCGCGCAGAGCGAATCGTCCGGAAGATTGAGGTCCACGTCCAGCATGCCATCGGCGCTGCTGTGGTGAACGAATCCCGCCGGCGTGTTCGCGGCCAGTCCGAACCAGGTCCGGTCGTGGCACGACGCGCATCCCGATTTGGTCGGGTTTTCGAGGTAGAAGGATGCCTTCTCTTCGCCGTGGCAGACTTCGCAATTGCGAATGTCTTGCGGGAACACCACGTCAGAGTAACTGATCGGGCCGGTGAATCCCCCGATGAAGTAGTCTTCGCCGTCCTGCACGCTGGGCAGCTCTTCGCCCATGTGGATCTTGTGAATCATCTCTGCCATGTCGACCGAGTTCAGCGACTGACCGTCCGTGCTCTGCGGCGAGTGGCACATGATGCAGTATTGAATCTCACGACGGTCGCCGCCGTGGAATTCGAGCCGGGTGTGACAGGTGTTACACGTCTCCGTGTCCACGATGTCGCGTACCTCAAGCGCCGTGGTCCCGTCCGGCACCCAAGCAAACCATGGGTTGTCCGGGTATTCGGTCTCGTTTGCCGCAAACTCACGGACGGCTTGCGCGGCCACCTGATGGCTGGCAGACGCGTCGTAGTTGGCCGGCAATGCGGTCTGGAACTTGTACTTGAACTTGCCGTTCTTATTCTGGGTCAAACCGCCCAGACGCGCGTTATCCGTCGTGGCTTGAGTTTGCCCGGCATCCGTGCGCGTCGTGTAGCTCGAATACTTCAGCGTGCCGCCGTTCACGTACGCCTTCAGGAAGCCCATGATGAACCGGATGTCGGTGAACTCATTCAGGGCCAGCGTGTCGCCCCGGTCATCCACGGCAGTAAAGGTGACAACAGGGCGCAAGTCCGCCGGAATGTCCACCTTTTCAATCGTAATGTGCAGTCCCGGCGCGTTGCCGCCGAAATCCTCCGGCCCCGCAGGTCCCGGAGGGCCTTCGGGTCCTGGAGGGCCTTCAGGCCCCTGTGGTCCTGGTGTGCCCGGACAGCCCACTGCCAGGGCCACAACAAGACTGAGCGCGCATAGGGAGAACGCTCTGCCAATCCTTTTGCTGTGCACCATTGTAAATGCCCCCTTTCCCTGTTACTCGCCATGAAGTAGGTCATGGCACCCCAAATCGTATGAGTTCCAATATAACATAACCGCCGGAGCCCCGTTTTTTTGGGGTTCGGAATCTCGACACGGCATATTCAAATGTGGTTATCGAGCGCCTTCACGATGCGCGCCCACGACTCGGGTACTTCTAAATCGGTGCTTTATAAGCACCTTCTATGCCAAATGAGGCACATGACAGTTTGGATTTGCAAAAAGCCTATTTGAAACGGGTTAGGCACCACATTCAGCCCCGGCTGTTCCGTTGATATGCGCTTGCTCCCGCAGGATTGAGCGTATGTGCCCGTACACAACTGTCCTCGTTCGTTCAGGCTCGGGACACCTGCTCTGGCGCTATTCGATTTTGGATGCAGCTAGTGGATGCCAAGATCGACGAGAATCTGCGGGTCCTCTTCTTCCATGGCAAGCACGCTGTGACACAGGGTGCAATCGTTGTTGATGATGCGTCCATCAGTCGTGGAATGGCCGCCGTCATGGCAACGATTGCAGCCTTCGAACCCTTCGTAAGGAACCCGGTCCGCCAGGTGCCCGAGGTTGTTCGGATAGTCTCCCCACGTGACATCCATGTCCGGAAAGACATTCCGGCTATAGATTGCCTGGACTTCGTGTATTGCCCTTTCAACGCGTTCGGCATTGGCGTCGTAGTCCGAGCCAAATGATTCACGAAAATGCTCCAGCAATTTGGTTTCAATCATCTCCAGATCGGAGTGTTCTACCTCGACCGCCTCCAGCACTTCGACCGCCTTCGCGCGGATATACGGCAGCGTCGGGTCGATGTCCCCGCTGGCAAGGGCCTTGTCCACTGCCTGGAAGGGCAGCTCAAACACATGGGTAGGCCGATTGTGACAGTCAATGCAGTCCATCACGCGAAACTCCTGCGAGTTCAGGAGTTCCGGTGTCGGCTCGAACCCGTCTGCTTTGTACTCCGTTACGGTTCCGTCCGCTTCCTTAACGCGGACCATGGCAATCTTCCGTCGAGTCGGATCCGGTTCGCCCGTCTCTGGGTCCGCGGCCAGATAGGTGGTTTCACGGCCGGGGGCGATGTGCCAACTATGGATACCGCCGGAGCCTTCTTGACCGCCCCCGATGTGCATCAGAAGTACGGTATGAACAGGTGTGTTCGCTTCGTCTTCCTGGAATCGCTTGATGACCCGCACACGGTCGCCCGTAAATCGCTCAGGCCAGTGGCACTGCTCACAAGTGTCCCGCGATGGGCGCAGGTTTTCCACCGGGGTTGGGATCGGACGTTCGTACGTGTCGAACGTGACCGCAAATAGCTGGCCGGTGCCGGACAGTTTGGAACGCACGAACCAAGGCGCTCCGGGTCCGATATGACACTCGACGCACTCGACCCGGGAATGGGGCGAGTTTTTGTACGCCGTGAATTCGGGTTTCATGACGGTGTGGCACACTTCCCCGCAGAACTCGACGGAATCCATGTACACGACGCTCTTGTAACTGGTAGCGCCGATGATGAACAGATTCACGAAGGTGAGCAGAAGGACCATAATCGCGATCCGTTGCGTGCGAGGATTATTGAAATCAATCTTAGGTAGAGCGTAGGGCTCATCGCCTGAACTTACTTTTCCATGTTTCCGTTCCACGCGCCGCTGCCACAGCGCCCCCACGGGGATGAGGACCAATCCGGCGACGAAGAAGCCCGGCAGGATGAGGAACGCGACGATACCCAGGTAGGGCGAGACGATTATCCCTGTGAGCTCAAGTGCAACCAGTGCCGCGATCGCCAAGAAGCTGATTGTCGTCAGACCGGCACCCAACACGGTTAGCCAGTTGCGCATGAACAACCAGATTAGGGCCCCCAACAGTTTCGCGAAAAACTTAATCATGGGTTCTCTCTCTCCCGCCGTTTACCCCGTTCGTACTCCATGCATTTTACAAAAATACCAGATTTGCCGGGGATCCGGTAGATCCCGGAGCGGTTGAACATGCAAGTTGAATGCCCGAATGCGGCAAGGTACGCGGTTTGCCTGCCGTCCTGCATTGTGCGCCGTTAATGACCATGCCGAGGCTTCGAGGAGGAAAAAAGGAGAATCTGGGTGAGGCGTGTTGGACAAATGTGCGCACGCAGATGTGCTCAAGTGCTTGGCGCATTGCGCACTCTGGCGAGTCTTCCGGTCGCTCAAAAACCAATGATGCATGCATCAAGTATCGTTGCAGGCAGAATTCCCAGTTTTGGGCACCAGAATTGCTCTATTTTTCCCGCGAGCCAGCGTTGTGCGCCGGAGTCAATCGCCTGCCGGGTATGGAACTGAAGATACTAGGCTTGACACCTTCCGGTGGTCGCGATTAGATTACACACGGTGGCCAAGTCACGTGGGTTGTTCCAGATGGAAACTCAAGGATTTCAATCCTGCGGAATAGGGCCGGTCGTGGGGGGACGTTCCTTGGGAGAGGGCACGTCCAACTCACGCAACGAAGGGGGTGCGGTAATGACGATGCGTTCGGCTAGTCCGAGGGTGCGTTTCTGTGCAGTTAGCACCGGTGTCGTAGTGCTGGCGCTGGTTGTCTCGTTGACAACGGGTTGCCCGAGCGCGCCCGTGGGCGGCGCGGGAAGCACCACGACCTGTCTCGGTTGTCACAACGGCCGTACCGCTAAGGATATGCGGACCTTCCTGCTGAGTTCCCACCGGGGCGTTTCCTGTGATACCTGCCACGTCGGGGCCGAAGCGCATGTACAGAGCGGGGGACTGGGCGGCGCGCTCATCAATCCCGCCTTCGGCGCTTACGAGTTGTCCTACGCGGCTTGCACCGCCTGCCACCAGGAAATCGTCGAAGATTTCCAACAGAGCGGCCACCATGTAAGCCGTTCAGTTTCCTGTTACGACTGCCACGACGTGCATTCGCCCATCGAAACAATCGGACCCTTTACCAACAATTTACTGTGCCGTTCCTGTCATGTATTCGACGGGTTCCAGACGGAATCCCAGATCGAACAACACACGAATCATTCCGTCGATCCCACCGGGACCGGCGCGAGCCGGTGCACGAGTTGTCATATGCCACCGAAGGTCCGCACCAACCAGGACGACGGGCCCCATAGCCACACCTTCGATCCGATACCGCCGATTGTCTCGGCAGAGGCGTCGCAAAACGGTGTAACGCCGGTGCCGCCGAATTCGTGCGCGGGTACCATGGGGTGTCACGACGGTACCGTACCGGCTTCGCCCGTATTCAATGTGGACAATGAGGCGACGATGATTGGGCTTCAGGGCGTCTACGAAATGTGGTACGGGGCAAAGTCCGCGCCGTAGGCTTTCGTCAAGGAAGATAGGAATTTTTGGGGTAGTGGCCGTGGATGTGGGGAATAGGCCGGAAATGGATAGCGCATTGCGGAAGGGGATACGGAATGTACCGGAAGCGCCGTGATCGATGTCAGCCGATTCGACGGAAAGGGGGCGGCGCGAGAGGGGCTCGTTTACGCCATGCGTGGCTCCTGTTGAGCGTCTTGAGCGCATTCGCGGTCGCGTTACCTGGATTCGCCCAGGAAGAGAGTCCCGAAGAACCGGCCGCCGCGGCTGAAGAAGCTGCGGAACCGTCCCCAGCGCCGGAAGCTGATTCCGTGGAACCCGAATCTGACGCGGAACCCGAAGTGGAAGCCGAAGCCGAAGACCCCGGTATGACCGAAAAAGACCGCTGGTATTACGGCCGGTTTACGGCTGGGTTCGACGGCACATGGTCCGATTCCGAATCCGACATCGATCTTGATCAGACGCTTCAGTTCAACGTAGACCCGCCGGGGCTTGAGAACATTCACGTGCGCAGCCTGTTCTGGCTCCGGGAAGACCTCGATTCCGACGACGAGCGATACAACACGCTCCGCGACCTTGACGACAACTACGACTCGGACGTGGATGCCCGGGTCGTGTACCTCTACCTCGACGTGGACGACTTGTGGGGCGATTCGACGCTGCGGTTCGGGCGCCAGCGCGTTCAGGAAGGCCCCGCATTCAATCGTTTTGACGGACTGTACTTCAAGCAACGTCACGCCCGATGGGACTGGTACGTCTTCGGCGGATGGCAAGCCTCGATGTACGGCGACGACTTCGAAGACCCGGTCGCGGGCGGCGGCCTTTCCGCGCAATTGACCACGAGTACGCGTGTTGCCGTCGATGTGTATTGGGAAGACGACCATCGCCACGATTACGACCGGTATATCCGGCCCCGCTTGAGCAATCTCCTGTATCGCGACTTCCCGCGCGACGTGGACGGCGAACAAGAGGACACCCGCATATCACTCAGCGTTTGGCAAGTCGTTACCGCGAATTTGACCCTGTTCGGACGGCTGGATCTTTACAGCAATAGCGGTGACGAATTGACCCTTCAAGCAACCGGGCAGATCCCCTCCTGGAAGGTGACGTATCAAGCAACCTACCGGCGGCTGATGAGCGCGCACGAGGATCGCGCCAGCGACCTGACTGGGTACTACCGCATCTTCGGTCCTGAGCACGAGTACGACGACTTCCTGCTGGTCCTGCACCGGCCCCTGGGCGAGAAGTTCACGCTCACCCTGGAAGGCCAGGTCCACCGGGTCGACGCGGACTACCCCGATTCCTGGATGCGCGCGTACGATCACGACTACGACTACGCCGATCGCGCTAACCGCGACTACAACCGCTTCGCCGTCATCCTCACGGCGGACGAACTTTTCTGGGGCTTGAGCGCCTCCTCCTCGTTCCAGGTGTGGGACGTGGACGGAGGCGACGCGTCCTGGTCGGTGGGCGGGGACGTCACGAAGAAGTGGAACGACCTGTCGCTGACGCTTGGCGCGAACTACGAACGATACGAGCGCGACGGCAGCCGCTACGATTTCTTCCCTCAATGGAAGAACGGCGTGCGGAGGGCCATCGCATCCCTGAACCCGAATTCCAACACGGCCTATTACGACAACAACTTCACGGTGCGGCTTCGCGATGTGAAACCGTACGAGACCAACGACGACATCTTCTCGGTGTTCAGCCGGTTGCGCTGGCAGTTTGCCGAGAATCAGGACGTGAGCCTGGCCGTGAGCTTTGAAGAAGACGATAGCGACGATTCGCCCTATTGGCGGGTGCGTGCGGGCTATACACTGGAGTTCTGACCTTGCGTAGGAGACTTACAGCATGACGCGGCGCCAACGGATTCTCTGGCTGGTGGTGGCGGTTGCCCTGAGCGGGCTGGTCGCGGCCTGCATTACCTACACGCAGCCGAAAGCGGAAAAAGCAGACCGGGGCGTTCGGGTCAACCATGCGCTGCACACCGAGCAAGGGCTGGAGTGCGCCATCTGCCACGAACCCCAGGAAGGCGGTACCTACGGTTTCCCGACACATGATACGTGTTCGGTGTGCCATGATATCGACATGGACAATCCCGAGCCGGAGGCCTGCGGGTTCTGTCATACGAACGAGAGTTTTGAGATCGCCGAGTTCCAGAGTCCCCTGGGCCCGGACATTGTATTCAATCACGATCCCCACGTGGCGGCGGAAGTGGAATGCGCCACCTGCCACACCAACGTGGACAAGGCCATCCTTCCAAGCGGACCGCTGAAGCCCTTCTGCATGGATTGCCACGGAAAGACCAGTCCCGCGCTGAACGAGTGCTCGGTCTGCCACAAGGAAACGAATAAAGACACGATTCCGTCGTCCAGATATGGGGTGAATCTGGCCCACGACCAACCGGCGATTTGGGCGAAGGTTCACGGAACGGAGTCCAAAGTGGATCCCAAGTATTGCGCGTTGTGTCACACCGAGCAGGCGTTTTGCGACGATTGCCACACGACGACCGCGCCCGACAGCCATACCGTGACGTGGCGCCGCAAGACCCACGGGATGCAGGCGTCGTGGGATCGCAACAACTGTAGCGTGTGCCACGAGGAGGACTCGTGCCTGCAGTGCCACCAGAATACTGAACCGGAATCGCACCGCCGGGCATGGGGCCCGCCGGTAAATCACCACTGCACGTCGTGTCACTATCCGCCGACCAAGACGAACTGCGTCGTGTGCCACGAAAGCATCGAGCATCCGTCCGCGTTGCCGTCGCCCCACCGGGCGCTGGTATATCCGGCGGCCTGCGCGGCGTGCCACCCGGGGGGACAGACCAATCGGGCGCCCCATCCGGAGAACAGCACCGTAAACTGCCGGTTCTGTCACTGAGCCGGTTAGGGCCACGTATAGGTTTCGAAAGGAGGGATATGCGTATGAAACGAATTGTACAACCATTGGCGATTTGCGCCTTGTGCCTCGGTCTGGCTTGGGGTCTCGGGTTCGACTCGGCTCAAGCGGCGGACTTTGCGGGATCATCCCAATGCAAAGTGTGCCACAACAAGAAGGACGAGGGCGCACAGTACGACACCTGGAAATCCAAGGAGCACGCGAAAGCCTTCGAGACGCTGAAATCGCCTGAAGCCATCAAGATCGGTGAGGAGAAGGGTCTTGAGAAGCCCCCGGCGGAATCGCCGGAGTGCATCAAGTGCCACGTCACGGCCTTTGACGCCGCGTCGAACGCGGTTCCGGACAAGATCAAGCTGGAAGATGGCGTGAGCTGCGAAGAGTGTCACGGCCCCGGCTCGGACCACATCGCAGCCGGTAAGAAAGTGATGTTCCAGAAGGATACGTCCATCGACATGGCGGCGACCCAAGCCGAAATCACCAAGGAAACCTGCACCAAGTGTCACAATGAGGAATCCCCGACTTGGGATCCCGAGCGGTACACGTTGGAAGATGGGACCAAGGTTGGATTCGACTTCGAATTGGCGAAGAAGAAGATCGATCACTCGAATCCGAAGAAGGCATCTGGCGGCTGACGCCGGGCGCTACGAGAATCCACAGAGTTGTCACGTCATGCGGGGCGGTCGCACCGGCCGCCCCGCATCCTTGTTGGATCGCCGGCGGGTGACAAGCTGCCTTTGATGGCGCGACGGTGCTATACTTGGGTTCTATTGCCGGGAGTTCCCTCTGCGGGGGATCGCCCCGGTGTCGTGCAAGGCAACGAAACGCATTGATAGACAGGATATTGCTATGCGGTTTTTTCTCGATTTTGCCCAGGTATATCGTATGCGTGCGCGTCTGCTCCTTTCGGCAGTCGCGATTGTTGTGGCATTTGCCGGGGCGTCGTGCAGCGACAACGGCACGCAGGAGATCACGGAGACGCGGACCGTCGATCCGGCCACGTCATCAGCACCGGCGATGGCCGGCACGCCCGCAACCATGGTCAGTGCTTCGCCCGTCGCCACCTATACGTGGGACGCGCCGGACTCATGGCAGGAACTTCCTTCTACGCCAAATCGTTCCGCGAATTTCAAAGTCGATCCCGAAGCGGATGCGGAATGCTACCTCACCGTCCTGTCCGGTACGGGCGGGGGCGTGGAAGCCAATGTCAACCGGTGGCGCGCGCAGCTAACGCTGGAACCGGTTGCTGCCGCCGAACTCGCGGAATACCCCACCGTCCAGGTTCTTGGGCAAGACGCCTTGCTCGTTGAGTTCGAAGGCGCATACAAGGGCATGGGCGACGAAGCCCAGGACGGCTACAAACTGCTGGGCCTCATTCTCGAAGATCGCGGCCACGCCGTCTTCGTCAAGATGACCGGTCCGGCGGCGGTGGTAGATCGCGAGAAAGAGAACTTCCTCAGTTTTGCAGAGTCCCTGGAAGCGGCAACTGCGCAGCCGGCCACCCAACTGCCGGAAGGCCACCCGCCAATTCCCGGCCAGGAACAATCGCAACTGCCCGAAGGACATCCCGAGATTCCGGGGCAGTCGGACATGCAGTTGCCTGAGGGACATCCCGAGATCGGCGATATGCAGGTAATGGCCCCGGCGCCCGGTATGCGAGATGACACCTCCGTCGTACAAGACTGGACCGCTCCCGAATCGTGGACGCAAGCTCCGGACAAGCCCATGCGGATCGTCACGTTTACCATGGGGGAGAGCGGCCAGACGGAGTGCTACGTCACCTCCTTGTCGGGTCCGGCCGGTGGCGTCGAGGCAAACGTCAACCGCTGGCAACAGCAGATGGGGCAAGCGCCGCTGGATGGCCCCGCGCTCGCCGAGTTGCCGACCATTACCATTTTGGGAAAACCATCTCCGATGATCGAGATTACGGGCGACTTTACGGACATGGACGGCCAGGGTGGCGACGCGTTCGCGCTGCTCGGCGCCATTTGCCCGCTCGAAGGGGAAACGCTCTTTGTAAAGATGACGGGTCCCGCGAGCGAAGTACAGGCCAACAAAGACGAGTTCATCGCGTTTTGCGAGTCACTTCGGTAAGTACGGAAGTATTCTGGAAATGATTGCTACACTGAAAGCCATTTACCGGGGGCTCGCGTCGTACGCCTTCGGCATCGTCATCCTCTTCTTCCTGCTCGTGCTGACGCTGCTCGGCACGCTCGAGCAAGTCGATCACGGCCTGTTCGCCGCACAGGAAAAATACTTCAACTCGGTCTTCCTCGTTCAGGAAGTCTTCGGCGTGCCGCTGCTGCCGCTGCCCGGGGTGTATTCACTCCTCGTTCTTCTGTTTATCAATCTCACCCTGGGCGCAATCGTGCGGTTTCGGCCCGGCTGGTCGCACCTGGGCGTGTTCATCGTGCACATCGGCATTCTGTTCATGCTGCTGGGCGGGTTCATCACCTTCAAATGGTCGAAGGACGGTCACCTGACCTTGTACGAAGGCGAACAGAACAACGTGTTCGAGAGCTATCACGAATGGGAAGTGGCCATAACGGAAGTCAAAGGCGAAGGGCCGGCCAAAGAGTTGGTGATCCCGGGCGATAGGTTCTCCCAAGCTACCGGCAACGAAGCCGCGACCTTCGCCCAGGCGGACTTGCCGTTTGACCTCACACTCACGGGATTCATGCGTAACGCCGCAGCGGTGCCCGCCTCGGCGCCGGCGGCCGCCGGCAACAAAATCGCCGGCGGAATCGCGCTTGTGCCGTTGGATCTGGAACCGCAGAATGAACGGAATGTCGCCGGTCTCTACGCGACCGCAGCCCAAAAAGGTTCTGACACCACGCTTGAAGGAGCACTCTGGGGAATGGCCCAATCGCCGTTCCGCATCGCGACCAACACCGGCGTCTGGGACGTCACCTTGCGACGGCGGACCTGGCCCCTGCCGTTCACCGTCATCCTCGACGATTTCACGCGCGTCCTGCACCCCGGCACGAGCCGGCCTGCGTCCTTCAGCAGCGACGTGACCGTCGTCGATTCCGAGGCGACGCAAAAGATTCACATCTCCATGAACAAACCGCTCCGGTACAAAGGGTACACCCTGTTTCAGGCGTCCTGGGGACCGCAAAACGCCGGTCCGAACGATCCACTGTTCTCGTCGTTCGCCGTGGTCAAGAATCCTTCCGATCAGTGGCCGCTCTATGCGTGCATCATCATCACTGCCGGATTGCTCGTCCACTTCTGCTACCGTCTGATCCTTTACCTCCGAAAGGAAGCGAGGACCGCATCATGATTCGCCATTCCAACTACCTGGCATCCATTCTTCTCGCTGCGTTTGTGTGCGCGACGTGTTGGGCGCAAACCGCCGACACCGCCGAAGCGTCGACACGCCCCGCGTGGTCCGGTGCGGCCATAGACGCCTTCGCCGTGATTCCCATCCAGGAAGGCGGGCGCATCAAGCCGTTGGATACCTTTGCGGCTTTCCAGCTCCTGGGCATCAACGGGAAGCGCAGTATCGAAACGCCCGACGGAGAGCGCTTGGAGCCTATGGCCTGGCTGCTGGACTGCCTGTTCTACCCGGATCGCGCCAAGAACTACAAAAACTTCCTCATCGAGAACGCGGACGTCCTGTCCATGACCGGTCTCTCGGCCACCGACGAACGGGCGCGCTATTCGTACAACGACCTGGCTTCGGCGCGCATGACGTTGTTCACTCAGGCAAGTCAGTTCTCGCAGATCGCCGACGAACAGCGGACACCCGCGCAGACGCAGCTCATCAACCTGGCCCACAACGTGCATCAATTCGAGACGCTGACCTCTTTTCTCGAGTTCGCCCGCGCTTCATTTGTCGTCGGAGACAGCGCGACCTTGAAAGGCATATTCGGCGAGGCCGAGTCGGTATCGCTTAGCACCGTGTTGGGGAATGCGTCTGCGTTGCAAGAGGCCTACATCTCGTTAAGCTCGAACGCCGCGCACGGAGGAGATGAAACCACGAAGGCGGAACTGGCCTCGATTCAGAAGCTCATCAACGCGATGAATGCCGCAGTCGGCGACTCGCGGGCCATGGCCGTCATACCGCCGCCGGCCGACGGCGAGTTGCGCGAATGGTACAACCCCGCCTCCCTGGCCGAGGCTGTCTTCATGTCCGGTCTGGACCTTTCGAAACAAATCGACGTGATTCGCGGGTGGGAGGGCGTTGCAGCGAGCGTGGACGCTCCCGAATCGTTTACGGCGGAAGCCGAGACGCTGAATGCCGCCACCGTGGCGATAGCCGAAGCACGCGGTGAATACGCCAAGGTGCCTCTTGAATTGACCTATTACAAAGCGGATTTCTTCTATCGCAGCCTGTATTTGTATTTGTTCAGTTTTCTGCTCGTGGCGATTCTTTGGATCAAACCGAAGAACCGGGCGTTGAACTGGTTGACCCTCGCCGCCGTGACCGTGCCCACGCTCGTTCTCGTGGCGGGCATCACGATGCGCTGCATCATTCGCAACCGGCCACCGGTGACGACGCTATATGAAACGATCCTTTTCATCACGGCGGTGGCCGTCGTGGTTGCATTATTCATCGAGTATGTGAACCGTCAGCGCATCGCCCTGTCCCTGGCATCGATCCTGGGTGCGCTCGGAGTGTTTCTCGCGAATAAATACGAGGTCATCGATGGTACGGACACCATGCCGAGCATGATCGCCGTGCTCGATACGAATTTCTGGTTGTCCACCCACGTGACGACCGTCACCATGGGGTACGCCGCCGGGTTGCTTGCGGCGGCCATCGCCCATGTCTACATCTTCGCGTACGCGCTCGGCCTGCGAAAGCAGGACCCCGCCTTCTACCGGTCGCTCGCGAAGATGACCTACGGCGTGCTGTGCTTCGGGCTGCTCTTCGCCACGGTCGGGACCGTGCTCGGCGGCATCTGGGCTAACTACAGTTGGGGCCGGTTCTGGGGCTGGGACCCGAAAGAGAACGGCGCGCTCATGATCGTGTTGTGGATGCTGATTATGCTGCATGCCCGCCTGGCGGGGTACATTCGCGAGTTCGGCATCGTCATGGGCGCGGTCTGCTGCGGGATGATCGTTGTCTTCTCATGGTTCGGCGTCAACCTGCTCGGCGTGGGCCTGCACAGCTACGGCTTCACCAGCGGAATTGCGAAAGCGCTCATGATCTTCTACGTCGTGGAAATCGCGGTGCTGGCCGTCGGGGCCCTGGCCTGGGTCGTGCGCCCGGTTCCCGCGGTGCGTCCTTCGCAAGACGAGAGCAATCAGCGCGTCAGCGAGACCAAAGAGATTCCCGCTACCTGAGGACATCTAACAACGCTGCGACAAGCTCGGAGCATTGTCCCGTCGGATGCTGCACGGACTCGATGTTTTGGGTCGTTAACTAAATGAACCCGAGGAAAAACGATCCAAAGTCCAATCCCAGGAAGAACAATTGCAGGATGACCCCCGAGAAGGATGTGAAGAAGCTGAAGACGGGTTCAAGCAACTGCAGGTAGTACAAGAGAACTGCGGGATCGATTCCCATGGTGCTGGTTCCTCCAACGTAATCGAAATTCGCGCCGTGCCCCCCTGGTACACGGTGATGCGCGTTTCTCTTGGTCAAATGATACCTGAGAGATTCCGGTTAAGTAAACCAATTCTCGTCGCCTCGACCCAAGAGGCTTCCTCTCCAACAGGCCGTTGTTGCCTCCATCGGTCTTCCATGAAATAATGGACACCGGGCTGCGGACAGGTGCGTCCGCATATCGAACTTCGAGGGGTCTCGCGATGTATACACCCAAGGTTCCCGGTGTCTGTTTGGGTTTCGTTGCGGTCGTGCTCTTGGCGCCGGGTATCGCCGGGGCGACGGCCCTGGACGATTACGTGGCGTCGCCGGACGCGAGTTACGCGTGGTCGGTGAACAGTGTGGTGCCCGGCGCCGGTTACACCGACTTCGTCATCGACCTGAAGTCTCAGACCTGGCTCACGTTGGCGGAAGTGGATCGGACGCTGTGGGAGCATTGGCTCGTCATCACCGTACCGGACACGGTCTCCCATACCACCGGATTCATGTTCATCGAAGGCGGGAGTAATGGCGGCGGCGCTCCAGGCGGAAACAGCGCGGAACTGATCGCCATGGCCCTCGCGACCAATTCGGTCACCGCGCGCCTGCGGATGGTCCCGAATCAGCCCCTCACCTTCACAGGCGACGTGCCCCGTTGGGAAGACGAGCAGATCGCCTACGCCTGGGACAAGTACCTCACCTCGGGCGATCCGAAATGGCTCTCCCGCTTGCCCATGACCAAAGCCGCCGTGCGCGCCATGGACACCATCACGGCGCTGTGCGCCAGCGCCCAAGGTGGCAGTCATACCGTCAATCAATTCGTCGTGGCCGGCGCGTCGAAACGCGGCTGGACAACCTGGACCACCGCCGCCGTCGACACCCGCGTGGTGGCGATTGCGCCATTGGTCATCGACCTGCTGAACCTGGAGGTCTCCTTCGAGCACCACTTCGCGGCGCTGGGCCGGTGGGCGCCCGCGATTCAAGATTACGTCGACATGGACATCCCCTCCTGGTTTGGCACTCCGGAGTTCGGCGCGCTCCTGGCCGAAGTCGGGCCGTACACGTATCGCGACCGGTACACCATGCCCAAGCTTGTCATGAACTCCGCTCAGGATCAGTTTTTCCTGCCCGATTCGTCGCAGTTCTACTGGGACAAGCTCCCGGGAGAGAAGTATCTCCGGTATGTCCCCAACGCGGGGCACGGCCTGAACGCCTCCGCGTGGAACGACGTCAGCGCGTGGTATACCGCGCTCTTGACGGGCACGCCGCGTCCCGAATTCTCCTGGGTGAAGAACGAAGACGGGTCAATCACGGTGAACACGGTCGACGCCCCATCGCAGGTGCTTCTCTGGCAGGCGACTAACCCGAACGCCCGCGACTTCAACATCGACAACGTCGGCGCTATCTACACGAGTTCCGTCCTCGCGCCGTCCGGCCCCAATGAATACACCGCGCAATTGCCCGTCCCCGCCAATGGATGGACCGCCTTCTTCGTGGAACTGACCTTCCCCAGCGGGGGACCCAATCCTTTCAAGTTTACGACGGAAGTCAGCGTGATTCCCGATGTGTTGCCCTACGGCCCTCAGTTTGCACTCGGACCTGAAACGGAAATGCTGGACGCGGCATTCTACGCAGGCGAAGCGGTGGACGGCTCGAACGTCGCGGGCCGCAGCGCGTTCTTCGCCCAGGCCTCCAACGGCGCCGATCGCGTCGCCTTCTGGGCGGTGAATATCAACACGCAACAGAGCGCTGTGTTCCTCGTGGATATCGGCGACCCCTCGAGTTGGCAGCGGTTGACGGCCGATGCACCCAACGCGCCGGACGCGCCCATTTGGTGGACGCCCGACGATTCCGCCATCGTCGTGGGCGATTCGCACGTCGATGTGAACTCCGGCGTCGTTACGCAGCCGCTCTACTTCGGAATGTACACGCTGGACGATCCCAGCATGACGCGCCTGCCTTCGGACAACTGGATCGTCACCCGGCACGGCGACGATATGGCCGCCATACCCGTGCTTGCCGACGGCACGGAAGATGCCTCGCGGCTGCCGAAGATCGTGACGAACCTGACGGGAGTAGGCGTGGACGTGGATTGGCCGGCCGTCAACGCCGACGGCACCGCGGTGACCTTCGCGGATTATCACAGCAGCCCCACGCCCGGCATTGGCGATCAGAGCGACGTCTACATCCTCACGAACTTGCAGGATATCCTGACCGCGCCCTACCAGGGGGCGACGCAGTACTCGTCGCTCGCGCCGGTTGCTCTGGACGACGATTTCCTCATCGACATTCGTTCCGGTATCACGCCGAAGGGTTCGTTCGCCCCGTTCTTCTCCACCGACGAGACGCTGGTCTTCTATTCGGAGGATTGGAACCGCGTGTTCCGGGACGACGATTTCTTTGCATCCCTGGCGGCCTCAGACTTCGATATCATGATCGCCCGCGCCCATGGGTTCGAACCGGAGATCCGCCTGACGGCTCCCGGCAACCAAGCCGTCGCCGTTCCCACACCGGGCGGCACTCGTCTGACCTACATCAAGGATGTGGCCGGGGTCACGCATCTCATGATTACGACCTTGGAAGTGTCGAAACGCGTGGGCGGCTCGGTCGTCGGCGCGCCCGCGAACAACGACATCTCCGTGTTCCAGGATCAGCAGTTCTCCGACGCCAGCGGTACTTCCGTGGCCATCGACGCGGGGACCATGATCGACTTCCCCGTGGGAGAACCGCAGGAGATCCAGATTACGACGCCCATCGATCCCGCTCAGCCTGCGGAACTCCCGGCAGGGGTGAGTGCGATTCCGGTCGTCCGCGAATTCGGTCCCGAAGGGACCCAGTTCAGCTCGCCTATCACCGTCACGGTCTCGTACACCGACGGTCAGGTGGCGGGGTTGGACGAAGCCAATCTCGAAGTATTCCAGTACAACTCCGGCACGGGCGTGTTCGATATCCCCGTGACGACCATCGTCGCGCGCGATCTGGTCAACAACACGATATCCTTCACCGTCGACCATTTCTCGCTCTACGGCATCGGCGCCAAGCTGGACACCGATGGCGATGGGACAACGGACGACCTGGATCCGGACGACGATAACGACGGCTATCTGGACGGCGACGATCCCTTCCCGCTGGACACGGACAACGACGGGATTCCCAACGCCTCCGATCCTGATGACGATGCCGACGGCATCCTCGACGGCGACGACACGTTCCCGAAAGACACGGACAACGACGGCATCCGAAACGACGTCGACCCCGACGACGACAACGACGGCTACACGGACATTGAGGAGTCGCATTGGGGCACGGATCCGCTCGACGCATCCGACAACCCTGCAACCAAAGCGGTGCCGCTCGAAACGCCCTGGATGATCGCGCTGTTGCTGTTCGCGCTGTCACTGGGTGCCGTCATCGCAATCCGGAGGACAGCCCGAGAACGCGCGTAACGCGTCACAACCAAGGTCTCACGCAAACAAGTCGCTCATGAAGTCGATGAGCAACTCTTCGACCACGTCGTCGGGAAGGATGTCGAGCGCGGTGTTGACGAGGGCGAGGTCGTCGGGGAGCGTGCCGTTCTGGATGCCGAAGGCGCTGCTGAGTTGGCGGATGTCTTGAGGCGAGTCCGAGTTGAGGAGTTGCGCGCGGAGATCCTCCGCGCGGATGGGGGCGTCGGATGCGAGCACGTCGTTCACCGCGTCCCGGAGATCGACGGCGAACTCGGGGGCTTTGCCCACGTTCGCCCGCGTCACGGTGACGTGAAGGTTGGCGGGGGAGTAGGGCGTGGAAAACTGAGGCTGGAGGTACCAGCCCCGTTTCTTCATGGCGTCGGCGACCTGGTAGATGTTCAGCGCGTCGGATGCAAACGAGAACATGCACATCTCGGGTTTGCCGAGGACGTGCAGTTCGTCGATGGCGTTCACCGCATCGATCATGGCATGCGTCGTCTCCATTACTTCCCGGACGATTTCGGCATAGCCGTCTTCACCCAAGAAATGCAACGCCGCCCAGGCCCCCGCCACGGGCCCGCCGGACTTTGTGCTCATGACGGTCGAGTTGATAAATGCGTAGGTCGTCGTGCGCACGCAGGCGAAGTATTGGAAGCGGCGCAGTTCCGCGTTGCGATACAACACCGTCGACGCGCCCTTGGCCGCATAGCCGTACTTGTGCATGTCGGTGGACATGGACGTTACGCCGGGGATCGAGAAGTCGAAGTCCGGCACGTTGAATCCCGCGCGGCGCATGATGGACAAGTGAATCCCGCCCACGCAGGCGTCGACGTGGAAGAGCAGGTCTCGAGCGAGCGCGAGTTGTCCGATCTCGGCGATGGGATCGACCACGCCCTGGGCGTAGCCCGGCGCGGAGCCGACAAGGAGAATCGTGTTCTCGGTAATTGCCTCACGCATTGCGGCCACGTCGGCGCGGTACGATTGCGGATCAAATGGGCACGCCACCACCTTCAAACCAAAATACCAGGCGGCCTTGTAGAACGCCGGATGGGCGGTCAACGGCATTACGATTTCCGGCGTCGTGATGTGCGGCCGGTGTGCGCGCGCCCAGTCCCGCGCCGTCTTGACCGCGCACAAGATGCTTTCCGTGCCGCCGGAGGTGAAACTCCCGACGACGCCCTCGCTCCCGCGCAGGAGGTCCGCGACCGCCCGGATGACGTCCCGCTCCAGTTTCACCATGCTCGGAAAGCTGGTGAAGTCGAGACCGTTCTCCGCGAGATACATGGCGTAGGCGTCTTTGGTCACATGCTCAACCGATTCGCCGCCGTCGTAGATGTACGCCAAGACCTTGCCCGACCGCCACGGCAAGTCGCGGGCCTTCATCGCCTGAAGCCGTTCGAGTACTTCCATTTTGGAAAGTCCTTGGGGTGCCATTGGCATTGGTTGCGTCTCCTTAACTGTTCATTAAGCCACACGCCATGGCGTGGTGAAAATCGACAAGGCTGTGCCGTTCCGTCGTGCATCGTACAGGATCGGAGCACCGAGCGCGTTGAGAAGGAGGAGAAGAACATCCCCCTTGATCCCCCTTCAAAGGGGGAATTATGCGTAACTATGGCAATCGGTATATGCCGCGTAACCTTCTCCGAACCCGGGTATCGACAATCCCCAACCCAACGCGAAGCGTTGCATGGCTTTCCCCCTTTGAAGGGGGATGTTCTTCTCTTTTGCTGCGGGCCCCTTTGAGGGGCCTTCCTCAAGCCACCAGTTCTACTGGTGGTGAGTGACTTGGCCACGTGTGAGGAGTCTCATCCGGCGACAGCCGCGCAAGTGCGTCGCCGCGATTCATTCGCCCATTCCTTCGCGCAGATGATGCGGGTACCCGGGCTCGTAGTTCAGAATCTCCCGCGCGGATTTGGCGCTCTTCAGCGCGCCTTCGTTGCAGCTATCCCACAGCATGGCGGAAAGCTGATAGGTGTACCACGCAAAGGTCGTATTGGGAAATCGCAGATTCGCGTTGACGTCGCCGCCGTGTTCCGTGACCCACTGAACCGATCGCTGGATGACCTGGTGGTATGCCTCCGCATCGGGTGGGATCTCGGTCCGAGTCCCGTTGATGATCAGATACTTCCGGCCTTCCAGGTGTTCGGCCTCGATATGGAACGGCACGCCATCGCCGATGCCCTCAATTGTTCGCCGCTTGGTGAAGAGCGCCCCCGATTTGAAATCGGTGTGCAAATGAACCGAGGTCTCCCCGAGTTGGATTGTGCCTTCGACCTTTCCATCCACCGGGACGGAATAGTCTTCCGGATTCGGTGGCGCGTAGCGTTCCGATTTTCCCGTTATGCGGACGCCGTGCGCGAATGCCCCCTCCAGCCCAGGTGGACTTTGGGCGAAAAGGCTGAGCACGTAAGCGATGCAATGCACGGTCTCCTGATACTGAATGGGGACCATGATCTTGTAGTTGCGCGGGATCGACGGGTCTTCGCGATCCTTGGACCGCCACATATGAATGCGCTGCAAAGACACGTGACGGAACTGGGATAGGAACTGGTGGACCCGCAATGTAATGTCGTCAAACAACTCGATGAAATCGAAGAGCACGATCGTATCCGACGCGCGGCACGTTTGGAGCAGCCAGCGTCCTTCCTCGGGGTTCCCGGGATCGGCCATGGGCTTCTCACACAGGACGATCGGTTTCTGACCGGCATCGGCGCGCGCGAACAGCCGCTCCAACGCGGCCCTCCGGTGATGCGGGTGGAGCGCCAAGTGATAGAGGGTTGCGGGCAATTCGTAGAACCGGGATTCGTCGTCGAACACCTCGATGGGGAGGGACTTCATCGGCGCCGGAATGGGCGAGGGGTCGTAGACGTACACACGCCAACCCAGCCGGCATGCCGCCTGGATGAACTTCTGGCCGATATACCCCCAACCGCCGGCCACGGCGATGCTTGGTTGCACTTGGGAATCCCTTCAGCGCGAGGCACACGATCGCAGGTGCGCGGATTAGACGGCCGACGCCAATTCCAAAACGGGATCGCCGGTTTCCTCCATCTTCGCGCGGATGCGCGCGTCGAGCGCCTGCACGATCCCGCGCGTTTCTCGGGCGTCAATCATATTGGTCGATTCCGTCGGGTCGTTCACGAGGTCATACAACTCCCCGTATCCCGGCCTTTTAAAATCGCGAATCAGTTTCCACTGCGGCGTACGATACATGCGCAAGTGGGTTTCCACGTAGTGATGCTGGCTGTATTCGCCGTAGAACTCGTCATTCCAGATACCCGCATCGCCGCGCAGGAGCGGCACGATGCTTTTTCCGCGAATCGTGATCTCCTGCGGGATTGCGACTCCGGCCATCTCCAGGATCGTGGGAAACCAGTCCAGATTGGTCGTCGTTTCGTCGAGGACCGTGCCCGGCGCGAGCACCCCCGGCCAACGGATGCAGGTGGGCACGCGCAGCGAAGTATCAAACATGTTCGGCCGCGCGTTGGTTCCGTCCACCCCGCGGTTTTCCCGGAACTTTGTGAGGATCCACCGCGCGTTGCCTTTGTGGAGGATACCGTGTTGGCCCACGTTGTATCCATGGTCGCTGGTGAACACGACGATGGTGTTCTCCGCCAAACCGGATTCGTCGAGATAGGCCAGGATCCGCCCGACATTGCGGTCGATCCCCGCCACGTTCGCGAGGTATTCGCGCATGAGTCTCTCGACCCGCTCCGCGTCCAGCCCCGGCAGGGTCGGGTTCGGGATGTCGATGGACTCGTCGTCGAAGAACGCCATGTCCTCATCGGCCACGGGAAGGTACGGGGCATGGGGCGATCGGTAGTGTACGTTCAGCGCAAAAGGCCGGCCGCCGTGATCCTGCTTCAAGAACTCCAGCGCGTAGTCCGTGTGAATGTCCACGGTGAGCCCTTGATGCGCTTTCTTCTCCCCGTCGACTTCCAGCTCGGGGTCCTTGGGGTTCGTGCCGCCGGTCAGAAAGCCCGAGAAATACTCGAATCCCCGCTTCTTCGGGTGGTACTGAGGATCGGTGCCCAAGTGCCACTTGCCCACCAGCCCGGTGTGATAGCCGGCTTCGTGGAGCAGTTCCGGCCACACGGGAAACTCCGCGCGCAGTCCAAGGTGGGCCTCATCGTCGAGCCGGTGATTGATCCAGTCCGTGATGCCCACTTCCGTGCCGTAGCGGCTCGACATGGTCGACGCGCGGGAAGGCGAACACACCGGCGTGACCACGAACGCGCCGGTGAGATACGCGCCCTCGTCAAAGAGCCGATCCAGATTGGGCGTATGGGCGTCCGGATTCCCCGACCGCCCCAAGGCCCAGGGCGCCTGGTCGTCCGTGCAGATGAAGACAATGTTTGGCCGTTGCTGCGCAGACGCATGCGAAATGCCATACAGTGCTGCCGGCAAAGTCGCCGCCGCCGCCGTAGTCCGGTACAAGAATTCCCGTCGCGATAGCTTGTTCTTCATGCCGGACAGTATAAAAAGGATCGCCCCCGAGATCGAATCCGGTCACGGGAGCTAGCAATGCAATTTAGAAATGTCCGCTTGCGCAAGCTACGCCCCGGCAAACAAGTCCATGAGCAGCCCGTGGTAAGAATCCGCATACGGCGATCCGTAGCGTCCCGCCTTCCATGGCGGGCGCAGTTTCCCCGCAGATGTGCGGCTTTGAGTTTCGTCCGGCATGAAAACCGGGCGCTACAAGACTCGTACAAGGGGAGATCGAGTGAGCGATCCCTAGTTCGGCGCAGAATGGCAAACCGCCCGCTTTGCCTCTTGACTTATACCTATCATGGATGTCCCCAATTATTCCGCACCCATATAATGTTCAATTAGTTTGCTCTTAAACAATCCGAACGCGACCCAGCACCCGACAACCCCGCCAAACCATGCAGGTACCGCAAAATCGGGAATCAACGCCATGGGCATCGCTCCGAGTAGCGTCCCAAGAGTTAGGTACACTATCAAGCGGGTTAATGATTCTTCGGGCAAAAACCACACAAAAATCAGTCCGTGTATTAACCCGGTAAACGCACCGATCGGAATGCCAAATGAAGCTCCAAACGACGCATATTCCCCTGACATCACGAACGAGATTGCTGCAATGAGCGCGCCAACTGCCCCCCCGCCCACGGGTGCCAATAGAAACACGAAGAACACCGCTTTCAGCATAAACACCGTCTTTCTCCTTTCGACTTTCTGGAAACGTCTGATAAACTCTCTCGACAACAAATGGAAACGGCAACCATTTATTGATCCCCCTCATTGATCCGGTGGTTTCGCGCGGGTGATCCGTGCGCCCGTGATCCTTTTGTAATACTAGCACTAGCGTCTGGAACGCGCAATGGGGTTAGGTCGAGTGAGCGTTTCCTAATTCGGCGCCGGTATCACACCGGCCACGCGCCCCATCCAGTAGGGCAGAAACACGTCGATCCCGGGAAACTCGTAGGGCAGATCGAAGCTGCCGTGGCTCAGGCACGGCGAGCGTTGCCAGTAGAAATCGCTGGGTACCCGCTCCCGCGATAGCAGGGCGTACTTCGTGAACTCGTCGTCCTGCATTTCGATGGACGTATCTTTTCGGAGGTCGACGGCACGTCCAAACTTGGGCGGGCCGGGGAAGTCGATCAACAGTCCTTGTACCAGCGCGCGGGCTTCCTCATTCTCCGTATCGCCCGTCGCAAGCAGATAGATGGCGGCAAAGTGGGGGTTGAGGTGGTCGCGCGTTTCTAAGTACATCCCCGTGAGCGCGCCGTTGAGGAGCTTCTTCAGTTCGGGATCCTTCTCGAGCGCGCATAGCGCGGACAAGCGAATGAACAGTAAGTTATTCGCAAAATACTCCCGCTCGAAGGGCGACTTGAGGGACGAGCGTTGAGCAATCCAGGCGCAGATCTCCGCATATTCTTCCCGGAGGCTGCCATACTTCTCGCCATTGACCGACAGGGCCGTGCGCATCCACGCCGCCTTGTACGTCGGCGTCGCGCGCGTCGTATTGCCTTTTCCATCGGGGATGTCCCACGAATCCTCGATGAGGCGGTCGACGACCCGTTCGACGATGCGCTTCACGCGCCCCTCGACCTCGTCATCGCGTACATAGGCCAACGCGATTGCGAGGCCGAAGTTAACGCCATCGTAGGTGTCGCGGGAGCTATACCCCAGCCAGACGAGGTCCGTGTACGGTTCAACACCGCGAAACGCCCGTTTCCCGAGCCCCGGGCGATCGGGATCCTCGCCCTTCCCGTACACGCTGTAGTACTCGCGATAGCCCGCGTCATCGGCCGGACCCGCGTACCGCGCGATGTACCCTTCCCGCCCGCTCACGACGGTGAGGAGGTCGAACTTGTCCAACACGGCCAGAATGTCCGACCGCGTCTTCGCGTTTTGCGTGACGTTGTGTTTCAACGCGAGGGCTGCCAGGTAATGTCCTGTCCACGCCGCGCTGTCGCCAAGCCCCTCAAGCCGGCTCACACTCGACCGCTCGTAGTCGTTCCACCAGACGTCGGCATTCAAGCCGTGGGGCAAGTGGTACTTCTGATACAGATCGAGATACCGCTCCGCCCGTTCGTGCAACGCGGTGGCCTGAGCCCCCGTCAAATCCGTCCAGTCAACGGTTTCGGCCCGGGCAATCCCCCGTAACGCGGCTTCCTGTTCCGGCAGGAGTGCGGTCCCCTGCGCGACCGCAACGAAGCACGCGGAAACGTTCAGGAGCACCAATGACAGAAAAGAACCCAATCGTGCGCACCAAAATCGCATCATTCAACCCTTTGCGTAGAAGACAAAGTATGCCGCCCGGCAAATCTCATTCACCCGCGCTCGACCTGGAATCCAACCGGCATCCCCATCCGTTGCCGTCAGAGAACAGAGGCAGATATACGGACAATATAGACAGAGACCACGCCCCCGATCGAGTCAGGCGACGGGAGCCGCTAGCGTAGCGAATTTGAGATTCTTTTCATTTTTTGTCCCGGTATCTGAGGGAACATCCCCCTAAATCCCCCTTCAAAGGGGGACTTTGACCAACACGTCACACAAGATTCTTGAGAAGGAACTTAGGGCTCAGGACACTAGGTTCCGGCAAACAGGTCCCCCGGGTTCTCCGGAAAGCCGGTTATGTCGCGGGACCGGTCCATCTGTACGATACGGCGGAAGGGGCGGGCTTCGAAGGGGAAGGCGACAAGGCCGCCGGCGTCGAGGGCGCGGTTCGCGTTGGGCACGTTTACGGCCTCCACGGCGGTTGCGCGGAGTCGTGCGACGACGTCTGGCTTGTCCTGCGCGCGTTGCCGCAGCTCGTGGGGATCCTCGGTTAGGTTGAAGAGTTGTTCCGTACCGCCGTTCGCGAAGTAGACGTATTTCCAGTCGCCTTCGCGGACCATGACTTTGAATCGGGGCGTGCCCGGTGTGCCGTAGAGGCCGATGACCCGCTCGCGCGGCGTTGCCGTGCCCCATAGTGCGCCCAGAATGTCCGAGCCGTCTCGCAGGTCCGGCGCGCCGGCGGCGGTGGTGGCGATGCCGAAGAGGTCGGTCAGGCATACCAGATTGTCGCTCACGACTCCGGCGTCGAGCCGGTCCAGCCAACTCACCAGGAACGGCACGCGGCAGGATACGTCGAAATAGCTCTCCTTCTGCCAGCCATGGTGGTCGCCGAGGTGGTCGCCGTGGTCGGAGTAGAAGCAGATCAGCGTGTTGGCAGCGTCGTCGCGGGCGTCTACCGCGTCCAGGATGCGGCCCAGGCACTGGTCGATATAGGAGATCTCGCCATAGTATCGCGCCCGAAGCACGCGCGCGTGGGCATCGTTGATGTCCTCCGCCCACACGGCGTGGTTCATCCAGGGGATCTGTTCGTCCATGTGATCGACTGCAATGTCACCCCGGATGGGGTTAGGCATCTCGTCGGGATCGTACATCCGGTTGAAAGGGATGGGCGGCGCCAGCGGCGGGTGAGGCCCGATGAAGGATACAAAGCCAAAGTACGGACGCGAATCCGAGGACTGTATTTGTTCCACGGCGCGGTCGGCCGCCCACGATTCTACCGTCAGCTCCGGCGGAAGGGGGCTCTGTTGGGGCATGTAGTACATTTCCGTTCGCTCGCCCATATAATCCTCGATATAGGAGAACGCGGGATGCTCGCCCGCGATGAACCGGCAATAGGCGTCCTTCTTCCGGTCCTCCGGCGATCCGAACAGTTCTTCGCTGTGGAGATGGACCTCGTATCCCAGGTCTTCGTCGCGGGGCTGGGAGTGGAACTTCCCAATCCCGAAGGTCCGGTAGCCGAGGCCGGTCATCGTTCGCGCCAGGTAGGGTCCGCAGCGGTCCTCCATGGCGGCCGGCTGCCCTTCGACCGGGTCCGGCGCCGCGTTGGAATAGACCCCCGTGGTGTGGGGTTCCCGCCCGGTCCGGATGGTGTACCGGGCCGGAACGCAGACCGGGCAGGTGGAATACGCGCGCGTAAACCGGACGCCCCGCGCGGCCAACCGGTCCATATTGGGGGTGAAGATGAGGGGATTCCCCGCTGCTTGCAACGCGTCCGCGCGTTGCTGGTCGGTCATAATGAAGAGGATATTGGGCGGATTGGCGTTCACCGTGAGATTCTCCGTGGCCGCGATTGGCTCATCAACGCCGATAATGCCCTAAAAACCATGCCGGAGACCAGTCCCATTTCGAGACAGTAGCCATGGCTTGGGCGTCCTCGCACAAGCTCCTGGGGATGTAACCTGCGGGCTACCCCGGCAGACCTCTTGGGCGAGGACGCCCAAGCCACAGGGGGCATCCATTCAGGTTCCGATCCTTGGAATTAGCTTCGGATTTCGTGCTTCGGATTTCGAATTTGCTGTGAACGTATGGCCCTGGGGCACAGCACCATGGGTACGAGAGATTTTCTCCCACAACTCGTTGTTTCTCAGGATCTCTTATGCTATACTGTCGCCACGCTCCATGGGGGGCAACGAAGAACGATCAACATGAAAGGAGGTCTAGGTATGTTTCTTTTGCTGTGGGGATTCTGGCTTTTCTGGTGGTTGGTGTGGAACGTCTTCTACGCTGGGCTTTACCCGTTCTAAGGCTGGAAGCTTAGACCCAGGTACGCTTGGCGCTGTGCGATGCTAGTCGCGTGGGCGCCAGTCGGAAGCGGAAGGAGAAGCAGTTGACGATGCTTCGTTGTTTCTCCCGGTCCGATAGCTCTACAGTTAGGGTCTAGTGCTGTTCGACCATTCGTAGAAACGAAAGGAGAAAAAGGCTATGTTTTTGCTTTTCTGGTGGTTTTGGGTAGCCGTATGGTACATCCTTGCGGTGTTCTTCGAGGCCGGTTGGAACCTTCAGGTCTAGTACCGGACACCTCATTTTCCTTAGCAGTTTTTGTGGCGAATCCACGGCGGATTCGCCACACTTTTTTTGTTTCGCTTTAGGAGTTTGACCGGGTCCACGCCTCCATGGTTTCGCGGGGATGCGAAGCGGGTCCCGAAACCGTTATCGTGACGCGGCTGTCCACATATTCTCTATTGAGGATGCCCACAGTTTGTGCTATAGTGTGCCCGTACCCGCAAGATGTTTCGATCCGGCCCAAGGCAGTGCTGCGAAAGGTGTGAAGGGGCTTGAAAATACTCGAAACCTCGTATACAATCTGCCTTGGTTTTCACGAGACCAATCTCGGGTGAGGTTCTGCGGAGGACCGGGGACCCGAGATTCAGCGGACTGATTGGAGATGCAGGAAAGGAGGTCTGACTCATGAAAGGTACGCCCAAAGCCGCGTTCTGGTGGCTCTTGAGCCCGTTCACCTGGATCTGGTGGATCATCGCAATCGTCATTCTGTACGAAGTGCTTTAACCCTGCCCTCTTGCCTTCAGAGAAGGCAAGATACAGTTCAATCAAATCAAGTGTTGTGCATCTTCGTCACTCCGTGAGGGAGTGGCGTAAACGTTAACATGAAGGGAGGTTTGAACTATGTTTTGGTGGTGGATGTGGTGGATTTTGATCATCGTACTTCTGTATCAGGTTCTCTAACTAGAACCGAATACGCGTTGCGCTGGCACTAGTGGCCCATTTGGCTCACAATTCGGCGCAGATTCTGGGGTCGGGGCAGGCCAATGCTTCGACCCCTTTAAAATTGCCAGCGAGAATGTTTAAACTGTCTTTTGTTGCAGCTTCCGGATTCTGGTGGTTCCGTCGAATCTGATAGTTGGACCCGGCAAACGGCCGACAGGTTTCGAAACGCGTGGGTCGGCGATTGACGAGATGCGTGCGAAACCCGAATACCAGGGTACCGGACGGTGAAACGAAATTGATTCAAGGTTGTATGGTGCTTAGGGATACATGTGGGTATCCCCGGTGTCTTACACTATCGCTCCGAAGGGGCGGCGTCACATCTCATCTAGAAGGGAGGTCGAAAACATGTTCTGGTTCTCTTGGATCTGGTGGCTGATCATTCTGGTCGTTCTGTACCAGGTACTCTAATCGCGCATTCTACCGGCCCTTCCCGGATTGCTGTCCGGAGGGGCCGGGCGAGTTGAGTGTGGGCCGAAGCGTGTATGCGTTTCGGCCCTTTTTTTGTTCCTATGCCTTGTACAGCGCCTCGGATCGTGGCAGATACTGGCGATTCCGGCCATGCGTCTAATCAATTGGACCGTCAGCGGGCCCGGCGGGTTTCGAGACGGCTGGGGCCCTTGCCGCGGGGCAAGTCAAAAAACAGACGGGGTGGCAACGGTATCGTTGCCACCCCGCTCGATTTTGCAGATGTAGTTACGGCTTAGACGTCGTAGTACAAGTAGAACTCGTACGGGTGCGGGCGCAGGCTCATGGGCAGCACTTCTTTGTCCCGCTTGTAGCTGATCCAAGTGTCGATCACGTCCTTCGTGAACACATCCCCCCGAAGCAGGAACTCGTGATCCTTTTCCAGGGCGTCCAGCGCTTCGCCCAGGCTTCCCGGCGTCTGCGGGATGAGGGCCTTCTCTTCGGCCGGCAGGTCGTAGAGGTCCTTGTCCATCGGGGAACCCGGATCGATCTTGTTCTGGATACCGTCGATGACGGCCATGAGCAGCGCGGAGAACGCGAGATACGGGTTGCACGACGGATCCGGCACGCGGAACTCGATGCGTTTGGCCTTCGGGCTGGGCGAGTACATGGGGATTCGGCAGCAGGCGCTGCGATTCCGGCTCGAGTAGGCCAGGTTGACCGGGGCTTCGTAACCCGGCACGAGGCGCTTGTACGAATTCACCGTGGGGTTCGTGATCGCGACCAGCGCGGGCGCGTGTTTGAGCAGGCCGCCGATGCCCCACAAGGCTTCCTGGCTCAGGCCGGCGTACTTGTCTCCCGCGAAGAGCGGCTTGCCGCCCTTCCAAAGGCTGATATGGGTGTGCATCCCGGAGCCGTTGTCCGCGTAGAGCGGCTTCGGCATGAAGGTGACGGTCTTGTTGTGCGCCTTGGCCGTGTTCTTGATGATGTACTTGTACATGGTCATCATGTCGGCCATGAGCGTCAGGCTGTCAAACCGCAGATCGATCTCGCACTGTCCGGCGGTCGCCACTTCATGGTGGTGGCATTCCACATTCAGCCCGCACTTGAGCATGGTGTCGACCATCTCGTTGCGGAGGTCCTGAAGGGAGTCGGACGGCGGAACCGGGAAGTACCCTTCCTTGTGGCGCAGCTTGTACCCCAGATTGGGCTCTTCGTCACGGCCGCTGTTCCAGATGCCTTCCGCGCTGTCGACTACGTGGAACGCCGAATTCGAATTGATGTCGTACTGAACGTTGTCGAATACGAAGAACTCCGCTTCCGGCCCCATATATGCGGTGTCGGCAAGGCCGGTCGAGACCATGTAGTTTTCGGCCTTCTGCGCGATGCAACGCGGGCAACGGCTGTACCGCTCTTTCGTAATCGGGTCAAGGATATTCGAGTACAAAATGAGGGTCTTGATTTCCGAGAAGGGGTCGATGGTCGCCGTCTTCGGATCCGGCAGTACGAGCATGTCGCTCTCGTTGATGGCCTGCCAGCCCCGGATGCTCGATCCGTCGAACCCGAGGCCATCCTCGAAGGTATCCTCGCTCAATTCACGGGCCGGGATCGAGAAGTGTTGCATCAAACCCGGGAAGTCCATGAACCGGATATCGACGAACTTGACCTCTTCCTTCTTTATGAGGTCGACCACATCTTTTGGACTGAGATCTTTCCGCATTTTGTCCTCCGTACGTACCTAACGGTGTTTTCGAGCCAACGCATCGCTCCGGGCAACAGGCGGGAGCTAACTGATGGCAATATCGCCGGATTCGCCGGTGCGAATCCGGATCGCTTCCTCGATGGGGGAGACGAAAATCTTGCCATCACCGATGCGGCCCGTTGACGCCGCTTTCACAATGGCTTCGACCACCTGTTCCAGCTTGTCGTCGTTGACGACGATCTCGAGCTTGACCTTGGGCAGGAACTCGACGACGTATTCGGCGCCGCGGTACAGCTCCTTGTGCCCCTTCTGACGTCCGAATCCTTTGACTTCCGATACGGTAAGTCCTTGAATTCCAACGCCGGCCAAAGCTTCCTTGACCTCTTCAAGCTTGAACGGTTTTACAATCGCCTCTACTTTTTTCACTGTGCGTTCCCCTTCATCATGCGTTGCTCCGGCACACTTCGTGGTACTACGACGGAATTGGCAGTATAACGAAGGGTCTGCGGTAACCTCAAGAAATCGAGTTTCCCGCACCTCGCCCCGGTCGCGCACGCCACCTCCTCCGAGCGGGGCACGCCCGAATGAGATTGACCAACGTAAGCAACGCCTATGCCAAGGGGACCTGCCAAAGGGAGCGTTGCGAGCTATGTGCCTGTTTCCGCGTTGTTTGCAATGTGTTAGGTTCGAGGAGATGGGTGCCTATCGGTCCACGATTGATGCAGTGATACCTACAATATGGTTGGATTTTTCATTCCGAACATACGGATTGGTAGGCCGTCGGCCCTTGCGGACCATGTAGAATTGACTAGGGATTCAGGAAGAACGGTTGCGTCCACGCCATCGCGTCACCCGGCCCCCAGCATTCAAATCGAACGTACGTGATCGCGCCCGTTTCCGGGACGGTGAAGGAAATACAGGTGTCGTCGACGGCCGCTTGGCGGCGGCCAAAATCGGAATGGACGACGATGCGCTCCGCGTTGCGTGTTCGCACGGCGATCGTATTTCCGCACACGCGGATTCCTTCGATCTCGACCCCGGTGCTGGCATAGAAGCGCCCTTGCCGGATCGCAGTCATGATTGCCGCTGCATCGCGATACTCCGTCTGCACCATGATCCAGGCCAGCTCGTCATCGCCGTCGCGATGGCTGTCGTCGTGGGCGAAACCCCACACGCGGCGCCCAAGGCCCAACAATCGGTCCCACCGGTCCGTCGCCAATGGGCTTCCCGTCAACCGGCGAACGACGCCGTTGTAGATTTCAATTCCCATGTAGCCGCGCCAGGATTCCAGCGCGGCCTGGGGACAGTGCGAGAAATCGTCTTCCCAGTTGGGATGAGCGATGATAGCGAGTTCTCCTGAATCGACAATCTGGTTGAGCACCGTTTGGCGGTCGGGATCGGGATCGAGTAGCTGTGACGCGCCGATGTGCAGCACGTGCGGGCCCCTTGCCGTGACTTCGTTGCCCGGAATCAGGGTCATCCCGTGATCGCGCAGGGTCGCCGGGTCCGTCAAGTAGTCGTGATCGCTGATGGTCAGGAATCCATAGCCGCGGGCGGCATAGGTATCCACCACCACCTGGGGACTTCGCTTGCCGTCGCTGTTCGTGGTATGAGCGTGCAGGTTTCCCTTGACCCAGGGGATCTCGTCATTCGAGTACGGATTGGATACGATGGAGTTCACGGCAACGGGACTCCCCCAAGCATTAACTTTCGGAGTGAATACCGCGTGATACCCGACATCAATGTTGAGCCTCTGGCTATTGACTTCACTGTGTATTATTCCGTGTTGCGTCCGGACCCCGCCTCATCATCGGCGCCGCCGCTACTCATAGCCTTGCACGGCTACGGGCAGAAGTGCAAGGGATTCGCTCGATCCCCGGCGTCGATCCGGGAACAGGGCATCTTGCTCGCCGCGCCGCAGGGGCCTCACCAGATCTACATGCAACTCGACCCCAAGAAGGTCGGGTGCAACTGGCTGACCATGTACGAGAAGGAAAACTCCATTCGCGATTTCATCGGGTACATGACCCGGCTGATTGCGCAGCTACGGGAGCGAGAATCGTTCGACCACAACCGCATCTACGTTCTCGGGTTCAGCCAGGGCGGCGCCATGGCATACCGGCTCGCCGTTTCGGGCGCGGTCCCGGTTCGTGGCGTTATCGCGTGCGGAGCGGATCTGCCGAGCGACGTGCGAGACCCACTCGGGACGGCCACTCCATTCCGCGTACTGCTCGTGCACGGCGACAACGATCCGTTGGTACCGGTCGAAAAGGCGGAGGAGGCGGAATCGGAGTTGACCGAAAGGGGATATACCGTGGAGCGCTTCAGGCACGAGGAGGGACATACCATCCCCGGCGATGCCGTTCGCGCCATCGGTGATTGGGTCGCTCGCGACGGATGATTTACGACTCCAGCACGGCACGCGCCTGCCTGTGCACGTCCTCTCCCACGACGGAGTTGTCGATTAACGACTGCGCGTAAAAACGGGCCTCATCGGTTCGTCCCAGAATCTTCAGAATGCGGGCCAGGGCGAGGAAGGCAAAATGGAATTCGCGGTCGCGTTGCACCGCTTCTTCCAGAACGTGTACGGCCTCGGGATACCTTGCCGCCGCGAGCAAGGTATCCGACAAGAACAGAATCGTGTCGCGATGCTTCGGATCCAGCTCGCGCCCTTGCTGCAACAGCCCGAGCGCTTTCTCCACATGCCCCGACGAACGGGCGTAATCCGCAGCCTGGAGCAATCCCTCCACACGTTGCTCGACCGTGCAATCCTTGGGGCAGAAAAAGCTCCCGTAGGCCCCTGCCGGCAACTCAAACATCTGGGCAATATTTGGGTACGCGAGGAAGTCTTCGGGCGTCCATTGACTCCGATGCAGTTCGCCGGGATTGCCATGCCGTTCCGGATGATCCCAGCCGTCCCCCAGGGGAATGTTCACGAGCAGCGCGCGAGTCGCCCTCTCGTAGAGCTGTTCAATGACCCGTTCGCCGTCCTCTTTGTCCAGGTGCTCGATGACGTCTCCCGCGATGATGAGTTCGTACTGGTCCACCTTCGGGGCCAGTTCCCGGATATCGCCGATCGTGATATTGGTGTACAAAGCGCGCTGGTGCGACTGAATGTAGGGTTCGAACAACTCGATGCCGTCGATGCGGATTCGCCACGCCTCGGGTTGGACCCGTTCCTCCATGACGTCGAGGTACTCCCGGCAGAGGAAGCCCCACAACCCAAACCCGCAGCCTATGTCCAGGATCGAACGGGGCCCGAGCGCGATGATGTATTGAAGACAGTGCGTAATATGAACGGACGTGCTTACCGGCATTCTACGTGCCTCCGGATTTCATCTCAGCAGCGGTCAGCGCCACCGCCGCGGCGGAACGGTGATCGGCATTCACCTGCGGTTGCACCACTCACGTTTCTCGAAATCGCTATCGGGATCGCTATCGCTATCGGGATCGAAGCTGAAAGCGCAAGTGCTTTCCAATCCCGATTTCGATGTCGCTCTGCCGTCTCTGATAACGGCTTGCGGACGTGCTCCCGGCAGCAGCGCGTCAGTATAGCACCCGTCGCGTGACCCTGGGAAACGGTGGGACAGGTTTCGTAGAATATCCGGGAGTCCAGAATTCGCCGAATGCGAGGGACAAGCCATGAACACGGTATCGCGTCGTACGTTTATTAAGACTTCTGCAGCGCTCGCGGTCGCGGGAGCGGCGTCTGCCGATACGGGAGGCGCGCAGCAAATGGGAGGGGGTGCGATGTTGGCAGGAATTGGGGTGCGCGATATTACTCCCGAACCGGGAGTTCCCATGTGGGGGTACAGCAACCGGTCTGGTCCGTCGACCGGGGCGCTGGACGCCTTGAAGGCCCAGGCGATCGTGTTGCGGGGCGCGGATACAACCGTTGCGGTCGTCACCATGGACCTCGGCCGGGCGCCAGCGCGACCTGCCATGGATCGCATTCGCGAACGCGCCGCAGCGATAGGCGTCACCCACGTTGTCTTCACGGCATCGCATACCCACGGCGGACCCGTGATGGAAGATGAGTCCGCCCCTCATGCAACGGTGATCGAGGCGCGGCTTGGCGATTGCATCGACGACGCCGTCGCGCAGTTGGAGCCCGTGCGAATCGGCGTGGGGCATACTGCGTTTGACATCGGCCACAACCGCCGGGTCCTCACGGAGGATGGACGCTGCCTCATGCTCTGGCGCAACGCGGAACGCATCCCCACCTCACCGGTAGATGCCGAGGCCACCATCATCGCGTTCGAGCGAACGGACGGATCGCGCTTTGCCACACTCGTCCATTTCGCGTGTCATCCGGTGGTGCTGGGTTCAGACAACCGGGAAATCACCGCCGATTGGGTCGGCGAGATGTATCGCGCGGTGGAGCGTGAAACGGGCGCGCCGTGCCTGTTTCTTCAAGGCGGCGCGGGCGACATCAATCCTTACCTCGACAAGACGCCCTTGAGCGATGGCGGTGTGGATGCCATGCGCGCGGTCGGGAAGGAGTGCGCGACCGCAATTCTCAGTGCATTGCCCAAGATTACTGCCTCCGAGGTCGCGCAGCCGCGCCTCGCCTATCGGGAGGAGATGGTCGAGGTTGGTACGCGGTGGGACTTTCAGGATCCGGAACATCAGGAAGTATTTCGAGCGGTGTATGGCGGGATGTTCGACCGGTATCTCGACGATCTGGAAGCCGACTTGCATGTGCCACTTTCCGTGTTGACCATCAACGACGATCTTGCCCTCGCCTTCATGCCGGGTGAATTGTTTGTGCAGTTCCAATTGGACCTGAAGACGAAGTCACCCGTGCGCGATACGTTGCTCGTCGGCTATGCGAACGACTTTCATATCTACTTTCCCACGATCAAGGATGCCGCCGCGGGCGGGTACGGCGGTACGACGGCAACCTATGTAGGACTCGGCGCGGGGGAGAAACTGGTTACCCGCGCGTTGGTCGCGGCGGGTGAATTGACGGGTAGGTTGCGGCCGAACTGCACGCCGGAAGATTTCCGTTTGATAGAGTATGCCCCTACGATGACGTAGACCTTTTGTTCGTCGGGATGTCTATGGGTGCCGCGAACACTCAATACCGTACGGTAGGTCGAAAACGAAGGAAAGATACTGGAAAAGTGGCGCGTCCGTAAGTAGTCTTTCCGGGTAGTGTAACGATGATTCTTTACCGGGACGGATTGATATCGCGTGAGCAGTGAATCCAAACTTCTGAACGAACAGATCCGCAGACTCCCCGAAGTCGAATTCCTGAAACTCATGTTCCTGTCTCGCGAAGGGGACCGCCGGGAAGGCGTGCTATTGCGTCAGGGCAAAGGCTGGTTCCAGGTTTCGGCGATGGGGCATGAGCCGCTCGCCGCGCTCGCGTATCACCTGAAGCCCGAAGACTACCTGTATTTATACTATCGCGACCGGCCGCTCGCATTGGCGCGGGGCATCTCAAGCTACGACTTGGCGCTCGCCTACTATGCCCGGGCGGCGTCGAGTTCGGGCGGCCGTATGATGCCGGGCCACTACAGCGACCGCGCGCTCAACGTGTTCAGCGTCGCAACGCCCACGGGCTCGCAGTGTTTGCCAGCCGTGGGTACCGCGTGGTCGTTCAAGCTGAACCAGCGTGACGGCGTCGTGCTTTGCACGATCGGCGACGCCGCGACGCGTCAGGGCGAGTACTACGAGGCCGTGGCCTTTGCGTTGCAGGAACAACTCCCCGTGGTTTTCGTGGTCGAAGACAATGGCTACGGCATCAGCACGCCCACGGCGCATCTCACTCCATATAAGCTGCGCGCATTGAACGATGCGCATGTAATGCCCGTGGACGGTCGCGATCCCCTTGCCGTCTTTCAGGCCGGCGGCGCTGCCGTTCGGCGGGCGCGGTCCGGAGAAGGCCCCACCGTGTTGTGGTGTGAATTGGACCGGCTGTGTTCGCATACGTCGTCCGACGACCATCGCGTATACCGGCCCGCTGACGAAATCGAAGCCATGTCGCGCCGCGATCCGATTGACCAACTTGCCAGGCATTGCATCGAGAAAGGGCTGATTTCTGCCGGAGCGTGGGAAACGTCTCAGGCGGAAATCGTCGCGCAGGTGGATGACGACTATCAACGCGCCGAGCGCGCAAGTGAACCTGATCCCAGAACCATCGAGACGCATGTCTTTGGGCCGTCCGCGTCCAGCCCCGCTTTGCCGGTACGCCTGGGTAAGGAAACGACCATGGTCGCGGCCGTCAACGAGACCTTGCGCGCGGCCTTGTCGTCGGATGCGCGCGTGCAACTCTTCGGCGAAGATATCGCGGACCCGCGCGGGGGGGTCTTCGGGTTGACCAAGGGACTCTCGACGGAGTTCCCGGGTCGTGTCGTCAATTCGCCGCTGGCCGAAGCAACGATTGCCGGTGCCGGCGTCGGCATGGCCGCGGCGGGCATGCGGCCCGTGTTTGAATTGCAGTTCATCGACTTCCTGCCGCCCGCCTTAAACCAGCTCATGAGTCACGCGTCCTGTTTGCGCTGGCGCTCGAACGGGGCGTGGTCTTGCCCCTTGACGATCATCGCAACGTATGGCGCCTATTTGCCGGGCGGTGCCCTGTGGCATAGCCAGAGCAATGAAGGCTTGTTGGCGCATATCCCGGGCATTCGAATCGCTATTCCCAGTACGCCCGAGGACGCGGCGGGTCTGCTGTGGAGCGCGATCCATGGCGACGATCCTTCGATGATTCTGTTGCCGAAGCATATCTTCCGGCAGCGCGTGGCAGTAGGAGAGGCACTCGACGGTCTACCGTTTGGCAAGGCTGCCGTTCGCCGCGCCGGTGGAGACGTGACACTCGTGAGCTACGGAAATTGCATGGAGGTCTTGTTGGAGGCGGCGCAGCAGGCGGAGGCCGAAGGCGTCGACTGTGAAGTCATCGATCTCCGCACCGTCGTGCCATGCGACTGGCAGTGCATCGCGCGAAGCCTCGAGAAGACGGGACGCTTGGTCGTTGTCCATGAAGATACCCGCACCACCGGGTTCGGCCAGGCCATCATCGCCGAGATGACGTCCGACCCGTCCCGCTGGGACCTCTTCCTCGCGCCTCCGCAACTGGTCGCGCGCGCGGACATTCCCATGCCGTATCATCCGGCTCTAGAATATGCCGCGCTGCCGGATGTGCCGCGGGTATTGGCGGCGATCCGCGAGACGATGGAGTAACGGCGGGATGGCGAAGTACCAGATGCGGGTGCCCCAACTGGGCGAGGGCTTGCAGGAAGCGCGTATCGTGCGCCTGTTGAAGAAGCCGGGTGACACGATCGCTCGCGACGAGCCCGTCTATGAAATGGAAACCGACAAGGCGGTCACCGAGGTGGAGTCGCCCTGCGCCGGCACGCTCGACGCGTGGTCGGTCGAGATTGACGCAATCGTGGGGATCGGCGACGTGGTGGCCACCATTGAAACGAACGATCCCGTCGACCTGGCGAATGCCATTGCGTCTGAACAGGCCAACGTAGATTCGCCCAAACGAACCGTAAACGCAGCGGGATCGCGCGTGCGTAACGTCATCCCCCCGCGCACGCGGGTCTACGCGCGAAAGCTCGGGCTTTCCGATGAGGAACTCCAAACCGTACCCGCCGCCGGGAAACGGCTGCTCCCCGACGATATCGACGCGTACCTCGCGGAGCGAAACGAAGACGATGCGGAACACCATGCGGCGGAGTTTGAAGACGTGGCCATGTCGTCGCGGCAGCGCACGCTCTTCTATCGCCTGACCCGCGCGCAACAACAAGTCGTGCCGGGGACGATCGAAGTGGAGGTGCCGTGGACGCCCATCGAGACCGCGCACGAGTGGTTCAAATCGCATGCCGATTCGTTCGACGGTGTCCCTTCACGCTCTCTGTTGGTCGCATGGTGCATCGTACAGGCCATTGCCCACCACTCCAAGTTCCGGTCTGTCGTGCTCGATGTAAATTCCGTGCGGCTCTATCGCCATACCAACATCGGTATCGCGGTGGCGCTGCCGGAGGATGAACTGACAACCGCGGTCGTCGCGGAGGCGGATACCTTGACGTTCCCGGAATTCGTGAAAACCGCCCGCACCCGGATCGCGGAAGCACGAGTTGGGCGCGATCAGGCGAACGAATCGGTGGTGCACGTGGCCTTTTCGAGCATGGAGGCGTTCGGCGTGTACACTGCCGTGCCCGTCGTCGTGCCGCCTTCCGTAGCGACCATCTTTCTCGGTGCGCCGCATACCGTCGTCGAGGCGGGTCCCGACGGCGAACTACAAACCCGCCGGGCCACGCATATGACCATGACCTTCGATCACCGCGTGATCAACGGGGTGGCCGCCGCCAATTTCATGATCGACGTACGCAAGCATGTCGAAGCCTTGCCCCGTCTTTGCGACGGCGGCTGATCGGTTCTACGCAGGTACGATCTTCCGCTTACGGTCGTTCCATTCCATCATGCGGCGTTTGAACCAGGACAGGTTCCCCATGCGCACGGCCACGACGCCGTAGAGTCCCAACTCCGGCGGGCAGTTTAGCTCCGCGCCGTGGCGGATCGCCGCGTGATGATTCTTATGATGGGGCACCACGTCTTCGCCGCCGGTCTTCTCATGGGTCTCGACGACCTTGCCGTCTTTCTGGCTGACAATCTCCCATCCCTTGGAATTGAAGATGAGCGTGCCATCGTACCCGCGTATGCAATGTTCCGCGCCATGTTGATTGGACATGGTACCCAGCAGGCGCATCGTCATTCCGGTGCTGATGCCCGGCACCGCGGGATACTCCAACAACATTTCGAAGTTGTCGGGAAGATCGCGCCCGTCGGGCCACATGTAAATTCCGCCCATGCCGACCCCGCGCGCCGGGAACGTGACACCGGTCGCTTTGATGAGGCGCGTGATCCGGTGGATGAACAGGTCCGTCGCCACGCCGCCGGAGTAGTCGCGATAGTTGCGCCATTCGAAGTAGTGGTGCGGGTTCCACGGGCGGCGCCGGTAGGGATCGACCCAGGCTTCCCAATCGAGGTCCTCCGGTTTCGGCATGTCGTCCGCGATACCGCGACGCCACGGACCCTCGTCCTTCGCATACCGGCGCACATAATCGATCTGCGCTTCGACGACCTGACCGATCTTACCCGCCTTGATGGCTTCGTACGCGCTCGAATAACTGTCGTCGGCCAAGGCCTGCACGCCGACCTGAAACTTGAGGCCCGTCTCCTTCGCTTTTTCCACGACGTCGAACGCATCATCCACGTTGTGGGTCATGGGCTTTTCGCAATAGACATGCTTGCCCGCATTCATCGCCGCCAGCGACAGGTACGCGTGCGAATGCTCCGGCGTCGCGATGACGACGTAGTCCACGTCGGCCATACCGAGGATCTCGCGATAGTCCTGCGTGACGATGGGATCGCCGCCGCCCGCTTCCTTGATCTTGTCGTGGAACCCTTGCGCCCGGTCACGATACACGTCGCACACACCGAGGAATCCGAGATTCTCCTCTTCCCGCATGGCCAGCAACGCGCCCAGGTGCGCGCCCGCCATGCCACCGCAGCCGATGAACGCCACGTTCAGGCGGTCATTGGCTCCAGCGGCTTGGGCATAGCTCTTCGCGCTCAGCGCGGCCGCGCCTGCCGCCACTCCGGCGGTCTGGATGAAGTTACGTCGTGATACGTCGGACTTGGGTTTCATGCTGATCTTCCCCTGGTTCATTGAATGCAGTTTGAGTGGAGCGGCAAGCCACTCCGAACCCGCATTATGGCGGTTCAGGACACAGAATGGCAAAGCCCCCGCGTGGCATCGCATTCAGCCACTTGGTACTATCCCCTCAAGGAGCACGGGCGTCCCGCCCGTGTACCGTGGGCAGGATGCCCACCATGGCCTGGAAGGCCATGACACCTCGAAGACATGGGCAGGATGCCCATGGCACCTCGGACGGAGGACACTCGATGCACGATGCACAATCCACGCGCCGGCAGTTCCTGACGCACACCGCCGCGACTATCGCGGGCACGTCCGTGCTAAGCGCGTGCCGAACCCTAGGCGCTTCGGCGCAGGCAGGCGAACGCCCGCCAAACATCATCATCGTCTTCACAGACGACCAGGGCTATAACGATGTCGGTTGCTTCGGATCGCCGAATATCAAAACGCCGAACCTCGATCGCATGGCCGCCGAAGGAATGAAATTCACCGACTTCTACGTGGCCGCGCCGGTGTGTACGCCGTCGCGCGCGGCATTGATGACCGGTTGCTACCCGCAGCGGGTGAGCATGGGCCAAACACCGCGTTCGGAAGGCCGCATGGGTTGGGTGTTGTTTCCCGATTCCGAATGCGGTATCAACCGCGACGAGATCCTGTTGCCCGAACTGTTGAAGACGCAGGGCTACGCGACGGCCTGCGTCGGCAAGTGGCACCTCGGCCATCTGCCGCCCTTCCTGCCGACCCGGCACGGGTTCGACTACTACTACGGCATTCCCTACAGCAACGACATGGTGCCCTGTCCCTTGATGCGGATGGAAGAGACGATCGAAGAACCCGCAGTTCAGGAAACCCTCACGGAGCGGTATACGGAAGAAACGGTGAAGTTCATTCGCGAGCACAAGGACGAGCCGTTCTTCGTCTATCTCGCCCACAACATGCCGCACATCCCGCTGTACGTGTCGGAGAAGTTTGAAGGCCAGTCGGAGCGTGGTCTCTACGGCGACGTCATCGAAACCATCGACTGGGGGGTCGGTCAAATCCTCGACACGCTGAAGGAACTCGAGATCGACGACAACACCATCGTTGTGTTCACTTCCGACAATGGACCCTGGCTTAGTCATGCGGAAAATGGCGGCTCCGCGACGCCATTGCGCAACGGAAAAGGCACGACTTGGGATGGGGGCATGCGCGTGCCCTGCATCATGCGGTGGCCGGGGCATATCCCTGCGGGTACGACCTGTTCTGAGGTGGCCAGCACGATCGATCTGCTGCCGACTTTCGCCAAGCTCGCGGGGACGTCCGCGCCCGACGACCGAATCATCGACGGCAAGGACATCTATCCCCTCATGGCTGGCGAACCCGGCGCGACGAGTCCCCATGACGCGTTCTACTTCTACTCGCGAAACGATCTCATGGCGGTGCGCAGCGGGGAGTGGAAACTGAAACTAGAGACGCCGCTGAGCGAAGAGTTGGTGTATCGGGGGTACAAAGGCCCCGAGGCGTATCTGCCGGAAGGCTTGTACCATCTTCCCACGGATCCGGGCGAACAGAAGTCGGTCTTGCGCGACCATCCCGAAATCGCGGAGCGGCTCCACGGGTTGCTCGACCGCATGCGCGCGGATCTCGGCGACGCGCGTACGGGCGTCGAAGGAAAGAACGTCCGGCCGGTAGGGTTTCCTTAGACGAGATCGGCGAACAGCGTAGTCCCCGTCGAAGTGTTTCAGCCGTGGGCGCGCATCGCGTTCACGTAGTGTGCTCTGCAAGGCGACACGGAACGCAACCAGAACGGGAAGGGATGTGCCATGGGACTGTTCGACCGTTTCAAGAAGCAACCGCAAACCGAGGGTGTGCCGGATAAACCGGACGCGTCAACCATCGTGCCGCGCATCAAGAACGTGGCCTTCCTTGAGGCCTTGGCCGCACACGTCCCACGGGAGCAGTGGCCGCACACCGAACCTTTCATCGCAGACCTGCTGATTACCTATGCCTTTGATCTCCCGGAGGCCTTCCAGTCGGTCATGGCGCACGACATGCAGCGCCTAGAGTTGAACGTGATGGACTTGCGCGACCTCGCAATCAACAATCTGAGACATCAAATCCAAGAGATTCGGAGGGCTGGAGAACCGCCATTGCTACAGGTCGTTGTTGGCGAAGATCTGGAGGCATGCGTTCTCTTGCTGGACGAATTCTGGCAGAAGCTCGAGGGCAAGGTTCCAGGAGAAATTGTCGTCGCTGTGCCCGCCCGCCATGTGCTCCTCATCACCGGCAGCGAGTCGGACGAGGGACTTCAGCTCATGCGCCATCATACGGCGGAGGAATTTGCCGCGGCAGACAATCACGCGCTCACCCAGTCCCTGCTGGTACGCCGCAACGGAGGTTGGGTGGTCTTTGAAGAAGGCAAACCTCTTGCCGCGGACGCCGCATCCGGGAACGGTGCGGCTGGCCAGCCCAGTCTGTTCGATCAGGACATCGCGGATGAGGTTATGGAGCGTATGGTGAAAGCCTCCGCCATGTTCGCAGTTCGGCAGGAGCATTGGATCGAAGAGGCCGCAGCGGATCGAATCGTTGAATGGGAGTACCACCAGGACGACGCCCTGCTGCACCTGATGTATGACGACGGCTCCCGCCGCGCTTTCCGCGCGCAGATTCTCGGGTCTTTTCATCCCGAGCGCATGGAGTGGGAATGGTCGTGGAACAACCCCCATTGCGACGCGCACCTGTCCGCCTTCGCAACGAAAGCGAAAGCCTTCGGCGACGCCCATGACGTCGGGTTTCTCCGCGAAGGCATGGTCGCCGTGCCCGAGACGAACGCCGTGGCGTATCTACTCAGCCTGGCGGTCGGATTCTCCGACGCGAAAGCCACCTTTGAAGCCGATGCCGGCGAAGTGACCGTGTTCCTCGGCATCGAGCGCGAAGTATCCGTTTGAGCCCGGTGAATTGAGACCGGGCTGCGGATTCGCGCGTTGCCCGCTAGTTCACTTGAGCCGGATGAACGAAACCGATTCTGAATTTAGGTTTCCTGGCGGCCGGACCCTGACCTGTAGTGTCCGGGGCCTCATTTCAAGGAGAGCGCAGTGCGATCAAGTAAACGCAAAGTCGTCGTAGTAGGTGCGGGATCGGTGGGGTCCACCTTCTCCTACGCCCTCGCGCAGAGCGGTCTCGTCAGCGAGATCGCGCTTGTCGACAAGAACGAGCGCCTCGCCCAGGGACAGATCCTCGACCTGAGCCACGGCAGGCCTTACTACCCCAGTCTCTCTCTTCACGTGGGAACGGTCGCCGATTATGCGGACGCATCGGTGATCGTCATTACTGCAGGCGCGGCGCAGCAACCGGGCGAAAGCCGGTTGGACCTGCTCAAGAAGAACGCCGCGATCGTGAGCACGATTATGAGCGATATCGTGGGCCAGGGGTCCAGCGCCGTCGTCATCGTCGTTTCCAACCCCGTCGATGTGCTGACCTACGTGGCGCTCCAACAATCGGGCTGGCCGCGTGGGCGTGTCATCGGTTCGGGTACGGTGCTCGACAGCGCCCGGCTCCGCTATCTGCTTAGCGAACACTGCGGGGTCGACATCCACAACGTGCATGCCTACATGCTCGGCGAACACGGCGACAGCGAATTCGCGGCGTGGTCCATGACCCACCTCGCGGGCATCCCCATCGACGCGTACTGCCCCGCCTGCCACAAGTGCGAGAACTGGATGGATGAGCGCAAAAGCATCGAAGAACGGGTCCGCAATTCGGCGTACCACATCATCGACTACAAAGGCGCGACCTGGTTCGGCGTGGGGATGGCCCTCGTCCGCATCGTGGAAGCGATCGTCCGGAACCAGCGCAGCGTGCTGACCGTCTCCACCCGCCTCGATGGGGAGTACGGCCTCAACGGCGTGTGCCTCAGCGTACCCTGCATCGTCTCCGAAAACGGCGTCGATGAAATTGTAGACTGTGGGCTCCCGGGCGATGAACGCAATCTACTAGCCGCGTCGGGAGCCGTCTTGAAGGCCGCGATTGCGGCGCTTCAACATTCGTAGAAGCCGAATCTCGGCATCCCGGGGCATTACCGCACGCTGCCGGCGCGAATGATGATTACGACGATCGCCAGCGGCACCATGGCCCACAACCACCACTGGTTCGCTTTAATCCAGATGTAAACGTCGGCAAACTCGATCACGTGGAGTGTCTCCCGAGTCTTAGCGTTGATACTGGTTCAGCGTGTCTTCGCGCCACCGTTGAAGCTCTTCTTCGCTCATGCTCTGACGGACGTCCTGAAGCCCGGTCTCCGTTTGGTCCGGGCCCGGATCGCGTACGATAACAACCAGCGTGAGCACGGCGGCCACGACCGATGCCGCAAGACCGTAGAAGCACTTCGGACGATCCTCGTAGTACTCCTCCTTCGTGAGCCCCACCACCGCCCAGATAATCGCCAGCACCGGGATAATCAGGAAGATCCATCCCGAGTTGATGTAGTTATTACCCCCCATGGGAATTCGCCGCAGCGCATCGATGAAAAGTGCCAGCAGTGCGACCACGATTCCCGCGGAGGCGATGTACACGCTGAACTGCCATGGTTGGATAGGGCGTCTTGCGCTGGCAACGAGCGCTTCATCGCCGATATCGCCTTCTTCGTCGGGCGCTTCCAGGCCCTCTAAACTGGTGTCGCCCTCGCCTTTCTTGGCGTGGGCGGCTTTCATTTGTTTGCGTTTTTCGCGGCGCTCGTCGTAGCAACCCTTGCACAGCACGCGGCCGCTGCTGGTCTCATGAATGTGATCGGGACAGGAGAGTTTGTTGCAGTTTTCGCAGGTCACCCCGCAGGTTTCGCACAGAATCTTTTGACATTCCACGCAATACCCGACAGAACTCCGGACATTACATACCTGGCAATCCATAGGTCCGCCTCCTTCTTAAACGGATGACAGAAACCAATTTATCACAGGTTACCCGCCTTTGCAATGAAGTCCGGACCGGGGACCGTCGCCAGAATATAAATGTTCCTCGCGGCGCGGGGGTGGCGCGCCGCGAGGCGGGGTAGGGGAGAGAGGGGTTTTCTCCCGAGGGTGAGGATGCCTGAGGATCAGGCCGGGTAACGGTACCAGCGCGGCTCGGGCTTCATGAGCAGCGCCGCGAGAATGTAGGCGATCCCCACCGGACAGAACCCCGTGAAAACGAACGTGAGAAATACAATCATCCGGGTCCAGAACAAGGAAACGTCGAAATACTCGGCGATCCCTTTGCAGACGCCGAAGAGGATCCCGGATCGGGAGCGATACAAACCCCGTCGGCCGTAGTCATATCCGTATGCCATGTCGCAAATGTCCTTTCCTGAATCGCGAACTTCTGTAGGCCGCCAGAATAGAACCGATCACCGAATCGGCGGCGGGGTCGACGCGGACTTCAGCCGGCGCAACTCCTCTTCGATGTCGTCATCGTCTTCCAGCGCATCAATTTGGTCCCGGAGCGATACGCTGCGTCCGAAATTGACGAGGTCCGCCTCGCTTTCCATGCGGTCGATCTCATGCTCCACCCGGTCGAACCGGGCAAAGACGTCCGACGTGTCCATCCGCCGGATATCTATTTGCGCGCGGCGCTTGTTAATTGCGTGGACGTGCCGCTGCACCAGCACCCGCTTGCGCTCCCGGGCGGTCTCCAATTTCTCTTCGAGCTGTTTAATGTCGTCCTGGTAGTGGCTTACGACCGCCTCGCACTGTGCCAGCTCGCGGTCCAGCCCTTCGACGCGCTCCGTATACCGGCGCTTTTCATGGAGGGCTTCCCGGGCCAAGCCGTCGCGTCCCTTGTCGACTGCCCGCCGCGCCCGGCTTTCCCACTCGCCCGCCCGCAACCGGGCCTGCTCCTGGTCATGGACGATCCGGTGTTTGGCTGCCATCGCTCCCGCGCAGGACGCCTTCAACTCGATGAGGGTGTCCTCCATTTCGCGGACCATCAGCGTGACCAGCTTCTCGGGGTCCTCGGCCTGATCGAGAATGGCGTTGATGTTCGCCGTGATGATGTCTCGTGCCCGCGTAAAGATTCCCATGACTCCTCCTTTGACCTGTTAGCCGCGCCAGCGGCAAACTTGGCACTTCAAATTGCGGCCGCAGTCGTGTGTTTCAGATGTGTTTCGGTTGATTCTTGGGCGACCCATGTGTCGCTAGTGTCAATAAATCCCGCGCTTCGGCTATGCCGCAGGGGGCGAATGCCCCAGCTTACCTGTCGTAACGCTGCTTCCTTACGGGTCCTGAACGCTGCGCTTACGAGTTCGTGCATGGTCTCCCGCGTTCCTTCGTCGATACAATAGATACGAACCCCGACAAGGTTTTCTCCCTCGATCCCCGATGGAGCGACCCATGAGACCACGCCCTTCATCTCCCTCGCGCGATCAATCCCTCCGCCCGAGTTGACGGCCTCGACCATAATTCGCTGGCCGGGCAACAGGTTGCGGTCGACTGCCATGGAAAGTCCGGATAGACCGGCATCTCGCAGCTCCGCCGTTCCGCGAAAAGCGCCCAAACGGTATTCGACAGTTCCGGTAACGGGAACCCGCGCGTAGCGTCGTCGCGAATTGCAGTTCCGAGCATTCGTCATCATCTTAGGTAATCTCCCGATCTTGGCTTCTTTACAACAGAGTCAATGGCAATCGCTGTGCCAACTGGCTTATGTCGTTGTAAGTTGCTGGAAAAATTGGCCTTATCTGTATCTAGCCAAAAATATAGCTTGCATTGAGTGGTGGAGGTCGCTAAACTCTGGTGCGGTACGCAAACCTCTGGCGGGAAGTCTGATGGCAGAATATGATCGCGATAGCGAGAACAGGCCCATCGGCGATTCGGTTGTTCACGAGGCCTTGGGCCATTCTGAGGCATTTCTGTCTTTTCAGGAACGTTTGTCTCGCGTTGCCCAGGTGGATCGCCCGGTTCTCCTCATCGGCGAGCGCGGCACAGGGAAAGAGTTGGCCGCCGCGCGCGTGCATTATCTGTCGCCTCGGTGGAAGGAACCCTTCGTGGCGCTGAATTGCGCGGCGCTGGCCTCGTCGCTGATCGAGGCCGAGCTTTTTGGACACGAGGAAGGCGCCTTCACTGGCGCCAGCCGCCGGCGAACGGGGCGCTTTGAAGCGGCAAACGATGGCACCTTGTTCCTGGACGAAATCGGGAACATCCCCGTCGAGACCCAGGAGAAGATCCTGCGCGTGGTCGAGTACGGCAGCTTCGAGCGCGTGGGCAGTTCCCGCCCGATCCAGGTGGATGCGCGGATCATCGGCGCCACCAACGCCAACCTCAGCGAGATGGCCGACCAAGGCTATTTCATGCGCGACCTGCTCGACCGCCTTTCCTTCGAGGTTCTCTTTCTGCCTCCCCTGCGCGAACGGCGCGAAGATGTCATGCTGCTCGCACAACACTTCGGTTCGCGGATGGCCTACGAATTGAAGTGGGAGGGAATCCCGGAGTTCACCCCCAAGGCTGTCAAGGTGCTCGAAGGCTATGACTGGCCGGGAAACGTGCGGGAGTTGAAGAATGTGGTCGAACGGGCGGTCTATCGTTCCGACGATAACATCATCGAAGATACCGAGATCATCTTCGACCCGTTTCAGTCGCCCTACGAACACCGGACGTCCCCCCGCCGGCCTGTGGAGACTTCCGTCGCCGAAGCGCCTCATGCTGTCCCCATCCCCTCGGAACCGGCGACGCCGGATCTTTCGACCGTCCTGGATGGCATGAAATACAACGACGCGATTACGAGCGTGGAACTCTGCCTGCTGAAGTGCGCGCTCGACGATGCGAAGTACAATCAGCGAAAGGCCGCCGAAACCATGGGCTTGACCTACCATCAGTTCCGCGGGCTGTATCGGAAGCACCAAGACAAGCTCGACCAGTAATCCTGTCGATTGGTCCGCGTTGGACTCTATACGAATGAGGATGCTTGATGTTCTGGAAAGCCTTGGCATTCTGGTTTCTACTGCTGGTCGTCGCCGTTACAAGCGGGGGATTGCGCGAAAAACTGTTGAAGCCGCGCATGGGGGAATTGCGCGCTCATCAGGTGGGAACAATCCTGGTGTGTATTGTTTTCGGGGCGCTTATCGTGGCTTTTGCGCGTTGGACCGCTATGGGCGCATCGCAAGCCGCGGTCATCGGTTGCATATGGACCGCCATGACGGTCGCCTTCGAAGTCTCGATGGTTCGTGTGTGGATGAAGAAGCCATGGGCGGCCGTGTTTGCGGATTACGACCTGCGTCGCGGTCGGGTATGGATTCTCGTGCTGTTGACGACGCTGGCGGGGCCGTGGCTGGCGGCAAAGTTCCTTTCGACATAGCTCGCGCCGCGCGGGTACCGGAGATTGGAAGGCCTCGTGAGTGTGGTGATATGGTTTCCCCGTGCGCGCGAATTACGAATAGTCAATCTGAGGCCTTGCCATGGGTAAGATATTGTTGGGTTTGTTCTGCGTTCCGCTGGCACTCTCCGGTTGCGCCGCGATGGATCGTTCCGTACCGGAAGCCCGCGCAACAGGCGATTGGTACGTGTCGCAGCACGACCAGAAGATCGCGTTGCCGGAACAGGACTACGTGAGGGGCAACTTCTCCGCGACCATCACGCGAATCTACGATGACGAGCATCAGCGCGAACTCCTTCACATCGCCGAGTCCGTGTACCCGAGTCAGGAATCCGTCGCGGCGTGGCGGCAACTGGTTCAGCAAGAAGGCGTCGCGCCGCCGGCAGAACAGCCGTCCTGGTCCTACCTCGTGCGGAATGGGGTACACATCCCATGCGCGATCACGGCCGCTTCCGTCGAATACTTCTCGCGGCTTATCGAGTCCTTCGAAAGCGCCGAAACCGGCCCCACCGGCGGTGCGGCCGTGGAGCGGTGCCGCCTGCGTTATTCAGGCGTGATCGATCACCACAAGTGGTTCGATATCCAGGGGCGCCATTATCCCGAATGCTACGTGGCGCGATTGGAGTTGGTCTGGGCCCAGGTCTGCGGTGAAGGGTGCAGCCTGGCATTCGTCAAACAGCGGCTCGTGATCATCAGTCCGGAAGGTGCGGTGATGGGGGTCTATCTCGACGGACCGACGGACGTCGTCAGCGAATAATGGCGATGCTCCCCGCACGCGGGCCCGTTCGCCGCTATTGGACTGCGAGCGGCCCCAGGTCCGCATTGCCGCCCGGTGGCAGCGCCACTTCCGGGAGATCGATCTGCTGTCCGCCCGGGATTTCGAGAGTCACCTGATACTTCCCCGCAGGCAAGGACTCAAAAATCACACGACCGTACTCGTCGGTGTGCGACTCGGCGGGCCACCAGGGGCCTCGGGTCGGATGCGCCATCATCATGCCTACCGGCGAATCGGCCACGGGCACTCCGCTCCGGTCCACGACAACCGCGCTCAAGGAAGCCCCCGGCACCATAACAATTTCCATCACGTCCGTCGTTTCGGCTTTGCCCGGGAGCACGTCGTAGTAATTGTTCGCGAACATGCGGCTGGTGGGATCCCACGCGCGCACGTACAGCCATTGGTCGGTCGGTATGGTGACGTAGCCCCGTCCATCCGCGCCCGTCGGTTGGCCGGTCGCGATGGGTTTGTTGAAGGCGTTCGGCTCCGTCGATGCGATGGGCAGCATGTTCGGCATCGGGTTGCCATCCATGTCGCGCACAAACACCCGCGCCAGGGCGGTGTCGTCCGCAGTAGCGTTTTGCTCTGCCGCAGACCGTGAAGCGCTGTCGGTCGCTGGCACTGCTGGCGGCTCCTGCCCGTTTGGTCCGGTTTCCCCTGAGCCACAGCCCATCGCGACGAGAATGACAAGCGCCAAGCACACGTTGCGCACCCAGCCGTACACCAGTGTGCGCCGGTTGCCGATCGCGGAGACTTCGCTGGCGGAAACCGAAGAACATCCCCCTTGATCCCCCTTCGAAGGGGGAATTTCACCGAACAAAATCTGTCGGTAATGGACGTAGCAACTGGTCGAGACGACCCGCTCCTGCCTCGATCGCAACGCTCCGCGTTGCAGTGTGATAACGATTCTATCCCGATTTCGGAGCGAATCGCTCTCTTTAACGCGTTTATCTTGGACACGCGAATTCCCCCTTTGAAGGGGGATCAAGGGGGAGGTACTTCCGTCCGGATGATGATGCATCGATGCCCTGCCGGTTAAGCTAATACGCCGCATCGCGATCGTCCTCCCGCTTGACGGCGGCGCTCGCAACCGTTTCGCCGTCCGCTTCCGGGGCTTCCGCTTCCGGCTGCTCCGAAACCGCGAACTGCACTTCGTATAACCTGCGGTAAATACTGTCGGGCCGCAAGAGCAACTCGTCGTGCGTACCTTCTTCAGCCAGATGCCCTTCATCAAGCACGATGATGCGGTCGGCACGGCGAATGGTGGAGAGCCGGTGCGCGATAACGATGGACGTACGCCCCACGACGAACTCTTCGATGGCCTTTTGAATCGCGCGTTCGCTTTCGGAATCCAGGCTCGATGTCGCCTCGTCGAGGATCAGGATCTTCGGGTCCTTGATCAGCGCGCGGGCGATGGCGAGGCGCTGGCGTTGCCCGCCGGATAACGTGCCGCCGGCCTCGCCGATGGGGGTCTCGAGCTTCTGATACAGCTTCTCCACAAACTCGTTGGCGTGCGCGGCGCGTAACGCCTCCCACACGCGTTCCTCGGAGTAGACTTCTTTCCCCGCCGCAATGTTCACGCGCACGGATTCGTTGAAGAGGATGGTATCCTGCGTGACGATGCTGATTTGCGCACGCAAACTTTCCTGCGTGACCTTGCGAATGTCGATCCCGTCGATGCGAATAGAACCGCCGGAAACATCGTAGAACCGGGGGATGAGCTTCACGAGCGTACTCTTGCCCGCGCCACTGAATCCGACGATGGCAACCATCTCGCCCTTCTTTACCTCGAAGGTCAGGCCGTGCAACACCTCCGTCGTTCCGTCGTACGAGAAGCGCACGTCATTGAACTGAATCGCGTCGCGGATCGGCTGCAACTCGACCGCGTCGGGTGCGTCTACGATATCGGGCTTCAGATCGATAAACTCGAAGACCCGTTCCGCGCTGGCAACACTGGTCTGCACCGCGTTGTTGACTGACGTAAGTTTTCGGACTGGGTCGAGCATGCCGGCGAGGGCCACGTAGAGCATCATGAGGTCGGCGATCTGCAGTTGCCCGGCGATCACCTGCCGCGCGCTCAGCAATACGAAGACGACGAAGCCGCAAATCATGACGAATTCGGTGAGCGGGCCGATGGCGGCCTCCGCTTTCATCATCTTCAGTCCCTGGCGTTTGAGCTTGCGGTATTCGCGGTTCACGAGATCGACCACGTGGGGCTCCATGGAAAAGCCTTTGATAATGCTGATGCCGGTGACGCTTTCCTTGGCCACGGTCTGCAACCCGGCGATCTTTTCGAGCGTCCGGCGCATCCGCTTCCGGACGCTGTGTCCGATCTTGACCATAATCAGGCCCACCAACGGCAGGACGATCAGGCCGATTGCCGTGAGGCCCGGAGCGATGGCAACCGCAATACCGAGGCAGACCAGGAACTTGAAGGGCTCGCGAAAGAGTTTCATGAATACCGCGGTCAACCCGCGTCCCGCGGAGAACGCGTCGTTCGTCATCCGCGCAATGATCTCGCCCGACGTGCGTTGCTCGAAGAAGCGCATGGGCAGCCGGATGATGTTGGCGTACATCTCCTGTCCGATCTCCACCGTCACGAACGTGGCGATGGACGCCGACAGGTACTCCTGGAAGAATCGCGCTACGCCGCCAAACAAGGCAAGCGATAGGACGAATGCGCAAAGCCACGCCATGGCGCGCATCTCTTTGCCGTCTTCGCGGAGGTATAGCAGAAGATCCTCGACACTCTCGTCCACACCGACAAGCTCTATTCGGAGATTCTCGTGGACCCACTGGCTTCGTTCGAGGATGTTCTTCTTCATCCCCGCCAGTTCGTCCTGAAACTGCTCCTCGCCCTGGAACACGAATCGAACCACGTTGCCGGTGCCCACGATAATCCCGCCGAAGGATGCCGCGACAAACATGGCGAGCACGATGGATACGGCGAGCCGGGCTTTATATGCGAAGACATAGCCCAGGAGCCGCCGGTAGATAGGCCAGGAACGGCCGCGGGTCTTGGCGGCAAAACGGGGGTCGTAATTGCTCTTTTCGTCGATGCCGTACATCACTGCTCCCGGGTACAGATGAGGCGGGTTCGTTTGGGCCGGAGTTTACCACGAAGGCCCGAGAGGAGCCAATCGGCATCTGGGAATCCCAATGAAGATTTGCGGACAGCAGGCCGGTAGAAGGAGTGGGCCGGCCCGTACTGGACCACATCAGGTTTCTCTGTAACGAATTGTTACAAAGTCCAGCCCAGAATTTGGACTTGCGGTCCTTCCCGGAATCCCTCAATCCCTCCGATGAGACTGCCGTAGATGCTGTAACATATTCATGCATAATGCATTACACGAATGGCTTTGTCGCCGGTCTGCTTCGGCACCATCGTTGCTCCTGTTGAACTGATGCGCCACGAAGGCGAATCGGGGAAAGCTCGGAAGCTACCGCGCCAGGTGCGATGGAAGCTCCATTGATTAAACGGCTTAGCTGGCAGACGCGGGTGCGAATCCCTCATGGGATGGTCTGGAGGGATTCGTCCGTGTCCAATTTCTGGACTGACAGATCCTCCGAGGGAGACGTCTCTCACTCGATTGGTCTGAGTATATAGTACAAAATATAAATAGTTAAATACGTATTTGGCTTATTTTTGCCTGCGTTGGGCGTCGAATAGAAGCGCTGTTTGTTCCGGCATTGGGTGTCGGATGGTTGGTGCGGTGGGCCGTTTGGCGCGTTTGCGATCGGTGTTCGCATGGCGAAGGTCGTACACGGGCGGTTCACGCACAAGCGTAGTGAAAGGGGTATCAGTAGTATGAAGTTGAAACGAGGTTTTACGTTGATCGAATTGTTGGTCGTGATTGCGATTATCGGGATTCTGGCCGCAATCTTGTTGCCGGCCCTGGCGCGAGCCCGGGAAGCGGCGCGACGAGCGAGTTGCCAAAACAACCTGAAGCAAATGGGCATCGTGTTCAAGATGTACAGCAACGAATCCCAGGGCGGGGCGTGGCCGCCGATGATGGTGGAATTGTATACGCCCGTCGTGGACTGTGAGGACGCCGCGTATCCCGAAACCGGCGATTTCGGGGCCATTGCGACCGGGTTCAAGGTACCGGCCGTCTTTCCGGAATACCTCACCGACGGGGCCTTGGTGTTCTGCCCGTCGGATGCGGAAGACTCGTACGATGAGAATGCCGTGAGCGCCGTCACCGGAGAGACCATCTTCGGGCGGAACTGTGAAGACATTGACACCGGCTGGAGCGCTGTCGACTCCAGTTACGTGTACTTCGGCTGGCTCCTTGACCGGACCGATGGCAGCGAACCCACAGTCCCTGGTTCGATCCTCGCGGCGTTCGGCTACAATTCTGTGACCGGCAACATCAACGGCCAGTTGGCCGGTATGCTGGCGGGTGTGACGTTGCAAGCGGAATCGGGCAGCGAATCGGCCGGCGACGAGGACATCGACATGGCCGAGGCCGAAAGTGAAGGCGTCACCGGCGCCTCCGCATTGGGCAACGCGAATTCCGATCGAGTGGGCCGCCTGCGCGAGGGCATCGAACGATTCACGATCACGGACATCAACAACCCGGCGGGATCGACGAGTGCCCAAAGCAGCATCTTCGTCATGTTCGACACGCTCTCCACGGACACGTCCAAGATGAACCACGTTCCCGGCGGATCGAACGTGCTGTTCATGGATGGACATGTGGAGTTCCACAAGTACACGGCGACCGGGAAAGGTCCGGTCAATGAACCTGTAGCGTGGGCGATGACCGCCGTAGGCGGCTAAGGCGACCCAAGGCGGCGCAAACTGCAGTACCCGCGTCTCCCATAACGCAAGCGAGGCACTCCCCGCGAAACGGCGGGGAGTGCCTCGCACGCAAGAACTTCGGAACCGAGAGCCTATTCGGCGGAACCCAGGGGCAGATACCGTTTCAGAAATCGCTCGGTGACGTAACAGAATCGCTCGCTGAGCGGCACCGCAAGGTCCATGGAATGGTGCCACCCTTCGACGCGGTCGTAGTAGTTGGGCACGTTCAATTCATCCAGTCTCGCGTGCAACGTGTCCGCCTGGGAAATCGGGACCAGCTCATCGATAGTTCCGTGGAAGGTCAGCGTCGGCGGATCGTTCGCGTCGAGATGATGGATCGGCGACGCCAAGGCGTACCGGTCTGGCGCTTCGCTGTACGGCTGGCCGATGAAATCATTGACTTGATGAGCCGCTTGCGCGCGAGGCGTCGTGCAGTCCACGACGCCATAGAAATTCACAATGCCCTTTACCTCGGGTTCCGAACCGGCCGGCGCGTTGGGACACGCCAGCGCGGGATCCTGGCTGTAGCCCGCCAGCAGCGACAAGTGGCCGCCCGCAGAACCGCCGATGAGCACGACGCGACTCCCATCAAAACCGTACTCGGGTCCGTGCTGCTTCAACCAGACCATCGCGCACTTCACGTCCTGGATTGCGGCGGGAAAGGTATGCTCCGGCGAGAGACGGTAAGCCGCAGAAGCCGTCGCGTAGCCGCGCTGCGCAAAGTAGTTGTTGTAGTAGGCGGTGTGTTCTTTCTTTCCTTGATGCCAACCGCCGCCGTGAATGAAGAGCATGAGTGGGGGAGGCGCGCTCGACTCCGCCGGAACATACAGATCCAGCGTGAGTGTGACGCCGTCCGGCTCCGAGAATGTCAGATCGTCGTAGAAGTCGATACCGGCCGGAACCGATTCTGGCGCCTGCACCCGCGGTACCGCGCCGGAGGACAACGCTTCGATGGCGTCCCGGTAGTCCGTGTACCCTGGAGCCGCCGGCGGAGCGCCCGCGAACGGCGAGCCGGTTCGCACCGACGCGCAGGAAGCCGCCAGAAGTAGGACGGCCAACGCAGACCCGGAGGGAAGAATTGATATCAACCGATATAAATACTTGCCGGCGAACGAAAACATGAATTGCCCCCTGTGGTTTGTGCGTTTCTGAGTGCGCTGCTATTATTGCGAAAGAGTTGATCGCACGCAATGGATTTCACGGTCTCTGGAGGGTACATGGCAAACGCGCCATCACGGCGGGTACGTTACGCGGGGCGGGTGCTCGCCGGGTTTTACGGCATGCTGACCCTGTTGTCCTTCCTTGCGGTTTTTCGTGATGCGGAGTCCGGCGTCTGGTTTCCTGATGTCGATGCTCGAGACTTCAACCGAGTTGGTGTCCTTCTGTTTGCCGCGCTTGCGGCTTATCTGTTCTCCAAAGGGCGAACGTGGGGCTATTACGGCTTGTGCCTGGTCTGTGCCAGCGTCACTGTCGGCGGCGTCCTCTTGATCGGAGCTGCATCGCTGGCGGGCGATGGAATTGACTGGCGTCATGACCTGCCGGCATCGCTGCCCATCCTTTTGTTCATTGGCGCTCACGCCTATGTCTTGATTTTGTTGCTGACAACGTCGCCAGGGATCAGCGAGCCCGTGCGGCACGAAGGCGGTACTTGAGCGCACCCCTATCGTCAATCTGTCCGCGTTGCAATCCCACGCGGCGTCGCATACGATCCCGCTCATGTCCTCCACGAAAGTCATCCACGGCGTAAATGCCGTCACCGAAGCGTTGCGTTCCGCCGGGCGCGTGAACCGCGTGTACATCGCGAAGGAGTCGCGTGCGCACGGGGTAAACGCGCTTGTATCGGAGGCGAAGCGCGCGAAGGTGCGGTTCGATTTTGTGCCGCAGGCGAAACTCAACGAACTGGCCGGCACGCAGGAGCACCAGGGCGTCGTCGCCATCATCAGTCCCGTGGAATACACGGCGCTGGCGGACTGCCTCGCGCAGTGCGGGCCGAAAGCGACGTTGCTCGTCCTCGATCAAATACAGCATCCCAAGAACCTCGGCATGCTGATTCGTACTGCGGCGGGGGCAGGCGCGGCGGGCGTGCTGGTGACCAGCCGCGGCGGAGCCCTGCTGGACGAGGACGTGTTGCGCGCCAGCGCGGGCACGGCCTTTCATGTGCCCATCGTGCAATGCGGAAACGTGGCCCAAACGCTTCGCGCCCTAAAAGAGGCGGGGTTCTGGGTGTATGCCATGGACGCGGCCGGTGGCCAAAGCGTATTTGATACGCCGTGGGCAGATCGCTGTGCGCTGGTACTCGGAAACGAATCCGAGGGACTGCGTCCCGGCGTGCGGAAGGAAGCGGATGTTTCTGTCACGATTCCACTGGCGAGAGATTTGGATAGCCTGAACGTGGCTGTCGCCGCTGCGATCGCGTTGTTTCAGATCGCGTCGGGACATGGCGCCTTGGTCATGAGTTCGAACGCGGGAGAGTAGAATCAGCCGAAGTATTTCTTGAAGTAGTTTGGCTCGTCAATGCGATGCAGATCGAGCCGCACGAACTCTTCGACCTCTTTCTCGCTAATGGGCCCCTTCGCCGTGGTCGAATCCGACGAGCTCGCGAAGAGTCCGTCGAATGCCTCGGTCGCGGACCCCACATCGTCGTCGTCGAGTTCGAATCCGGCCCCACTCTCAGACGGAGGCAGACCCAGCATGCCCGGTTCGAAAAACTCGGTGATGATCTCCGCAATGTGGTCCTTGCGCTCTTCGAAGGATCCTTGCTCCATGATCTTGCGGCTCAACGCGATAGCCTTGTTCCGGAAAAGCACGACCAATTCGCGGCAGTTCGGGCAGGGCATGACCACGACCACATCTTTGGGAACTTTCGATGTAATGATGCGGGGTGTACCGCAATGAGGGCACGAACAAACTTGCATATCGGCCTCGTGAGGTTATCTTGGTTTCGGGCGATTCCCGAGGACTGACCTTATTGTAAATGCTGATAACGAGGGTGTCAAACCCCATGCGGCGCAGTTCTCTCGCTAACACGTCTAAATGTTTGTCCGAGTTTAAGATGCCGCCAACGCATTCGCTACCGAAATCGCAGCAAAGCGATCAATCCTGGAGCCGCGCCTCGACGGAATCAGGATTCGTAGGGATTCGTCGAACACAGCGGAATCCCACTTGCGGGCCCGCCCCGTCGAAGTTCAGCACGCGGTCGCCATCCAAAACCGGATTGCCATCCTGGTCGGCATACGCCGCGCGCAACAGGATTTGATCGCCGAAGTCGGGTATGGATTGTTCTCCATTCCCGCGCGCCGCCGTGCGGGTCCACTCGTAGTAACCGGATGCCATGGTCTGCGGACTCTGTTGATAGGCGCGATCCCACTGGGCCGCGGTGGGCAATTCGAGATCGTTGGCCGTGGCATAGGCAAGCGCAGCGTAGAATGGCACGTTCGTGAGGGGTTGCGCAGCGGCTTCGGCCGAAAGCGAACCATAATCGCCCCAGCCGGACGTGGACGCGAACTGCGAGAATTGCCCGACTGTCACCGGAGCCGCGCCAATATAGAAGCCATCCTCATCGATATCGCCCGGCGCCACGAACACCATGTCATTGGGCCGCGGCGGCAACACGGCGAGATAACATTGCAGCGCCTGCTCCGCCAACCGGTTCGCCCGGACGACGTCGTCTGAGGCAAGCTGCGTTGCCGCCTCGGCGAGGGCGGCTCCCCGTTCGAGGATGGGCTGTAGCTCTTCGGATCCCTGAAGGCTCAGCGTGCGGTTTCCGGCCAACCGGAGGTACTCCGCGGTGCGCTGGTATCGTGCGCGGTCAATCTCGGCCTGCGATATTTCCGCGGGTTCAGTCCCCGCCGCCTGGGCTTCCCGCAAGGGAAATGTCCGCCGGCTGGTGAGCCCCCAGACGCCCAAGGCGGTGAGCCCCGCGACAATCAGGATGAGTGCGATGCCAACCACCTTGCGCGGTCCCGAAGTCCCCTGTGCGGCCGCGGTTGACCCGCCCGGCTTTGGCGCAGGCGCAACGCTCCCGCCCGAAACAATCTCCAGAATCGACGTGAGCGCCTGCTTGAGGTCGGAAACGTTCTGGTAGCGGTTAATGGGTTGCGGTTCAACGCACTTCTCCACGATGGGATCGAGCGACGGCGGAAGGTCCTTGATGATCTGCGACGCGGGCTTTGGAATGCCGGTGGGCAAGTTGCCGGTGAGGATTTCGTAAAGCATGACGCCGATGCTGTACACGTCCGCACGAGCATCGACATTCCGGCTGTCCTTGATCTGCTCCGGCGACATGTAGTGGGGCGTGCCCATGATCACCGATGTGGCCGTGAGGCTCTGGTTGCTCATGAGCTTCGAGATGCCGAAATCCATGAGCTTGACCGTGCCGTTCGGCAAGACCATTACGTTCTCGGGCTTGATATCCCGGTGCACGGTGAACTGGTGGGCGTACTCGAGCGCCGTGCATAGCTGAATCATCAGTTGCAGCGTGCTCTTCACGGGGATGCGGCGGCCCGGGCCCATCTTGTCCATCATGGACCGTAGCGACTGGCCCTTCAGCAACTCCATGGAAATGTAGACGGAGCCGTCGGCCAGGCCGATGTCGTGCACGCGCACGATTCCCGGGTGCGACAACTGCCGCGCGATGCGCGCCTCGTTAAAGAAGCGATCGACGACCAGCTTGTCCTGCACGTATTGCGGGAGGAGCGTCTTTAACGCGACCTCCTCTTTCAGCGTGTTGTCGTAGACCTTATAGATACAGCCCATGCCGCCCCGGCCAATCACGTCAAGGATAGTGTACCGGTTGGCGACGACCTGGCCTTTCTGGAAGGTATGGTGGCCGGGTCTGCCCGGAGGGGCCGGACGCTGCCCGACGTCTCCAGATTGGACGCGAACCTGCGGCAGCGTGCCGCCGCAACGGCCGCACTTCGATTCGTCGCTGGGATTCGTCGCCCCGCATTTTGGACACTTGACCTTGGTCATGGTCTCCCGCCTTAAACCCCGGGGCCGGCGATACGAGCCCCTTCCCGGGAATCGTAGCGCGTTTACCTGCGCTATGCAATTCCGGCAGACGATCTTGCAGGGCGCCATCCCTTCACCAATCTTCGCGCAACTGTCCGAAGCGTCATCATTGCGTGCTTTCCTGGCGTTTTCTGTTCCAATAGAATGAACCTGCATTTGTGGAAAGCGCGACTGAGCGAGGACAGCGCCAATGACTGAACGCGGCAACGAGCAGACTTCTCCACGTGAGAACGACGGAGAACCTCACGGGGAGCACCCGGTCGCCGGAGACGCGCCCGCGGACGCGCCTGCACGTCACGAGCCGCGACGAGCGCTTTTGGCCGTTGCGATCGGAGTGATTCTGCTCGTGGTGCTTGCCAGCCTGTCGACGTTCTATTTCCTGCGTCCAACCCAGGCCCCGACGACTCCCACGGTTTCGGCCGGCGAACTGGAGCCGTCGCCAGACCTGCCGCCGGAGCCTGCGGCCGAGGCCATCGATGACCAGGAGGAAGCGTCTCCAATATCCGCGCCAGAACCCGAGCCGGAACCGCTCAACCTTGCCCTTGCAGGCACGGTTCTCGGTGGGTCGCCGGCCGCGGTGCTTCGCGATACGGTTTCTGGCAAGCAGAAAGTCTATCGTGTGGGCGACGTGGTCAAACAAGACGTCACGTTGACGGAGGTGTACGAAAAGGAAGTCGTGCTTGACCATGACGGCGAGTCCATCCGCCTGACCCTGGGGCCATTCTCGATGGAAGCGCAGCTCCCGCGCAGTATCGATGGATTGTGGAAGGCCGTGCTGGCCATGGACGGGTCAGTTGAAGACTACGGCGATCTCCTGACCTTTCATCAGGACGGCGACCGCGTCGAAGTCACGGACGAACGCGGCGGCACGTTCGCCACCGGCACCCTGGACGAGCGCGAACTGATGCTTCAGTTCAAGGAAGGCGACGGCTTGTTCGTGATGCGCGGCGAACTGGCCTGGTCGCAGGATTACGTCGTCATGAGGTTCGACGGCGCAACCCCCTTCGGCGACGGGGTCGACCCGGAGTCGTTGGAACTGCGGTTCACGAAAGTTCCTGAAGATGAAGAGACCATCCTGGCCAGGTTGCGCGAACGCAAACAGGAAGTGGAGCAGATTCGCAACGCGTTGATGAGCTACGCCCGCGATCACGGGGGGCTGTTTCCATCAACTCTCGACATGCTGATGGCGGGCGAGTTGAGTCGGTCCACACCGTACACCACGAACGAGGAGCGCCGGGTCACCTACGATGGCCAACACCGGATCGCCGTACCGAATCTGGCGGAGGCCCCGCGCTTCGATACATTCCGCCAGTACCTGCCCCTCGGTGAACGCTTTGCTGCGTACGACGAAGTGCTTCGCGCACAGTATGGAGGAGACGAGTGGTTGGAGCCGTCCACGATTCTGACCGTCGAATTTACCGACCCCAGCGTCACCTACACCGTCACCGCGCGCGGCGATCTCCACGAACAGGTACACCAGGAAGGCCGGCGCGCCAACGACACCGTGCCCGACGAAGGCACGCTCAACGCCTGGATCACACAGGACCAGAAGAATCTCCAGCAACTTCGCATTATCATCCAAATGTTCCAGAACGAGCACGAGAACTACACGCCGGGCGGTTGGATTTCCGTGTATCCGGAGTACATGACCGATCCGTCCGTGCTGACGAGCCCGAAGGACGATCCCGGAACGAACTCGTACTTGTATTTGTATCCCGGTACGCAGGTTCATGATCTCGTCGCGCAGCGCGCCGGCGACCCGGACATCTGGCAAAACGATCGCGCAACCGCCGACGCGATCGCGTCGGAGATTCCGATCCTGCTGAATCGTACGGACTTCCCAGGACCCGAACCGGGACGCAATGTCCTGTACCTCGACTGGCACGTTTCGTACGTGCCGAAAGATTCCGACGAATGGCGTACCTACGTCGAACCCCACCTGCGAGGGAAGCAGTAGTCTCGAATTCAAACGATCCGCACCTGTAGCGCAGGCGTCCCCGCCTGCATCTCTGATTCTCAAACTTGCAGGCGGGGACGCCTGCGCTACATGCCTCGATCTTGGTTCAAATACCGGGTACGATACGCGGAAAGAATCAGAGGGGGGAGTACCCATGTCCACAGCGCTCGCATCCTTGATTGTCATCGCGTCCGCGGCGATGCCGCCGGTTTCGTTTCTGGATCAGCACGATCCCGTCTGGGAGAAAGCGCCCGTGCGTTGGTTGGAAGGGATACCCCTCGCCAACGGCCACATGGGCGCCATGATCTGGGGCGACGGCGCGCCGCTGAAGATCACTCTCGATAAATACGATGCATGGGAAACGCGCGAGAAACCGCTAGACGGCATCACCTATGCGCGACTCCGCGAATTGGTCGAAACGGCTCAGCGGAAAGAAGCCGAACAGATCATGCGGACCGAAGCCATCTACGGCGACGATCCGCATCCCACGCGTCTCCCCATGCCGCGCCTGGAGGTGGATTTCGGCGGTGCCGTGGAATGGATTGATGCGCGGTTGCGATTGCGCGATGCGACGGTCGCGCAACGGCTGACGGTGGACAATGAACGGACCGCGATGACGTCGCGAGTGAATGCCGAATCAAACGTCTTGTCCCTCCTGCTCGAAGGCGGCGCTGCCGCGAACGCGACGTTTCGCGTCTCCCTCGATCATCTCGACGCCGGCGCGAAGGAGACGCTCAAGCGTTGGGGCTATCCAGAGCCCGAAGTGTCAGAGGACGCGTCCGGCGGGTCCTTCGTGCAACGGACTCCCGCAGGCCTGGTTTATGCGCTGGCCTGGCAACGATTGCAGGTAAGCGGTGATCGCGTGCAGTTTCTGTTGTCCATCATGTCGTCCAACGACGCGCCCGATCCCCTCGCCGCCGCGCAGTCGGCGCTGGCATCCTTCGACGACGTCGCTCAGATTGCGCACGTGAACTGGTGGGAAAACTACTGGACGCGCTCCTACCTCACCATCCCCGACGCGCGCTTTGAAGCGCTCTACTACATCGAGATGTACAAGCTCGCGTGTTCGTCGCGTCCGGGTGGATTGCCGGTCACGCTGCAAGGGCTATGGACGCTCGACGGCGGCATGCCGCCCTGGGCCGGCGACTACCATCTCGACATGAACGTCCAGCAGTCCTATTGGCCCATCTACACGGCCAACCGGCTCGAATTGGGCGAGCCGTTGTATCGCGCATTCTCCGAGTGCATCCCGCGATGGCAGGAACAGTGCCAGGAGTTCTTCGGGTTCGACGGACTCTGGTCGGGCTGCGCGATTGGCCCCAAAGGCGAACGCATCTACGGCTATTCCGGCGTGGAGCTGTGGCCGGGAAATGCGGCCTGGCTCGCGCACCACTACTGGCTGCACTTCCTGTACTCGCAGGACGGGACGTTTCTTCGGGTGCAGGCCCTGCCCATGATGAAAGGCTGCTTCCTCACCTATGCGAACCTGCTCGAGCCCGGCGACGACGGGAAGCTGCACGTGCCGCTCAGCTACTCGCCCGAGTACGGAGAAGGCGGATTCAGCGCGTATACGAAAGACCCCAATTGCGATCTGGCCCTGATTCGATTTCTCGGAAACGCAATTCTCGAATCCAATGCCATCCTTGGAACCGAGGATGAGTTGACGGGCCGTGTAAACGAGGTGTTGGCCAACTTGACGCCCTATCTGCGCAACGGCAATCGCCTGCTCGTCAGCGCGGACACGCCGCTGGCTCACTCGCACCGCCACCATTCCCACCTCATGGCGATCCATCCGCTGGGATTGATTACCCTGGACGGCAGCGACGAGGACCGCGCCATCATCCGCGATTCCCTCCACGAGATTCGCGTGAAAGGCACGGGCGAATGGACCGGCTGGGCCTATCCGTGGATGTCGCTCATCGCGTCGCGCGCGGGCTACGGCAACATGGCGTGGCAGATGCTCGACATGTACGCGAACGCATTCATCAAGCCGAACACCTTCCACGTGAATGGCGACCCGCGCATCTTCGGCGTCACGCTCTTCGACTACGAGCCCATGACTTTGGAAGCCGGTTTCGGATCGGCTGCCGCGACCATGGAAATGCTCCTGCAATCCTGGGGTGGCCGAATTCGCCTGTTCCCCACCATGCCGGATCGCTGGAACGACGCCTACTTCGAGAATCTCCGGGCCGAAGGCGCCTTCGTCGTGACGGCCAAGCTCGAAGACGACGAAGTCGTCGGCGCCGTGATAGCGTCCGAAGCGGGAATGCCGTGCGAGATAGCAAATCCCTGGCCGGATGCGAAGGTGACCGTGTCGCGAATGGACTCTGATGAACCAACCCAGTCTTTAGATGGTGCAATCATTCAGTTCAAAACCAACAAAGGTGGCCGCTATTTCCTGACGCGCGAAGGCAGCAACACGACGGCCGATATGCTCGCACCACCCAAATTTGAGCGGACTGATCAAGACCGCAACTTTTACGGCCTGAAACATCTGCCCAGATTCTGAATGAACCACAAAAAGAGGTCATGTCTGTCCGTGTAGGTCCGCAAGTTGCAAATCCGTCCGGTCCATGCGACCATGGTTCCTCATACTCGGACTGGTCACGGCACAAGGGAGAGCATCCATGGCTCACGCGCAGAACGACATCGATCGACGGGGATTCATGAAGACGGGTATTGGCGTGGCGGCCGCTGCATCCGCCCTCGGCGCGGGGACGGCCCGCGCGCAAAGCGCCGGAACCAAACCCATCACCTCCGACCTGAAGATTCCCGTCCGCAAATTCGGCAAGACGGGTTACAGCTTCCCCGTGCTCGGCCATGGCGGCTCGGCCATGATGGAAAAAGAATACGCGTACTACGGGCTCGACGATCCGCCGTCTTTTGAGGACCGTGTGAAGATGGTGCGTGACGCCTTCGACAAAGGCATCCGGTACTTCGACAATGCCCGCATCTATCGGGAGAGCGAGCAGGTCATGGGCGAGGCGCTTCACGACGTGGCGGATCAGCTTTACCTGGCGTCGAAGGTGTTGGTCGGCGCGCCCGAGGAGGTGCGGCCCAGTGTGGAGACGTCGCTGGAGACGCTCCAAATTGATCGCATTGACTGCATGCAGATCCACGGCCCGTCCATTGAGCGCCTGAAGTACGAAGGGTCCATGAAACTCTACGAGGAACTGGTCAAACTCCGCGACGAGGGATTGATTCAATTCATCGGAATCACGGGCCACAACGCCTTCGAAGAGATGTACAAGCTGATCGACACCGGGGCCTTCGATCAGGTGCTCATCGAATACGGTTATTTCCGGAAGGGCTACAACACGCGCCACTCCGACACCTCCATGGAATGGCGGGAAGCCTGCGTCGCCCGCGCCCACGAATTGGACATGGGCATCGTCGCCATGAAAGTGCTCGGCGCGTGGATCTTCAACCACAACGCACCGAACGTCGTGCCCGATTACGACTCGGCGGCCATCGCGAAACTTCCGACGGCCTGTTTTCGCTGGGTCATGCAGGACGAGCGCATTTCGATGCTGAACATCGGCGTCTCGTACCCCGGCGACGTGGACCGGAACATCGCGATCCTGCAAGGCGACCTTACGTTCACCAACGAAGATCGAATGCTCCTCGCCGACTTCTCAGCGCGTGCCTATCAGACCGAACGCGTGCAGGAGTTCCCGGTGGTATAACGGATTGCGGATTGCGGATTGCAGTCGCGGTTGTCCCTGTTGTCCCTGTTGTCTCTGATGTCCCTCGTTCAATTCTGGGAGCTTCCAACAGATGTCACTAACCGCCATTTTGGCAATCGCTTTGGCCGCAGCCAACGCCGAACCCTTTCCTGATCGGTACCAGGAACCCATTGAAGACACCCACGACAACCGCCAGGAACAATACAATCAGATCGGCGCGTACCTCGAGCGCCTGAAGTCCGAATCCACTGCCGACCGCGACGCGTTCTTTCAACTGGACTTCAGCAGTCCTGAAGCGTACGCGGCCTCGCAAGAGAAACTTCGGGATCACGTCCGTGCGCGTATCGGTTATCCTCCGCCGCACGCGGTAACTGCCGAGCCGCGCCTGGAACACGTGGGCGACGATGCGTACGCGAGCATCTACCGCATGTGGCTCGAAGTCGTCGAAGGCGTCGACGCTTACGGCATTCTCTCGATCCCGCATAAGCTGGAAGCGCCCGCGCCATTGCTAATCTGCCAGCACGGCGGCAGCGGCAACCCGGAACTGCTGCAAGGCATGATCCCCGGCATCGGGTCGGGGAACTACGGCTGGATGGTGCAGCGCGCATTGGAAGAGGGCTACGTCACCTACGCGCCCGCGCTGATTTTTCCCCATCGCAACACGGAGGAGATCGAAGGGCCGGACCGCCGCGAATTGGATCGGCAACTCCGCTACGTGGGCACGTCCATCCTCGCGCTGGAACTCTACAAAATCGCGCGCGCAGTCGACGAGATTGTCAAGCGCCCGGAGGTCGACGGCGACCGCGTTGGCATGATGGGCCTCTCCTACGGCGGCTGCTACACACTCTACGCCACCGCCCTCGATACGCGCATCAAGGCGGCCGTCAGTTCGTGCTACTTCAACGAACGCGCACGCTATCCCTGGTCCGACTGGTCCTACTTCAACTTCCTCAACGAATTCGCCGATGCCGAGTTGTGCGCTCTGATCGCGCCGCGGCCGTTCCTCATCGAAGTCGGCGTGAAGGACGAACTCTTCACCATCGAAGGCGCCCGCGCCGAAGCCGAGCGCGCGAAGGTCTATTGGGAGAAGCTCGGCGTGCCGGACCAGTTTGTATTCGAGGCCTTCGATGGCGTACACGAGTTCAAAGGGGATCAGGCCTACGATTTCGTGCGGCCCTATCTGCAAGAGTAATCGAGGTGCAGGATGAATTTTTCATCGCTGGAGCCAAAACACATCGTCGCGGGCGTGTTGGCAGTCCTGTTCCTGTATCTCTTCATGCTGCCTATCGCCTGGCCGGAGCCCGAGGTCGAGGCGGAGATTCCGCCGAGCGCCGTGCTCGGTCAGGACATCCAAATCCCCATCACCATCTCCGCGTGGCATTCCAACGTGGACGTCTACATGGTCCGCTTCTACACCGACTACCACGGTTCTACCGCGCACGGTCCCGAAGGCCTCTTTAATCCCACACCGATCCTCGAACGCGAAGCGCGTCGCTTCGTCGGCGTGTGGGGTTACAACCATATGACTTTCCCATGGTCCGAAACGATCTACGTGACCGTTCCCCTGAGCGGCTTCGCCGGTGAGGGCCTGCTCGGCCCGGGCGTTCTCAAGGGGAAAGTCGACGTGAACTTCAACTACCGCCCCGGCCACGTCGGCCGCCACGGTCCCATGCACGACTACACGCAACAGAAAATGCTCAGCGTCCCCTTCGAGATCGCGATTTCAGAGCGATAGCCGAAATTGATCCCGCCCCTAAGGCGTACCGTTATACCCGCGTCTTGAAACAAACAGCCGTGTAAATTTTTTCTCGACCTCGACCTCGACCTCGACCTCGACCTCGACCTCGACCTCGGTATCGGTATCGGTATCGGTATCGGTATCGGTATCGGGATCGAAATCGGGATCGAAATCGGGATCGAAATCGGGATCCCGTGATTTTATCGCGGTGGATCAATTCCGTCGGTGTCCCTCAAGGAGCACGGGCGTCTCGCCCGAGTCTTGAGTTTCCACATTTCGGCCCGACGGGCCCTAACAGGACAGCCCAGGGCAACGCCCTGGGAAACCGTCCATCCCTAATAATGGTTGCCCTGAAAGGGCAAAACAGCTTATTGGCATCCCGTCGACGGAAAGAGAGAAAATCGTGGGCCAAAGTCTCTTGCGATTTGGATGTCTGTTTCGCCCTTTCAGGGCTTGCATTATCTACTAGTCCGATAACCCAGGGCGTTGCCCTGGGCTGTCCTGTCTCAGCCCCTTCGGGGCGCATTCACCACGCAGTAGTCGCGGTAAACATGGATGCTCAAGACACGGGCGTCCCGCCCGTGTGGCTCAAGGGCAGGATGCCCATGACACCTCGAAGACATGGCCTGGAAGGCCATGGCACCTCAGGCCCCCTCAGAGGCCATCGATATCCCGCACGTTGATTCTCCGACGCTCTCGTGCGAGACTCTACTGACATCAATCAACTTAACGAGGAAACCGTCCATGATGTCCATATCGTCCATAGCGTCCATTCTTATCCTCGCCGCCGTCGCCGCGCCGGAGGACTACGTCACCGGTCCCGTCGAAACCGTCGCCGAAGGTTTCCAGTTCACCGAAGGCCCTGTGTGGCTCACGTCCGGCGAACTCGTCTATAGCGACATCCCGGCGGACACCATCTTCCGCACCGACAAATCCGTCTTCCGCAAACCCAGCGGCAAGTCCAACGGCCTTACGCTGGACCAGGAAGGCCGCTTGATTGCGTGCGAACACTGGAACCACCGCGTCTCGCGCACGGAAGACGACGGAACCATCGTCACGCTCGCGGATACCTACGAGGGCAAGAAACTGAACAGTCCCAACGACGCCGTCGTGCGGTCCGACGGCACGATCTACTTCACCGATCCGCCCTACGGTCTGGAGGGCCGCGAACAGGAGTTGCCCCACCAGGGCCTGTATTCCATCGCACCCGACGGCACGCTCACGCTGCTGGTCGACGACTTCATCAAGCCCAATGGCATCGGCCTCTCGCCCGACGAGAAGACCCTCTACGTCGCCGACACGGAAGGCCTCGAAATCCGCGCCTTCGACGTCGCCGAGGATGGGTCCCTTAGCAACGGCCGCGTCTTCTGCGACTTGCCCTATCCCGACGGCATGGCCATCGACACGAAAGGCAACGTCTGGTGCACCGCCGAAGATGGCGTCCGCGTCTTCACGCCCGCCGGCGAACTCGTCCACACCGTCGTCGCCCCCCAAGCCCCCGCCAACTGCACCTTCGGCGGCAACGACGGCAAAACCCTCTACATCACCGCCCGCACGGGCCTCTACAAGGTAGGCGTCGTAACATCGGGAATCTTGCCGGGACGGTGAGCGATGCGGAGCGATGAACGAACCCACATAGAGCCGACACCATCACACCCGGAACTCGGAGAGCGGATCCTTATTGAAACCCGCGGTGTGAAGCAGCCCCTCTTGGCTCTTGCTTTCTACATTCTCGCCATTGCCGTGCCGCTTTGGGGTGTCCCCGCATTGCTGCTCGTTCGGAGAGCGGCGGGTTATTCGCACGTGTTTAACCCAATTCTCGGTCGGGTCACGATTGTCGCGATTCTATGGTCCCTTGCGTGCATTGCATTCACTCTGACGATGTTGGTTAGAAGTTATTCGGATCGGTTTTACGCTGGCGGAGTCTCCCAGAGTTATCTTATCGGACGGGATCGGTTTGTGCGGTGGAGTGAAATCGTATCGGTTATGGATTCTTACGACGGACGGAGTGTCATTCTCCGCGCCGAGAGCATGAAGATCTTTATTAATTGGACGATTTATGATCAAGCAAACCAGGATCGGATTTTCGCGCTCTTGGCGCGTAGTCTGAATGAGCAATGCGACGTTTCGCCGCGAATTCGGAAGAAACTGGACCAGGCATTGACTGCACAGCATCCGACGTAGCTCTGCGGCGCCCGTCTTCCACGGCAGGCGTCTTTTGACTCGCGAGGAGTCAACGTCGGGGGAGAATTCTGATGCGAATGTACGACGACGATAGTAATCAACAGATCTTCGACGCGTGCCTGCTACTGCGGGAAGAAGGGTTTCAGACTTTGTTGGGTTTCTTCGAGGTTTGCGCTGCAGGTGAGTTTCCCTATGATGATCACTGGCACATGATGGACTTTACGGATGGTCCTCCCGTGGTGTGGCGAACCCACACGATGCGCGAAGTGACCGGCCTGCTCTACGAAGCCGACGGCACGTCGCACGACCCCCGGGATTCGCGATTGCTGCAGCTGTTTCACGACGCGGAAGGCCAGATCGAGAACGTGGGACCGGAGGAGAACTTGCCGCGGGAGGGACAGTGTCTATGAGAATCGTTGACCTTCGAACTAAACAGCAGATCACAGGCATGGCGCTTTACGTGACCCCGGCGGAAGCGAGGCGATTTGCCCAGCAACTTAGGGATTTCTACGCCGAGGCCACGTCGGAACCTCGCCAGGTCGTGTGCATCGATTCCGGCGAGGAATCGGATGCTCCCAACTACAGGTCCCGGAGCCTGCGCATCATGCTTACCGAAAAGGAAGGACAGGATCTAACGGCGGGCTGGCCGCAAGCCCATCGTGACCTGCTGGACGATTACGAAGCCAACATCAAGACCGTCGAACTCGACTGACGGCGAAGAGGAGTTCTGAGCGCTTATGTCTGGTGTGCTTGTTGCGATGTTGTTCGCGCTGAACGCTCCCTCTGGCCTCGACGATGCCTACCGCGTCACGGCCGCGAAGGGCCCATACTTCCTGTGCGACGACCGTGTGGTCATGGACCGATGGAACGCGGAACGCTTTGTCGTGCCGCTGAAGCGGCATCCCGACAATCCCCTCATCGAGCGCGAGTTTCCCTGGGAGGGAACCGGGCCGCACATGGGCGGGTCGATTCTGCGCGACCCGGATGACGGCTTGTTCAAGATGTGGTACACGGTGTGGAACCGGGAGGCCTACTACAACAAGCTGCCCTTCTCCTACAACGTCTGCTACGCGGAGTCGGAGGACGGCATCGCGTGGCGGCGGCCGCCCCTGGGCGTGTTCGATTACGAAGGCAGCACGGAGAACAACTGCATCAAACTCGGCACGGACAAGACGCAGAACATTGACGTGTGCCTGAATCCCGATCCGGATCGATGGCCAGGAAAGTTTCTCGCGATCCACAACCAGAAAGGCGGCGTGTTCGTGTCGTCGTCGGAAGACGGGAAGACCTTCACGTCCCTGTTCACCGAACCCGCGATCCCGTACCACAGCGACACCCACAACAACTTCGTGTACGACGAAGTGGGGGACCAGTGGTTCCTGTACTGCCGGCCACGCGCGTGGGCCGGAAACCATCGCCGTCGCGTCGCCATGAAGCAGAGCACCGGCCTCGAACATTGGACCCACGAGACGACCATCCTCGTGCCGACGGAAACGGAAAAGCCCGAGTTCTACGGCATGACCGTCTTTCGCCGGGGCGATCTCTTCTTCGGCGCACTGCAGATCTACGACCGTTCGACCGGATTCATGCACGCGGAACTCGCGTGGAGCGGCGACGGCGTGCACTGGACCCAACTGCCCACGCATCCCGCCTGGGTGGAGCGCGGCGCGGAAGGCGCCTGGGACCACGGCATGAGCATGATCGCCGACGCGCCGGTTATCGTGGATAACGAGATGCGCTTCTACTACGGTGGATTCCCCTTGCCCCACGACACGAAGGAAGAGAACGTCTGCGCCATCGGACTCATGACCGCCGAACGCGACCGGCTGATCGGCCTTCGCGCCGCGAACCCGGAGGAGCCCGGCCTGGTATTGACGCGACCCATCGACGCGCGCGGCAAACGGCTTACGGTGAACGCAAACGTCGAGGGCGAGATCCGCGCCGAGTTGCGCTACGGCAACAACAAGGTCGTCGACGGTTTCAGCTTCGACGACTGCGACCCCCTGACCGAATCCGGATTCGCACACGATATCACCTGGGCCGGTAAATCCATCGGCGCCGTCGAAGAACCCGAAGTCCATATCCTCTTCCAACTAACCAACGCCGATCTCTACACCTTCGACCTGAATTAACTGGGACCGCCAGGCTCCAGCCTGGCCGCTTGTGATGCGGGCTTCCAGCCTGCACCGCTTTTTGCAGCACATTCCCTTCAGGATGCAGGCTGGAAGCCCGCACCACAAAAGGCGATTCGCCACTTTGGCGAGCTTCGACCACCTTTTCGTACACCGTCTCAGGAGTCTTCAGCCGCGCCTCCGTCGGCCGACTTGGCGTGGCGGCTTTGATACACACGCCCTTTCTTGATGAGAGACGGGAGGATGGACGCGCCCATCCCCGGCACGAGGTTTGCCAGCCTCGCGGTCCACGCCCATCGCAGGGGGATTGCCACCTCGGGTTCCTTTCGGGTCAGCACGCGGTTCAACATGACGTCGCCGACCTCCTCAAGGGTTAACAGTCGCCCGCTGGAAAACACGACCGCGCCCGCGTCGTGTTGGGAGGACTGCTTGAGCAGGGGCGTCTTGATGGCATTGGGACAGAATACGGTGACGTAAACGCCGTATCGCTTGAGTTCAAATCCCGCCGCAAGTGAAAAGCCGCGCACGGCGAACTTGGAGGCGCTATAGACTGAGATGCCCGGGATGGCGCTGACGCCCGCGAGGGACGCGATATTCACGATGTGTCCGCCGCCCATTTCCTTCATGTGGCGCGCGGCAACCTGCGTTCCCCAGATGACGCCTTTCGTGTTCACGTCGATTTGGAGATCGACTTCATTTGCCGGTTGCTCGTGCGCCCAACCCGATAACATGACGCCGGCGATGTTCATGCACACGTCGATCCGGCCGAAGGCCTCCACGGCCCGGGCGAACACCTGCTCCCAGGCGTCCGCAAAGCGCACGTCGAAGGTGTCCAATTGAACGCGATCTTCCGGCCATGCTTTTTCCGCCGCGTGGGCTTTCAGCGCCTCGAGATTAACGTCCGTCGCATAGACGCGGTCGCCTCGCGCGATCAGCAGATCCGCCACATGCTGGCCGATGCCACTGCCGCAACCCGTCATGAAATGCGTCGTGGGCGTCTTGCCGCTCATGATGCGACTCCCTGATGCGAACCGAACGACACCGGGCCGAACGCAAAAGTTGGCCGGATACCCGGAAACATCCAGTACGAGGCCAGCTCCGACGAAGTCACCACGTTGTAGAAATCTCCGTTTCGCGGCGAAGGTCCCGCGATCTCCCGCTCTTGAATCATCGAAATGTACTGGTCAAGCCCGCGTTCGAGCGTGTTGCTGTTCAGCACCACGTCGATGCCGGTAGTCTTCACGTATTTCTGAAGCCCGGGAATGTGCGAACGCGACGGCGCGTATGAGTCCGCGCCGACCCCGTTCTCACTCGTCACGAACAGCCCCTCCGGCGTGCGCACGACGATGGAATGGTTGCCCTCGGTGTGGCCGGGCGTTTGAATCAACGCAACCCCGTTCCCGAGAAACACATCTTCGTCCAACAGGATGACCTTGCGCGCATCGATTCCCGCGATGCCGTCGGGACAATACCACTGCCGCTGTGGCGGGAGCAACGCTTTCGCGGACTCCCATTCCTGCCGCATGACGAGCAGCTTGGCATTGGGGAAAAAGGCGGGGCCGTCTTCGACGCCAAGCCAGCGGCGGAGGTCTTGCGTGTGCAGGTGATCGAAGGTAATGTAGTCCACGCGATCGGGGCGGATGCCGATTTGCGCCAGCCACGTGTCGACCGTGCCGAGTTCCGGCGCCATATACGGTTCGATGAAGGTGCGCAACGCGCCCATGCCCTCCGACATGGAGCGGAAGAACGGTGTTTCCGCATTGCGCCGGTAGTCGGAGGGGGAGACGAGCATCGTCTTAAGACCCGCCTCGCTCTGAAACTGCACCACGAACATGCGGTTGAGAATATGAACGTAGGGCGTGGGGACGGTGCAGGCGTCCTTCAACGCGTAGCGTCTCGGATACGGCACGCGCACGAGGTCGAAGGAGGCGTAATAGGGCACGGCCTCGCCCTCCAGCATCTCGGCGCGAAACCGTTGGGCCGCCTCCCGAATTGCCTTCAGCCGATCCTGCGGTGCCGCGTGGTCCCGCGCTCCGGCAAAATGGTGCGCCGGGCGGATCACCGGATCTTCGTACCGTCTCACTTCGGTCGCCATGTGCAGCCTCCCGAGGCCTAGTATACCGCGCTCCGTCAGACACGCCAAGGGGTTGCCGGCTGCCTGGAGTTCGGGCCAGCGAGCCGGAACGCTGACGTTTGATATCGCGTATTGTCGCGCGCGTCGATCTGTAGTAAGATAGAGAAATCTACAGGGGCTTCATTCTTGAGGATCGTGGTGCAGCGAGACGAGGCCGGAGATACGTGAAGTCCCTGTGCGAATCGTGGCCTTGTCTTCCTGAACCGCGTGGGAGGTGCATGATGTTGAGACCATTCGCCGGATTGCTGACCCTCGCATTGACCCTCGGCCTAATCGTAGCCGGTGGTTTCGGTTGCAGCCCGCAACCGACGGAGCCCGCGGCTCCGGCCGAGCCTGAGGCCGCTGCGCCCTCGGAGCCGGCAATGGAGATGCCCGCCGAGCCCGCAATGGAGGAGCCTGCCGCGGTCGAGGTGACGCCTGCGGAACCGCCCGCGGAACAAAGCGCGGAATCGGTTGAAGAGGAAATGCCGGCCAGCGACCCCGCCGCCGAAGCGCCCGCCGAAGGGTCTGCGGCCGAAGCGCCCGCCGAAGCGCCTGCTGAGGCTGCCCCCGCCGAAGAGCCTGCCGCCGAGGCGCCCGGCGCGGCCTAAATCCGCCTTAACTGTTGGAAACGCGTGGCCGGCGTTTCAAGTCGAGCGCCGGCCCCGCTAATGACTTCGATCTAAGGCGAAGACGCCTATTCGAACAAACCAAGTTGCCCGCTGGTGTCAATCCGGCGAAAGGCCTTGGTGGACAGGGGGACGGTTTTGCCGTTCAGGCCCTGCTTCCGGCATGCCACGTGAAAGAGCCGCTGGATCTGGTCGGCGTGAAATCCCTCGCCCCGCATGCGGCTGCCAAAGCGGGGATCGTTTTCCTTGCCGCCCCGCAGCGACCTGACCCGGTTCAATACGCGATCCTTGCGGTTCGGATAGTGCGCCTCCAGCCACGCCTCGAACAACGGTGCCACCGCCAACGGCAGCCGCAACATGATGTACGCCGCTGTCTGCGCGCCCGCCTTCGCCGCTGCTTCCAGGATGGCCGGGATCTCCTCTTCGTTCAGTCCGGGAATGACCGGCGCCACCATCACGCCGGTGGGAATGCCCGCGTCCGACAGTTGTGCAATCGCGTCCAGCCGTTGCCGGGGCAGCGACGTGCGCGGTTCGAGCACGCGGTTCAGTTCCACGTCCAAGGTCGTGACGGTCAAGCACACGTGCGCCGCCTGGTGACGGGCAAGCTCACCCAACACGTCAATATCCCGCGTGACAAGCCGATTCTTCGTGACGATCCCAACGGGGTTCCTGAATTCCGCCAGCACTTCCAGGCACTGCCGTGATAATCGCAGGCGTTTCTCGATGGGTTGATAGGCGTCCGTGACGCCCGAGATGGCCAAAGTCTTCGGCTCCCACTTCGGGGACGACAGCGCCATCCGCAACAGCGCGGGCGCGTCGTGTTTGACCATGATCTTCGTTTCGAAATCGATGCCCGCCGAAAACCCAAGATACTCATGCGTCGGCCGGGCGTAACAATAGATGCACCCATGCTCGCATCCGCGATAGGGGTTGATGCTGGCGGCGAAGGGAATGTCCGGGCTGTCATTGGTGCTGATAATCGACTTCGACGCGTCCGGGATGAACTGGGTATCCGGGCGCGGCTCCTCGGAGTCGTCCCAATCCGGCTCGCGTTCGTAGGCGATTTCGTCGAACCGGTTGGCTGGTTGGCGCGTCGCGCCGCGTCCTCTTATGGGGGATCGAGGGTCTAACATAGTCTGAAAACTTGTTCAGTCCTTTCGGTCATTAAACCACAGCGAACAGGATTACGCAAGCCCGGACTGTTCAGCCACCCGCCCCGCCATCCCCGCGAAGGATGGCCAATCTTCACCCGAAACTCCGTACTCCACAAATCGCAACACGTTCTCGCAGGAGCCCACGACATCACCCGCACCGTCACCCTCGCGAACGCGGGGGCCCATCTTCCCCCGAAACACCGTGCTTCACAAATCGCTACACGTTCTCGCTGGAGCCCTCGCTTTCAAGTTCGGCTTGAGCGCTGGAAGCGTTAAGGTTACGATACCGGGCAACCGAAACCTCGTGAAGGGAAACTGGAATGGACGCTCGCCAAGTTGCCGCTGTATCCATGATTTTGATTGCTGCGTCGGCAGGAATTGCCGATACGAACGCAGCGGACCCCGACGGGTTCAAACCCATTTTCGACGGCGAATCCCTCGACGGCTGGCAAGCGGCGGACATGAGTTTCTGGTCCATCGAAGATGGCGCGATTACCGCGAAAATCACTGCCGAGCATCCTACCGAGCGCAACCATTACCTCGTATGGCAGGGCGGAAAACTCGGTGACTTCGAGCTGAAACTGAAGCACCGCATTGTCAGCGCCGAAACGGTCAACGGGGGCTTCCAGTTTCGCAGCGAGATCTTCGACGGCGACATTCCAAACGACTGCCGCGGATATCAGGTCGATAACAACACGAACACGCCCTGGCTCGTTCGCCTCTATGACGAGTTCGGCCGGCACGACCTAGCCTTGCGCGGCCAGAAGACCGTGTTCAACTCCGACGGCGCAAAGGAGACGACGCCGATTACGGAGGCCGAGGGCGATCCGTGGTTCAAGCTTGAGGACTGGCATGAGTACCACCTCATCTGCAAAGGTCCGAACCTGACGCTCTATGTGGACGGCCGAATCGTTGCGGAAGTTATTGACAACGATCCCGCGCAGCAGGACTTCTCGGGCATTCTCGCGCTCCAACTCCACAGCGGCCCTCCCATGACTGTTCAGTTCAAGGACATTCAACTGAAACGGCTCGATGGCGGCGGCGAAGAATAGGGTGGGAGACGCCGATACAAACTCCCGCGCTAAACGAGCACGCAACGCGCTTGCGCTCCTGATACTCTTCGGTTTCGCGGTTCGGTTTGCATCCATGTTCTGGGGCGTCGGCCTCTTTTCCTTCGACCACGGGTATTACCATCCCGACGAACCAAAGGTCGTGAACTACGTTCGCAACTTCCCCGAGTCGTTCTGGACAGCCTCGGACTTCCGATACGCGCTCGCGACGCACCACGCACTGCTTGTCCTGTACCTGCCGTTGAAGTGGGTCGCGGAGATCCCTGCCATTCGAGAAGCGCTTCCCGGAAACGCCGACAAACTCTGGGCCTTTCTCGTGTGCCGCTTCGGTGTGGTCTTGATAGGCACGGCGACCGTGTGGTTTGTCTTTGCAGCCGTCCGGCAACTCACCGGCCGCGCCGGTCCCGCATTGATCGGCGCTTTTGTAATGAGTCACTTTCCCTACGCGGTGCTGAATTCAGGACTCGCCGCCACGGACGTCCCGCTCGCCTTCATGATTGCCGTCGTCTTTTACACGTACGTTCGTCTCGATCACCGAATTCCGGACGTTCATAGAGGTTGGTACGGCCTGGGAATACTGGCCGGCATTGCCATTGGCGTGAAGTACACTGCCGCGTTTATCGGTCCGGCCTTGTGCATTTTGATCGTCTGGCGGTACCGATCTGCCGGGTCTTCATGGGCCACGATCGCCCTGAACCTGGCACGGCTCGGGTTGGCGACAGGCATCGCCTTCCTCATCGTCATGCCCCACGCGGCTTTCCGGTACGCCTTCGTCAAGACGAGCCTGGAGTTCGAGATGGGGCGCATCGAATCGCGCGCGTGGACAATCGGCAACTACCTGGACTGCTACTGGACCGCATTTGGCTGGCCCGGAACCGTCCTGATTCTTGGCGCGACGCTGTTGCTTGCATGGAAACGGCCCAAAGGCACGGCGGCACTGGCGCTGTTCACCTTGTTCTTCATCATGGTCACCGCGCGGGGGTTGCTCGATCGCTACGTGATCACCATCGCGCCGCTCGCGGCAATCGCCGTGGGCTGCGCGGCCGCAATACCGCTCGATTCAAACCCAATCGCGAAGCAGGTACGCCGCCTCGGGGGCTACGCGCTACTTGCCGCCTGCACGATACTGCTTGTGGCGTGTCTGTATGGCCGCTACGCCTTCGACACGCGCAGCCAGGTCACGCAGTTTGTTCAGGAAAACTACCCTCCCGGCACGACCGTCTACTATGCGGTGCTCGGTACGGACAAAGGCAAACAACGCTGGCGCTGGGCTCACTTTGCGCCCGGCGAGTTTCCCGAAGTGCCCCTCGGCAAAAAGCCGGAATTGATCATCGCCACCATGCCGCCGCACGAACTCATTCAACAGGATCTCCACGACGACGGCCGCCGCTTCATCTACTGGCGCAGCCATTACCGGCTCGAACCGCCAACGAAACGATGGGACGAACTCTACAAGTCCCTCGCTACCGGCACGAACGACTACCGCATCGTCAAACGCGTGCCCCGCACCATCCTCCCCATCGAATTTCCCGGCTATCCCCTCGCCGTGTACGAACGGCAAGAACACTGAGAATTGCCGCAAGTCGTTCCCTGTTTTAACCTCCCGCGCGAGATCGGTCTGGGCCGAATCGTGTAGTCTGTATGCGCAGCTAAGTTGGGGGGGACGGCCATGTGCGAAGGTGGGAACTCAGTTCACACATATCTACGGCGAGGTTGGCGCGTTTTGGCCTTGGCCATTGTCCCTACATGTCTGGTCTTCGCCGCCGAAACCCTGACTGCGCCTATTCCGATCAACGTCGCCGAGGGGGTCATCGAAGCCTTCTGGGACCCCGAGATCAGCGGATTCGCCGAGTGGTCCGTTGACGACGCGCAGGCGCACGGGCTGAACGTGTTCCAGAACTGGGCGGCCGTCGATTTCCAGTGGGTTTCCGCGCCGTCGGACGAGCCGATCGTGCGCATGCAGAAGGCGTTCGAGGTCGATTGCTCCGGCTACGATACGCTCCTGGTCAAATTGACGGCCCCGAGTGGCGCTTCGGTGCGATTGGTTGCGGACACGGATACGGGCGAACACACCTCCGAGCACCCGGCGGAAAAGGGATCGTACGAATACGCCGTGCCACTGGAGGCCGCGTCCGTGCTCCGTGCCCTATCCATCGAAGTCTACGCAGGCGAGACCGGACCCGGCGCCGGTTGGGTCGAGTGGGTTGCACTCCAGAACGCGTCGAAGCTGAACCTCTATCACGAACGCTGGGACTACAGCGGTATCGACTGGCGCCATCATCTCGTCGACGATGCAACACCGGTCACCTTCCAACCCACGTATGGCATCTTTCTCACACCGGATGAACTCGAATCGCTTCGCGCCGAACACCGCCAGGCGATCGCGGATTCGGGCGAGTCGCGTTTCACGCGCCTCGCAGCGGCGGCGAAAGATATGGATTTCGAACGCGGCATCGCCGAGTTCGCAAAAAGCGGCGGAAGCGACGGCGGACGTGTGCGCGACCTCGATCAACCGCGTCTTCCAGGGAACCCATCCCTTGCCGAAGCCGCGCTCGTGTTGGAGGATCGCGCGTTGATGGTCGCTGCCGCGCGGTATGCCTTATCGCTCGCGACCAGCCGCTATTGGGACCGCGATTTCCGCTCCAATTTCCCCACGGGTCCCGCCGACGACCGCGCGTTTCGACGCTCCTATACCTGTGAGGACATCGCTGTTACTTTGGATCTTGCCGGGGAGATCTTTTCGACCGCAGGCCGCCGCTACCTGATGCGGCGCCTCTCCGAAGAAGGCATCGGAAAGATCAATTACGTCTCGTGGAAACACGAATACATCCACCACACCAACCAACTCGCCTACTTCAATCAAGGCCGGATGAGCGCGTGCCTCGTGGTGGAGCGGGAGTACCCGCGCGCGAAGCCCTACACCGATCTCGCGCTGGCCGATACGATCGGCAATATCGAAGACTCAATCCTGCCGGATGGCGGATACGCCGAAGGCCCGTCATATTTCAGCGCCATGGCACGGCGTAATTACACCATCCTCAAATACTACGCCCGCGCCCGCGACGTCGATCTGCCCGATTTGGTCCCGATCGCGTTGCGAAGCACGTCGGATTATGCCGAGGCCCTGGCGTCGACCACGCCGGACGACGTCATCCCCGTCGGCGATTCCGAAGCCCATCTCAGTGACGAAACGCTCGAGGCCATGGTCGAACTCATGCCCGGCAGTTATTGGCAGACGCTGCTGAACAAGAAACGGCAAGCGGCGGGGAAGGAACTCCTATCAGGGAAAGCTCCCGCGCCTAGGCCCTTCGTATCGCTGCCCAATCTCGGCTACATCTCCTCCTACCGCATGCTCGATGGCCAGCCCGTGAAACTCCTGATCCTCGGCAACGTCTCCGGCGCGGATCACGCCCACGAGGACAAAGGCAGTTTCGTGCTGGAATTTGGCGGCGAAGTATTCGCCATGGACCTCGGGAGTACCTCATACTCCGACCCGGTGCATCAACTCTACAAACACGCGCAGCGCCACAATATGCTCGTGCCCATCGGCACCGACGAACGCCCCGCGCCCCCGATCAAGCTGGAAGCCGACGTCATCCCAACCGGCAAAGGAAACAAGAATCGCTTCGAAGCGCAAATCGACGCCACCCCCGGCTGGGAACCCTATTACGAACGCTGGATTCGCACCTGGTCCTCACCCGATCCATCCACGCTCGTCATCGAAGACGACTACGCCCTGCGCAAAGGCACCGGCGTTTCCTTCCTCTGGCAGACCACCTTGCCCTGCCGCCAGGATGGCCGGAAGATTACGATTACCGGAACGCACGGCGAAGTCATTCTCACCGCCCCCGACGATTGCGACATCACCATTGAGTCCATCCCCATAGCCGGCGGCGCCTCCCAGAACCGCATCGCCATCACCAAACACGATAAGGTGGGCGCTCTCCGCATGGAAGTTTCTCTTCAATTCCGGCATGAGTGAAGTCTCAATTGTGATAGAATATGGAGCATGAGCAAGCGAATGACGGTCAACGATATATTGCCCCTCATTGCGGACCTGACCCCTTTGGAACGCACCTGCCTGATCCGTCTTATGGTCGAACAGCGCCACGCCGACGATTCAAGCATTTATCGCTCTATCTCCTCCGCGCAAGATGAATTCTCAAGCGATGAAGAACCCCTGGCCTGGGATGCGGAGGGCTGGGAGGAATTCGATTGAAGCGCGGCGAGATACGCTGGTATACGTTTCGACCCCCAGACAAACGGCGCCCTGTACTTATCCTCACGCGCGACGATGTCATAGATGATCTCAATGAGATAATCGTCATACCGGCGACTCGTACCATTCGCGGCCTTGCGAGCGAGGTCATCTTGACGACGGATGACGGTATGCCCACGGCGTGTGCTTTGAACTTCGACCATGTGTCGCTGGCACAGCGGAGCCGCATCGGATCGGTCATTTGCATCCTGCCGAGAGCCAAGTGGTCCGAAGTGCAACACGCACTTCTGATTGCCTGCGGGTTTGAGAATCTAATCCCACGCCACGAGTGACGCCGCACGCGAACGCGGAGGCGGTCAGCCTCTAGCTTCCCCGTCTACCGTTTCGATTTGCGACATGCCTCTTTCAAATCGCAACGGTCCTCCCGCCGGCTTCCCAAATCTCAGCCTGCGTAAGTTGTTTTGTACCAGTGATGGGGGCGCCCAGATAGGCTTGGCATACCGGTTGCAATTCCCTATTCGGCTGCGAGAACGCGGCCGGACAGAAATCAAGAATCCCTAAGAAAGGAGATGGCAACCATGGCACTGGTACGTTGGAAAGACCGAGGCGAGATGAGTCCCTGGAGCGCCCTGCGCGATCTGGAAGGCCAGTTCACACGGCTCTTCGGCGAACTCAATCGCGACTACGACGTCTTCGAGCGTGGCTGGGCTCCTGCCGTTGATCTGAAGGAAACGGAGCAGGACTACACGCTGGAGGCGGACCTGCCCGGAATGAAGAAGGAAGACATCGAGCTGTCCGTGGTGGACAACATGATCTCCATCAAGGGCGAGCGCAAGCATGAGGCGGAAGAGAAGGAAAACGGCTATCACCGGATCGAACGCCGGTACGGCACCTTCCAGCGCTCCTTCGAGATCCCGGGTGGATTCGACGCGGAGAAGGTGAACGCGCGATTCGAGGATGGCGTACTGCACGTTACCCTGCCGAAACGCGAGGAAGCCAAGCCGCGACACATCGAAGTGAACGTCAACTAAACGAAACAACGGAAACGATAACGAGTGGGGGCGCGGTCACGCGCCCCTCTACCGAGGAGATGCAATCATGACAACCGCTGCCCCCGAACTGGCCACCACCCGTTACCTGGCCCCCCGGGTAAACATCATCGAACGCGAAGACGCGGTCCTGCTTGAAGCTGAGTTGCCCGGCGTGCCGAAGGACGGCGTGAACCTGGAATTCAAAGACGGCGAACTGATCCTGACCGGCAAGCGTAATGCGTCAAACGGCAATGGCCGGTATCACCTGCACGAACGCCCGATGGCGGATTTCCGCCGGGTCTTCGCCCTGAGCCGGGCGATTGACAGCCAGAAGATTGACGCCAACATGAAGGACGGCGTTCTGACGGTGACCCTCCACAAGGTCGAAGCTGTCAAACCACGGCGAATCGCGGTCAACTAAGAAGACCGCTTCCCATAGATCCCCCATCCCCAGGCCCCGTGCGGCAACACCGCGCGGGGCCGCCGTGCGTTACGGCGTCTCAGGATTGTCAGAACTGGAGGGAGTCATGGTCTGCCAATTGCCATCGGCGCGCAAGACCCGCGTTTCACCCGTCTCCGAATCCAGCAACGCAAACTCGGTGCCTTCCTCCGTCGTGTTGGCAACCAATTCGTATCGCCCGGCATTGGTCACGTTGGCGGACGAAGTCACGTTTACATTGGGCCCTACCAACAGCGCGGCCACAACGGTTAGAACGACCCCAAGAACGAGACCAGCCAACAGATACCCGACGTTCCCTCTCATAATGGACCCTCACTTGCTGCAATCCGAGCTGTGCCCAAATGGATAGTTATTTGCTTCGCAAGAGAGCAAATGGCGTGCCGTCAATGCTGGGCTTGTGATAAGTTATTCTTCTGTAGTAGGTTATGTCGTGCCAGCCGGATCGAAATGCTGCAAGCCGGTTTGTGCCGCGAACCGAATCGCGGCGGCTTCAACTAGAAGTCGGCAATTTCAGCCACGCGGAAAGGAATCCATCGCGCCCTCGGCCAAACCTGTACACGGAGTGCGAGTTCAACCTATGGAAACTGTTCGAGTCAAGAGCCGCCGGAATGCCCTTTGCTCCATCGTGTGTGTAGTCCTTGCTACCTCTTGCGCGGGTGTGGGAGGCGGCGATGCCGTGGAAACCTCCTCGCCGTTTTCCGCCCTGGAATCCCGGTGGTCATCGGCGGTTGAGGAGCTTGGACTACCGGGCTTTTCCGTTGCCGTTGTGCAACACGACCGCGTCGTCTACTCCAAAGGTTTCGGGTACCGGTCGTTGTCGCCGAAGGAACCGTTTACGTCCGGCACGCCGGTCTACATTGCCTCGGTCACGAAGACCTTTGTCGCGCTCGCGATCGTGCAACTCGCCGAGCAGGGCAAGCTCGACCTCGATGCGCCGGTGAGGAACTACCTTCCACGTTTTCAACTTGCCGACGCCGGCCTGTCCGAACGCCTGACGATTCGCGATCTGCTGTGCCACCGTTACGGCATCTCGAACTGGCCCATCACGTTCGCGGAAGCCTATTCCGGCCTCATCACGGACGATCTGTATTACCGCGAATTGCCGGACTCGGAGGTGAAAGGCTCGTGGGATTACAGCAATCTGCACTTCACGCTGCTGGGCCGCGTGATCCAGGAGGTCTCGGGTGAGCCTTGGCAGGATTACCTGCGGGATCACATACTGGAGCCCGCGGGAATGCCGCACACGACCGGCTACGCAAGTGTGCTCTACGGTTTCGACCATGCGGCGCAGCCGATGGTGCTGGAGCGCGGTGAGTGGCGGGTGTCGCCCTTGCGCAAGACCGATACGACCATGCATGCCGCAGGGGGGATGGGGTCTTCCGCGGATGATCTCGCGCGCTGGGCCCGTCTGTTTCTCAACAACGGCGAAATTGATGGCAACACCATCGTGAGCCGCGATTCAATTGCAGCGATGCTGAGTCCCGAGGTGGAACCCGGCACGCGGTTTTTCCGGTTTGACCGGCCGCTCATGGGCCTTGGCTGGTATCTCGGTGAGTACGAGGGAGAGCGGTTGGTTCACCACTTCGGAAGTTACGTTGGCGCGCACGCGCACGTGTCGTTCATGCCGGAGCACGGCATCGGCGTTGCCGTGGTGGCCAACTCCGACGACAGGCCGTCCATGTTGGTCCACTTGGTGGCATGTGACGTCTACGACGCCCTCCTTGACCTTCCGGGGACCGATGGGCTGCCGTCGTTCATTCAGGAAACCAAATTGGAGTTGAAGCGGGACGCTGCGGAATCGCCGGACTCAGTTGCGTCAAAACCGCTGCAATTGGCGCTTCCGGTGGGCGCGTACACGGGGACGTACCGGAGCGACCGATGGGGAGAACTCGTCGTGCGAGAAGATGGAAACGGACTGTCCGCATCGATCGGCGCATTGCCCATTGAAGTGCGCGCTGCCGACGGCAACCTCATGTCGATTGAATCGCCGCTGGGAGACGCGTCGCTGAAGTTCGTGGTTACTGACGGCGAGGCAGTAACCGCCGTGCAAGTCTTGTCATCCCGCGGCGTGGAGATGGAGTTCGCCCGCTAGCGCCAGCACGGAGTTAATCCAGGCGTACCGGTTTCTTTTCGATCGCATCGCCGTGGCGCTCGAGCACGGTAACCGAGTGGACGCCGTTTTGCAGCAGATACTCGCGCGCTTCTGGAATCCCTGCGCCGACCGTATCGGGACCGTGACTATCGTCGCCGAAACAGAAGGGCACGCCCACTTCCGTCGCGCGCCGCACCAGCCAGGGCGCCGGATAGGGCGAGTCGAGGCCTTTGCGCCAGCCTGCCGTGTTCAGATCCAGAATGCAACCGTGCTCGCGCGCGGCTTCGAGCGGCGCTTCCGCTGCGTCTCGAATGGCGGGCGTGTCGACCGCCCCGTACAGGTGCCCGTTCTTGCGAACCAGATCGAGATGTCCCACCACCTCCGGTTTCAACGCGCGGATCATCTCCGCGACGCGCTCGTAATACTGAATCGCCAGCGCCTCCAACCCGCCACAGGATTCCATGGCCTGCTCGAATTCCTTCGGCGGCCCGTCGATGCTGGTGTCGTTGAGGTAATGGACGGAGCCGACCATGAAATCGAACTTGAAGCGCTGCCGGTAGGTGGTCATGAGTTCGACGTAGCTGTTGTGCGGGACGACTTCGATCTCGAACCCGCGCAAGACGGTCAATCGGTCCCCGTATTCTTCGGCGACCTGGAAGATCGTTTCGCCGTAGCGCTCGAAATCCGCGACGATCTTTTCGACCGTCCAGCCCAGTTCGATTTCGTTTCCATACAGATACTGTTCGCCCATGCGCGGCACGTGCTCGCTCACGCCGTAGGTCTTGAACCCCTTCGCAATCGCCGCGTCCAACACCTCCCGCAACGTGCCCGTCGCGTGGTCGCAGAACTCGCCCGAGTGTCCGCCGTGCAGAGAAACCTTCCATGGAGTCGCAGTCATACTTCATCCTTTAGCGTGTGAATTCGTGCGGGGGAATGAACGATTGAGAAGCCAATTATGACGCAGCGGCCTTGCCTTCGTCCACTATGAGTAGCAGCAGACCGCCGGCGAAAAACAGAATGATCAAGCTGAGGATCCCGGCGCGGCTGTCCTCGTACTTCAACCCGATTGCGCCGACCATGAGCGGGCCCAGAATTGCGGCGAACTTTCCGAAGATATCGTAGAAACCGAAGAACTGGGCCGACTTCTCTTTGGGTACCAGCTTGCCATAGAACGACCGGCTCAGCGATTGAATGCCCCCTTGCGCCGTGCCCACCAAGGTCGCGAGCGCCCAGAAATGCCAGCTCGTCGCCATATTATAGGCGAGCACGGTGACGAGGAAGTACGTGCCGATACCGAACAGGATCATGCGTTTTGCCGTAAATCGCGCCGCGAGCTTTCCGTACAACATGGCGAATGGAAACGCGACGATCTGCGTGTACAAAAGGATAATCATGAGTTGCGTGGTATCCATGCCCACGTCAATCCCGAAGGGCATGGCCATCTTGTAGATGGTGTGGACACCGTCGATGTAGAGAAAGAACGCAACGAGAAACAGGAAAAGCTGCTTGTATTGGGGGATGTCGCGAATCGTTTGGATGAGCCTGCCCAAACTCTCACGGACCGGATGCTCGGACGTGGGCACGAAGTACTTCTGTTCCACATTTCGCAACATGGGAATCGATAAGAGAAACCACCAAACCGCCGTGACAATGAACGCCGTCCGCGTCGCGGGCACCGGCGATCCGAACCCAAAGGTGTCGTATTTGCTGATCAGCACCATGCAAACGATATACGGAATCGTGCTGGCCACGTAGCCCCAGGCGAACCCAAGTGAGGAGATCCAATCCATTCGATCGCGCTCGGACACGTCCACCAGGAACGAATCGTAGAACACCACGGCCCCGTAGAATCCGATGGTGGATAGGCCGTAAATGACGAGACACAGTTCCCAACCGCCCTCGGAAACAAACGACAGCGCGGCCGTCGAGCACACCCCGCCGATGAGGAACAAGGTAAACAGCCGTTTCTTCACGCCTTTATGGTCCGCGAAGGCCCCCAGAATCGGCGCCATGATCGCCACGATAATCGCCGCCGCCGTATTGCCCAAGCCCCACCAGAAGGTTGACTGCTCGTCCGTCATCTCCGAAGCGGCATAGGTCTTGAAGAAGATCGGCAGGATCGTCGTGGTGATAATCAAGGTCTGCGCGCTGTTCGCGCAGTCGTAGAGTATCCAGCTTCGTTCCTGTTTCGTCACGCCATGACCACCCCTGAAGTGATTGGCCCCTCATCTTGGCGTGACGGCGTCGAGGAATCAAGAAGCGGTCAACGCGGCGACAACACAACCTGAGACATCGCGTTCTCGTCGATCGTAATGAAGGCGCTATCCACCCGCCGCTCACCGAGCGGGTCAACCACCGCGATCGCGGTGTACCGGCCGGGCTCCAGATCGTCAATATGAATCGATTCACCCGCGGCGCATTCGCCGTCCCACACGAGCGCGCGCTCGATCGCGGCGAAGCCTTGGAGACCGGGATCGTTCGGCAACGCTGCTTCACCCGGCACAATCCCTATACCCGCGTCTTCACCGATGACGCGCACATGGAGCGATCCCCCGGGACCGAATTCAACGTTTTGTTCCAGGGTTTCGCCCGCAACCAATTCCACTTCTGCAGCCCGGACGCGAATCGGCGATTCGCCGTTGCTTTGCGCCTTAACGAACAACTCGGCCGGACCGGCGGGAATGTTTGACAACGAATACCACCCGCCCGCGTCGATACTTGCCGTTCGCGAGAAGTCCCCGTGGGCTGTATGCACCGTAATCTCCACCTCGCCACTACGCGCCGGGACGCCGCCGATCAGCACGCTGCCTCCAATTCCTGATGCGCCACTCTGCAGTGCGAGATCAACGGTGGATTCCGAACCCGAAACGATGCGCGCCTGACGGGTCAGCTCGTATTGAAGATTGCCGCTCTCCAATTCGGACCAATGGGAAACGGAAATTTGCACGTCCCCCGGTGGAAGACCGGCGAATCCAAATGCTCCGGCTGCGTCAGTCGCGGCTTCTTCGGAAGCGATCGGGCCGGCCTGCCGATACTCCAGTCGCACCCATTCCTCGGCCAACGGAATGCCGTCCAGCGTCACCACGCCCCTCACTGCCGCCGGACTCGCAAGCACAATCCGTAGAGTAGCGTCATGCACGGGCAATGACGACGAGCCGGGTGCATAGTGCGCGTGGTATGCCGTCACCTGCTCCACGTCGGGGCCGACACCCTCCAGCGAAAACGCTCCATCCGCGCCGGTGCGGGTCGAAGCGCCGGTCTCGGGCGTGCTGTCTTCCGGCATACCGCCCGCGAAGATGAGCGCGCCTGCGATAGGCTGACCGGCCTCGTTCACGACAACCCCGCGGACCGCTACCGCAGGAGCAAGTCGCAACACCACGCCGTCGACCACGTGCCCCGCTGCGATCCCGGGGAGTTCGCGCACGGAGGCCGCATATCCCGGCGCGCGAGCCGCCACGAACACGAAGCCCATGCTCCCCGGCACATTGTCCAGCGTGAACCGCCCCTCGTCGTCCTGCATCTGAACGAACTCGTGCTCCATCCACGGGGACACCTTCATCGCCAGTCCGGGATGCACGAGGACTTCAAACCGCGTGAGCGGTTCGCCGGTGTCCGCGCGCAAGACCTGTCCGTTGATGCGCGCTCTCGGCCCGAGTTCAAAATCCACATGCTCCGCGCCCGTGGCAACGTCCCACTGGCGCGCCTCCATGTACCGCGTATCGAAGATGTGCACCTCACACGTGCCGCCGGGGAGTCCTTCAATGACATACTTCCCATCGGCATTCGTCGTCGCGCGCCTCGTGAAGGTCTGCCCCTCGAAACTCCCCACCGCGCTTACTGTGATCCCGTTCAACGGATTCTTCCCGCCATCGGTCACGGTCCCCGAGATGGTCAAATCACCGGTAAGACAGACAAGGATCAGGCCGCCCAACGTGTCCGATTTCGGCACGGTCACGCGTTTCACGGCGCCTTCGGATTGGCTGGCCGTCGGTGGCGCAAGGCCAATGTCGTAGTTCCCTGCCCACAGACCGGTGAGGGTGAACTCTCCGTTCGCTGAGCTGATGGTGCGGGGTTCACGAAAGACGAAGGGGTCTTCCGGGTACGCCGTGATCGTGGCGTCGGGCACCGGCTTGCCAAGTTGATCGACTACCTGTCCCATCACCAGGCTTTCCGGTACCAGCGTCACGGCAAGATTCCGGATCCCCGCGCTGTCCAGCGGCACAGGTCCGGCCGGCGCTGCGGCCCATCCCGTTTTGCGCGCCATCACATACAGCTCCGGTGTCGCGTTCAGTCCACGCAAAACAAACGCGCCATCAAGATCGGAAATCGCGGTGCGGGCGCCGCCAGTATCCGTGCCGCGCGCGGCGACCTCCGCTTCCGCGACCGGCGCGCCCCTGTCATCCACCACGACGCCGGAGACCGTCAATCCTTCCTCCAGCGCGAAGTTCACCTCGTCGATGGTCTGACCCGGCTTCACCAGGACATATTGAAACGCATCAGACTCGCCGGTGCTCGCGCCAGGAAAGCCGCCGCCACAAACAACACGCGTCCGTCCCCCGCGAACGCCGGTCAGACGGTACAAGCCATCATTGTCCGTGGTGCTGTTCGACGCAGCGCCGTTACCGGACGCGGACGCGTACACCGTGATGCCGCCCACGCCTTGGCCGGAGTCAGCGTCGCTCACACGGCCCGTCACCATTCCGCCCAATTCGATGGGAATGGTGATTTCCGCGTGGGGAGCGTCGTCCGAAATTGAGAACGTCGCCGACCGGTCCTGCGGAACGACAAAGTCGCCTTCTGCAATCGCGGTATACGTTCCCCCCGGCAACTTCGCTACCTGAAAACGTCCGTCGCTTCCGGTTTCCGCTCGGCCTGCAACCTCGTCTCGATGGTCCAAGATCACGACCACGGCATTGGCTACGCCGTCGCCGGATTCTTCAATAACACGTCCGGACACGGAACCCTCAGCTGAGATCGCGAACGAAACTGGCGTACTACCATTTGCGCGAGCCTCCGTATGCGTTGATTGACGATTTGCTCCACTGAAATCGTTTAGTGCTTCATCGCCCGCATTTGCGCCCTCAAAACGATTGGGCACGTCAACCGATTCGCCGGGGGATCTAACCGTCATCCGGTCAACAAACGGCAACGAGAGCATCGCCGCAACGACGCAGATTCCTGCCGCGAGGCAGAACACGACCTTCGCGGAGAGCAACCCCCCAGCGGCCACTGCCACGCCAGCCCCTGCCCCGGCGGAGGCTTCCCAGGCAACCCCCATCGTCCCGATGATTCCCATGACCTGAGACGCGCGCTTTTCCGATTCATTCGGGTCCAGTCCGCTCTTTGCCAGGTCCCGCAACGCCGTTCTACGGAGAGTTTCACGCGCCCGTTGCAACCGCTTCTTGATGGCGTTCGGCGTGGCATCCAGCAGCGTGGCGATCTCCCGAACGCTCTTCCCGCACACGTAATACAGCACGATGACTTCGCGCTGATTGTCTTCCAGCCGCGCGATGTGGCGGTGGACTGCCTCGTCGATTTCCCGCCGTTCCACCTCGGGTGCCATGGCGACCTCCTCCCCGGTGACGGTCTCCAGCGCGTGCTGCTCCCGCAATCGTTTGCGGAGCATCTTGTACGCGCGATCCCGCGCAATCGCGATCACCCACGCCCCAAACTTCGCGGGCTCCCGAAGCGTGTCCAACCGCTCAAAGGCGCGTACGAATGACTCTTGCGCGGCATCGTCGGCATCGTCGGCGTTCCCAAGCCGCGCAAGAGCAACCGCGCGCACCATCGGGAAGTAACGGCGAACGAGCACCCCGAAATCGTCCCGGCGTCCGGAGAGCGTCCCTAGCACGAGGACTTCATCGGTCTGTGATCCAAATCGAAACATGGTTCGTAATCCCCTTTTGCCAGTATAGACCCCCGAGCCAGGCAAATGGGGCCGCGGAAATCGGAATCGTTCCGCGGTAGATACCCCGCGTCCACGATTCCAGAACCTCCGTGCCGACCCAAGGCATCCAAATCGGTATCGGTATCGCTATCGCTATCGATCTGAGCGTTGGGGAAGCTGAATCGTGAAACTGGACAACCCCTTCGACGGCGTATACAGTGACGCGAGGCAAGTGGAATGAATCTGGGAGGGTTCGATGGAACGCGTCATCCGCTGGGGAATTTTGGGGACGGGAAATATCGCGCGGCAGTTTGCCCGCGGATTGAGCGTGTTGCCGGACTCGCAACTCACCGCCGTCGGTTCGCGCGCGGCAGCCACGGCGGAGGCCTTCGGCAAGGAATTTGGCGTACCCCATTGCCACGGGTCCTACGAAGCGCTGGTTCAGGATGCCGATGTCGATGTCGTCTACGTCTCGACCCCGCACCAGATGCACCGCCCGAATACCTTGCTGTGCCTTGAAGCAGGCAAGCCCGTCCTGTGCGAAAAGCCCTTCGCCATCAATGCCCTCGAGGCCGCGGACATGGTTGAAGCCGCGCGGAATGCCAAGTTATTCCTCATGGAAGCCATGTGGACCCGGTTCCTGCCCGTTATCGACAAGGTTCGCGAATGGCTGGCGGCAGGCGCAATTGGCGAACCGAGAATGGTGAACGCGGATTTCGGGTTCCGCGCGGAAGTGGATCCGGAAAGCCGGCTCTTTAATCCTCAATACGGTGGCGGGGCCCTGCTCGATGTAGGCGTATATACGATCTCCTTTGCCTCCATGGTTTTCGGCACGACGCCGCAGCGCTGCGCCGGATTCGCCCACATCGGCGACACCGGTGTCGATGAACAGGCCTCCATGGTCCTCGGCTATGGCCGCGGTCAAACCGCCTCGCTCACTTGTGCCGTTCGCGTGAATACCCCGCAAGACGCCGTTATCGTGGGCACGAACGGAACCATCCGCGTTCATCCCCCCTTCTGGAAGGCGACCACCGCGACGTTGTCGGTTACCGACAAGGACGAGGAAACCGTCACGCTCCCGCACCGGGGCAACGGCTACGAGTATCAGGCCATCGAAGTCATGCGCTGCCTGCGCGAGGGCCTCACCGAGAGTGAAGTCATGCCGCTCGACGAGACTGTGGCCATCATGCTGACCATGGATCAGATTCGCAGTCAATGGAATCTGAAGTATCCGATGGAGTGATGGATTGAACCTCAGGTGGTCCCGATGGTCGCGCCGAATTCGGCGGGCAATTCAAGGAAAGCAAACCGAAATGAAGTATGGCAATGTCCCCGGCGTCGACAAGCCTGTTTCCCGAATTGTCCAGGGCACGGTCATGACGCCCGGCGAAGACGAGGCGCGTTGGCACGATCTCTTCGACGCGGTCTACGAGCTCGGCTGCAACACCTTCGATACGGCCCACGTCTACGGCGCCGGTGAAAACGAACGTTCCGTTGGACGCTGGATCAACTCCCGCGGCATTCGCGACAAAGTCGTCATCGTCGGCAAAGGCGCCCACCACAACGCCGACCGGAAATGCGTCACGCCCTACGACATTACCGCGCATCTGCACGACTCTCTCGCGAGGTTTCAGACCGGCTACATCGATCTCTACCTACTCCATCGCGATGACCAATCGGCTCCGGTTGGGCCGATAATGGAAACCCTGAACGAGCATCTGAACGCCGGCCGCATCAAGGCCATCGGCGCGTCCAACTGGACGGCCCGTCGCATCGCCGACGCCAATGCCTATGCCGCAGAACATGGTCTCACGCCCTTCGTGGCCACGAGTCCGCAGTACAGTCTCGTCGAAATGCTGGAAGAACCCTGGGAAGGCTGCACCAGCATCAGCGGTCCGCAGGGCGAATCGGAACGAGGGTGGTACCTGGACAAGAAGATGGCCGTGTTCGCGTGGTCGAGTCTTGCGGGCGGATTCCTGTCTGGACGCCTCACGCGGGACAACCTGGCGCAACACGAAGAAGAATTGTATTACCGCTGTTACGTCAACGAAACCAATCTGCAGCGGCTCGATCGCGCCCGCGAAGTTGCGTCGGAAAAGGGCGTGAGCGTGCCCCAACTTGCACTGGCCTATGTCCTGAATCAGCCGCTCGACGTGTTCGCCCTGGTGGCGCCCGTTACCGCAAGGGAATTTGAGGATATCCTCCCAGCCATGGAACTGGATCTGTCGCCGGAAGAACTCGCCTGGCTCAGTTTGGAAAGCGATGTTCGGGTGGTTTAAGCGACGGCGCCGCGCGCGCCTCCGGGAGCAACCCTTCCCCGAAGCGTGGGACGCCATTCTCCGCAAGAACGTGCCGTACTACCGCGCACTCCCCGAAGAAGCTCGCCGGGAACTCCAGGGCCACATCCACGTGCTGCTCGCCGAGAAGAACTTCGAGGGTTGTGGCGGCCTCGCCATGACCGACGAGGTCCGGCTCACCATCGCAGGGCAGGCGGCGATCCTGCTGTTGCACCGCGACACCGACTACTATCCCGGCCTGGTTTCCATCCTCGTGTATCCGGATGCCTTTATCGCGCCCACGGAAGAGGAGGAACTGGGCGACGAAGTCCTCGAAGGCGAAGACATCCATCTCGGCGAATCCTGGAACATTGGCGCGCTCGTGTTGTCCTGGAAACACGTGCTCCACGGGGGCCGCAACGCCCGCGACGGCGAGAACGTCGTCCTTCACGAATTCGCCCATCAACTGGACTACGAAGACGGCGTCAGCAACGGCGCGCCCTTGCTCGACAGCGGCCATGAAGAGTGGGGGACTGTGCTCACCGGCGAATTCGAGAACCTCTGGCGCGACATCGAACGCAACCAGCGCACCCTTATCGATACCTACGGCGCCACCAACCCCGCCGAGTTCTTCGCCGTCGTCACCGAATGCTTCTTCGAACAACCCTCCGCCATGCGAACCAAACACCCCGAGTTATATCAGGTGCTAAGCGATTTCTACCGGCAGGATCCCGAATCCGTGCTGCTGGGTGACCCCTCGTCGGTCGGTAACCGATAGCGAAGTTTCTCAACACCGACCCCTTGTTCCCAAAATCGCTATCGGTATCGCCATCGGGATCGGTATCGACGGTAGATCCCATTCCCGCTTCGCCCGCTCGATGTCGGTACCGATACCGATACCGATTTAGATAGAGACAGAGATACCGATACGCGGCGTCGCCAGTTTCGAATTACCCGTGCTTGCCCTTCGTGGCGGATGAAAACTATCCGCCCAACCGCAGCAATTGCTCGAAACCTTCCCGGCCGAGAAGGGCCAATCCCCCGTAATAAGCCACGGTCAGCGAAATTGCGACGTACCCGGCGATGATGAAGTAGCCGTCCCGTTCCAGAAGCCCCAGGGCGATCAGGAAGATGGGCACCGCCGCGACCATATTCGCGAAGAAGATGGGGAGCGGCAGCACCACGATCAGCGCCAACACAAAGATGGTCACCGCGTGAATGCGGATGACATAGCTGTTGCCGCTCAACACCTCGAGCCTTGGATGCAGAAGCCGCTCCAGTCGCGCGAGCGTGCGCAGGAGCCGGTTACTGACTGACACGAGCCGCGCGTAGGGGATCTGCTTTTCGCGGAGCCGGCGCGGAATCCAGGGCGGTCTCCCGATAAACAAGAACAAGGCCACAAACGCCACGAACGCGCCCAGCGGGATTGTGATGGGCAGGCACATGGGAAAGGAGAGAAACACGAGCAGCATGGCATGCGTGCGCCGCGGGAACGCGTTGAGAATCGTCCCGAACGCCATGGGCTTGCCGTCGGCCCGCTCGAGGAGCACGCGGATATCCTCCGACAAGGCGACCGGCGGGTCCTGAACGCGCGTTTCCCCGGTCACTTTCCCTGGCCCGTCCGGCTCTGTGGAACTTCGGTTTACCATGGCCTTGGCGTACTTGCACGGTAGGGCATATCGCAAAAACCTCGATGTATCAAGCAGATAGCCATTATTCTGGCGGTTTCTCTTCCTGGGAAACAAGTGCGGCGTGAGAAAACAATTCAACTAGCTGGCAATACATTGTACCTTGTGATATATTTTCTTTGGAGGACACGATCTCATGGCTACCGGAGATGATTCCGTCGATATCGACAACTGGACGACCCAGCTCCGCAAAGGGTTGCTCGAATTGTGCATCGTCAATCTCCTCGCCAAGGGCGAACTCTATGGCTACGACCTCGTCAAACACCTCGCCCGGATACGCGGGCTCGTCGTCACCGAAGGCACCATCTATCCGCTCCTGTCCCGGCTGCGCAAGATGGGGATCGTCACCACCCGGCTTGTCGAATCGCCCTCCGGCCCGGCGCGCCGCTACTACGCCCTCACGCCCAACGGCAAACGGCTGCGGACCACCATGAACACCTACTGGGGGGAACTCATGCGCGGAATCGAAGAACTTCTCGAAGAAAGCGAGGCAGACCATGGCTGAATGGACACCCGAAGCACAGGACTATCTCGACGGCTACCTGCGACAAGTAAGCGCCTTGGGGCGCGGGCAGGGCGATGACGCGACCGACATCGTGGATGATTTGCGCGAGCACATCACGACCGAGGTCGAGGCCGAATCTGGAAGCCTGGTCACGTTGGATGCATTGCGGAAGACCATGGCCGCCGTCGGCACGCCCGAGCAGGTTCTCAGCCCCGAGTTTAGTCTATTCAAGCTGTCGTCTGGCACACAGCAACCGCGAGCTGCGGTGCAAGACGCTCCACAACCGCGCCGTGGCCGCAGCAGCTGTGCAATCGTGGCCATGATACTACTCGCCTTCGCCGTAATCGTCGCGATATTCGTGCCAATCATGATTCTACTGCTCCGGTTCTCGAGTTACAGTGCCTATGAAATCGTTCCCGCCACGGAAGTCGATATGGAAACCGGCTACCCGGTCGCCGTGCTCGACCGAATGAAGGCCATCGCCGCAGCCCAGCAGGATTTGCGGCAGCGTGGCGCTTTGGACAGTGATGGTGATGGGACGCCCGACTACGGAACGATGCGGGACATCATCGACGAGATTAGCCTTCCGTTCGAACTCGATGCTCGGGGAAACGTGCTTGTGGAAGACTACGTCTTTCGTGTTGTGACGACGCCTAGCGGCGAACCCGGCGGACCTAGATTTGTGTGTACCGTGCGCCCGCCCGCCGAGGAAATGGGGATCCGCCAATGGGCGCAGATTGACCAAACCGGTGAATTGCGTATGATCGACCCACCGTTAGCGGCGGAAGAAAGTGAGGCAGGAAATGGCTGAGTGGACATCGGATGCGAACGAGTATCTGGAGGGCTATCTGCGCCAGGTTGCCGCCCTGGCCCGAAGCCAGGGGGACGACGGCGAGGATATCGCCGCCGGACTCCGCGAACACATCACGAACGAGGCCGAGGCCGACGCAACGAGCCTCGTGACCGTCGAGCAAATACGGAAAATCGTTGCGTCGGTAGGCACCCCGGAGCAGGTGGTCAGCCCTGAATTCACACTCGCTTCGCGCGATCGCAAGGAAAGTGGGGGACAACAACGTCCTCCAATGCCGCCCCCTCGTACCGAAGCGCCGATAGTCATCAACGCGCCGCCGCCCAAAACCCGGTCCGGATGTTGGCTCGGTCTGGCGACGATCGTTGTGCTGCTGATTGCCGGGCCCATCATACTCGCGGTTCTCGGCATCGTCGCCGGCATAACCCTGCCGGCCATGTCCCGCGCCCGTGAAGCGGCACGTCGCGCTACGTGTCAGGGAAACCTGAAACAGATGGCGATGGTCTGCAGCTTGCACGCCGAGGAGCATGGCGGACTCTATCCGGAGTTGATGGCAACGCCCGGGGAGTTCTGCATGGACCCCGCGAAGATCTCGGCGCAGCACCTGACCGACCCGAGTTTCCTCGCCTGTCCAAGCGACGAAACGCCGCCGCCGTCGTCGGGCGGCATCGGGGAACGCGTCACGGATGACAGCTATTACTACCTCGGCTATGTGGTGACGAATGAAGACGAAGGCCGTGCGTTCGTCGATGCCTATCGCCAACACGCTGCAGCGGGAGATGGGTTTGAAGGCGATCTGCCCGCGCCCCCCGGCGCTGGCACCGGCGGATCGGACCGATTCCTGCGTCTCCGAACCGACCCGAACGCCATGTTGCCGAATCAATCCGGTCTACCGCCGGGAGCAATTCCTGCTCTTGCCGAGATCCCCGTGATGTTCGATCGGCCGGATAACCATATTCCTCCTGGCATCAACGTGCTCTACCTCGACGGCCACGTCGAGTTCATCCGGATGGAAGAGCGATTCCCCGCGCAACAATGGTTCCTAGACGAACTGGCAAAACTCAGCCAAGGCCATTAAAACGACTGGAACGCAACAGGCGGAACGCCCCAAGGAGCACGGGCGTCCCGCCCGTGAACCCGACACACTGGATAGCCATGGCATTTCCACTGGCGGTGGACTCCGTGGCACTATCCCCCGATGCCCGACTTCGCACGCACCATTCGCCTGAACCATGACCCCGGCTGGGCCGTCCGCTCCCACGGATGGCCCACGCTTGCCCCGTGCAGTCTTGATGCGAATACCCTGCAATGGATCGCAACGCTGCCTTCCGGCGCGGCGCAAACCGTGACCATCCGCTGGCGCAAGGGGAGCCGTACCCTTCGGATCGCCGCGGACGCTTCCCTGAACCGCCGCCATGGCGACGCCGTCGACGCGGCCGTGCGCCGCATGTTCTTCGCCGCGGAGAAGTTCGATGCCTTCTGGCAACACTGCGCCTCGCACCCGGTCCTCAAACGCTGCGCCCTCGAACGCGCCGGCGCCATGTTCCGATCCGCCACCCTCTACGAAGACCTCGTCAAGACCATCTGCACCACCAACTGCACCTGGGGCAACACCAAACGCATGGTCCACGAGCTATGCCGTCTACTCGGCGAAGCCGAGAACGGTCCGATCCGACCGATCGGTCCGATCCGTCAGATCAGTCGCGGCGGTCCTATCGAAAATGGCCAACCCCGCCACGCCTTCCCAACCATCGAAGCCGTCGCCCGCGCCCGGCACACCACCCTCCTCAAAGCCGGACTCGGCTACCGCGCCCCCTACATCCGCGACCTTAGCCGCGCCATCCTCGACGGCGCCCTCGACCTCCACGCCTGGGAGACCGAACGCGACGCCGCTAAACTCCGCCACGACCTCCTCGCCGTCAAAGGCATCGGACCCTACGCCGCCAACCACCTCCTCATGCTCCTCGGCCACTACGACTTCATCCCCTGCGACAGCGTCGCCCGCGAGTTCCTCGGCCTCCCCACCGGCGCCACCGCCCGCGAAGTCGACAAGGCCATGCACACCCGCTACGAACCTTGGGGGAAATACGCGGCCCTCGCCTACATGCTCGAACGGGTCATCGTCGATTCGATGGACAACTGACGCAGCGGCGACGTCAAGTCGCCGAAATGGCCCAACGGGCCTACATACCAGTAGCCCTGGGTTGGCCGCCGCGCAGCAAGGCCTACCCAGGGATCAGGTGCCTCCCCCTTACATACCCTGAAGGGGTTCGACACTCAGGAAAGAACAGTATATCCTTCTCAGCGAAAACGCTTCGGCTCAGTCGAGGCCCCGGGGAAACACGACATTTTCGATGCCGTGGGAAAAAGTGAGGGGGACGAATCTCTGCCAGTGCGTGCGGAGACGCACCTAATCCCTCTTATCCGGGAATGGTTGAGTCGAGGGCTCGTCACGTGGTTGTCAATTGGCAATGTTACCGGGGTTCGCGTACCAAAGAAGGTCGTGAGATGTTTCGACATATACCGTCATTCCTAATTCTCGTTCTCGTCGTGGCATGCTGCCTCCCCGGATGCGGTTGGTATGTAAATGTGAACGAGCGGTCGGGTTCACTTGAAGATGACTATGTAGGCGAGCCCCTCACTGATCGGATGAAGAAGTACGAAAGGGCTCTGGAAGTTTCGAATGCTATCGTGCGGAGAATGAGTGCGAAGGAGTATGAAGCTATCTACGATGATTATTTCCTCCCCGAGCTGCGGTCCATAGTGCCAAAGAATGAATTCATGAACTCCATGCGACGATTTGACAGCGATTTTGGTCCGATTGTGGATTACAAACCGGATCAATGGGGATTCACGGTGAGAAAAGAGAACGGAAGAAAAGTTCTCTACTCCACAAAAATCGTCAGACGCGAAAAGGGATTTGTCAAATATCACTTTGTCTTCCAGCCAGGCAGCTACGAAAACCTGTCGGGGTTTTACTTCAAGGAACGAACCGCCGTAGCGGCGCCAGGTCAACTTTGAGGGTGCTCGATGCAGTGAAACAATTACGAGCCAATCCCGGCGAACGTTTTATCCGCGTCCTAGGCGAGGCCGGGCTCGCCATAAGCGCACTGGCGACCTTCGGCGGTATCGTGGTCATTTACTTCGTGTTCAGTACACTCCAGGGTTTCGACACGCGCGAGATGGTCAACGCCGCATTTAAGGTGGGCGGGCCGGCGGTACGCATGATCCCAATGATGTTCGCGCGCGAGATCACTGTCGTCATGCTTGCCGTGTGCCTGTTTGCCGTGGTCACCTTCGCCGCCATGCTCCGGCGCAAGCCCTGGTCGCGCCGGGCGGCGATTGGGATCTTTTCTCTCGCCATCGTATACGTGCTCTGTTGGGTAGTCTTCGTCGTCGCGAGTTTCACGACCGATGCCGGGGTTGCGGAATCGCAGTTCAAAGTACTCATTCCCGTTCCCGCCTTCGCCATCGGCATGCTGGGCTTCGCCGCTAAGATAGCGCTATTGGGGTGGTTCATCTGTAAGCTGACCACACCCAGCGTGCGCGCCGTCTTCGAAAATTCACACGGCGAGGAAGCACGCGCGTCAGTGCAGGCAACGCTCGATGCCAGTGATTCTGGATAATGTAAGTTCTTTTGTTGCGCCTTGACGGTCCCATAGTCGATTGACGACGAACCGCCCGGTCCTCACGGTGTCTCAGAGGTGAACTCCTCAATCGGAATACCAGAAATGACCTTGCATCAAATCTCACTGCTCCTGCTTTTCCTCATACTGCCGCAGGCGGTCGCGTTTGGCGCTCGCGCACTGGTCAAGCTGGGCGGGTTCGGCGTTTGCCTCACCTCGGGACTGACCTTCTTCGCCGTATCTTTGTTTGCGCTTCTCCATCTGCTGGCCAACCCGCCTGTGAGCGCAGCCGATCCACACTGCGGCCAATGGTTGGCAGGATTCCCTCCTGCGATCGTGGTGGGGAGTTTGGCCCATGCCATTTTCACCGGCGGCGTACTTGCCATCCTATTCGCCGTGGATACCGTTCGCTGGTGGTGGGTGCACGGTTCCGCATACCTCGCCGAGAAGTCAGGGCATTCTCGTACCTCCAGACTAAAGACTCGAGACTAAAGACTTTGCCTCCGGCCTCCCGCCTCCAGCCTTTCTTCCAATCCGCAATCGCCAATCCGCAATCGAATGGGTGTATACTAGTCCCCAGGCAGTAACCGATCCGGTCGCGCGCAACGCGGAGGCCGGTTGGCGGGGCGGGGGCCTCGCCGGAATGGGGGGTAATACCATGCACACACACGAAGGATGCTGCGGGTGTGCGGGCGACGCCATGGGGCGGCGGTCCTTTCTCGCGGCGGTTGGGGGAATGACGGCCGCATCGACCTTGGTGGCGCCATTTGCGTCGGCGGCGCCGGCGGCACGGATGCGTCCGAACCTGGGTAAGAAGCAAGTGCCGCTGGTCGTGCAACCCGCATTGACCTACCACATCTACGAACGCCGGGAGCAAACAAGCTGGCGGCCCTGGGGTGGCATTCACACCGAAGCCGATGCGTCCCGGGAAATGCAGCGTATCGACACCGAGCTGGCCGAACTGAAAAGCAAGGCCGAGTTCCCGCTTGAGATCCGTCCCTGCGCGCGCGTTCGGAATGCGCAGGAAGCCGCGCCCCTGCGCGACGGCGACGCTGACCTCATGCTCGTCTACGGCGCGTCCGGCGAGATCGAACCGCTCATCAAGCCGGAACGGTACAACATGGTCTTCTGCCGGCACAGTACTGGCCCGGTCTATCTCTGGTACGAAATCGCCCATCCGCGGCTGCTCCGCAAGGCGGTCGATGAATACGGTCAACCCGGGCTCGCGCCGGAAGACGTCGTTGTCGACAACTACGACGACGTGCTTTGGAAGCTGCGGTCCTTGGCGGCCCTGCAGAATACCGTAGGCAGCCGCATCGTCGTCATTGGCGCTCCGAGCGGCTGGGGCCATGGCGGACAGCAAGCGCCGGAGATCGCGGCCAACATCTGGAAACTCGACATGCGGACCGTGCCCTACGACGATTTGGGCAAGCGCATCGAATCCGCGAACAAGGAACCGGAACGGGTTGCCCGCTGCGAAGCGGCCGCGGCCCAGTACCTGAAACAGTCCGGGATCTCCTTGCACACGGCCACGGAGTTTGTATCGCGCGCGTACCTGCTCACGGAAGTGTTCGAAGACCTGATGGAAGAGCACGATGCGCCCGCCATGACCATCAACGAGTGCATGACGACCATCATGCCCATGTCGCAGACGACCGCCTGCATGTGCCTGACCTTCATCAACGACTCCGGCGCCATGGCCTTCTGCGAATCGGATTTCGTGGTCATCCCCTCGGGGATTCTGCTCAAGAACATCGCGGGCACGCCGGTGTTCCTCAACGACCCGACCTATCCGCACGACGGACAGATCACCTTGGCCCATTGCACCGCGCCTCGGCGCATGGACGGCAAGAAACTGGAACCTGCGAAGATCATGACCCACTTCGAGTCCGACTACGGCGCCGCGCCCATGGTCAAGATGGACGTGGGACACGAAGTGACGGTCCTGGATCCGGACTTCGGGAACCAGCGCTGGATCGGGTTCAAGGGAAAGATCCTCGACAACCCCGAACTGGACATCTGCCGTTCCCAGGTGGACGTGTCCATCGAAGGCGACTGGCGCTTGCTCGCGCAGGAGATGCGCGGCTTCCACTGGATGATGTCCTACGGCGACCACCTGAAAGAGACGGGCTACGCCCTGCGGAAGATGGGCGTCAACTGGTTGAACCTGACCACGGAACGCACCATCGAAGCCTGATTTGGCATCTGAAGTGCCACGGGCTTCCAGCCCGTGATATTCGAGGTGCCATGGGCTTCCAGCCCATGATTTGAGGTGTCACGGCCTTCCAGGCCGTGCGTCTGCGGGGGCGGATTTCACTGCTCTTGTTCAAGACTCACGGCCTGGAAGGCCGTGGCACCTCATGGCGAAGCCACATCTTTCCCGCTACTCGTCGTGCGGCGGTTCCTTATCGACGTCTTTGAGAATATCGTGCGCCTTCTGGGCTATCTCCGAATGCACCTGGATCTGCATGGCGCCCAGTTGCGGGAAGATGTTCTCCGTACCCTCGTTCTGCACCACGTAGTCGACTCCCGCGGCCTGGAGCAGCGATTCCGCCACGGCGAACGCGGCCGGATCGGGCGTTTCAAAAACGGTGACCAGATCGATATACGCCGGCTCGTTTTCGGGCGGCTTGCCTTCCAGCAGTTCCACGTCGCAATCGGCGCACTTCGTGAACCCTTCCCGGTACTCGGCCAGGCACTTCGGACAATACATGCTGAACTCCTTGTCACGACCCCGCGGTGCGCGTGGTCTGCATTGAGGCGCCAGGAAACTCGCTCATAGTGTGCCCCAGCCGGGCCGGAATTCCAAATCGGCGCAAGCCGGAACCTTTTGTCGGCGCAACGGCATCTATCTTGTACGGGTAACGTTACGAACGCCCCGGCCGATTGTACTTCGCTCCGGGTAGATTTGCGTTTAGGAAGGTGGCCGGGACTATTGATACAATAGATAACGTGCTGCCACCGGCTGTCCGCCGCAAACGTCGGGTCCCGGTCCGCACGGTCACCACAACCCAGGTAGGATTCACACGTATGGCCACCAAGAGTTCCCCCGGCTTCCACCACCCCAAGAACGCTCCGCTGCTCGTGGCGATTCTCTTTGCCGCAGGACTCAGCCTCGCGATTTTCCTGTGGCCCGACCCCGCGCCCGTCCCCGCCGCGGAGGCGGATCAGGCGGCCGCCGACCAGGCCGCGGCACCCGAGGAGCAAGCCGCACCGACCGATCCGACCGATCCGTCGGATCTGTCCGAGGGGTCCCCCGACAAGAGCGAGGCTACCGCGCCACCCGACACCGGAGAAACCTTCCGCGTCGCCGGAACGGTCCCCGTAGATAACGAGGTGCTGGAAAACCGTATCGTCGTATTCTTCGATAAACCAATCGCCGTGGCCGGATTGAACGAAGAAGGCGCCTTGCCGCCGTTCACCATGACCCCGCCGTTCCAGGGCAGCTTTACGGTGGGCGACAACTACCTCGACCTCCGGCTTGAAGAAGTGCCGTCCGACCAAATCGTCACACTGAACCTTGGCGATGCCATCCGGTCGAAAGACGGAGATTCGGTTGCTCCCTCCGACCGGCAGTTGACCTTTACGCCGTTTGAATTCGAGGCGCAGCGGGTATGGTCCATCGAATCCACGGCCGACCGCGAAGTTCTGGGCGTGCTGTTCCCGGTTCCGGTGACTGTCGAGACTCTGCGGGAACACGCGAGCGTCCAAACCGCGGCCGGCGAGGCAGTCCCCTTCACCATCGAAGAAGGCACATCAAACACCATCCAGCGTCTTGTGATCGAGGGGAATGAATCTTGGCCGGTCGGTATCCGGATTAGCTCGGGACTCTCCGACGAAACCGGGGTGCTCACCCTTCAAGAGCCCCAAGATTTCACCTACCCGACGGAACTGGAGTTGGCCATCACAAACGTGACTTGGGAGACAATCGAGGACAGCTTCCAGCGTATCGGCATCGAGTTTACGAAGGGCGTGCGGGCATCTGATCTGGAAGAGCACCTGAAGATCGCGAATGCCGATTCCGGCGAGCCGGTATCGTTTGAATTAGATCCCGAGGTGCAGGGGACAACCCATTTCGCCACCGTGCATCTCGCAGAGCCTGCCCGTACCTCCTTGACCCTCGCGTTTTCGGCCGGACTCGCCGGCGCAGAACGTTCGGAGTTGACGCAAAACATCTCGCGCAAACTGGTCGCACGTTCGTCGCAGGAATGGGAACCCCTGCTTTTCGAAGACCAGTGGTGGAACCAGGAGGGCCGCGAAGGCTTGGTTCTCAACCTCGGCTTCAATCAGAAGGTCGAGCCCCAAGACTTAAAAGAGTTCCTGCGCACCTCGCGCGAGATTCCCGACTTGCGCATCGAGCCCGCTTGGAACAACCGGCGCGTTCGCGTCTACGGGCAATGGGACTCCGAAGCGACCTACGAGTTTACGCTCGCGTCCGGAATGCCCTATGGCGACGGATTCAAGCTGGAAGAAGATCTCTCGCGCACGATCACGACAGACAAAGTTCCGCCCTTCCTCGGTTTCGGCCAGGACGAGAAATACTACTTCCCCCGCCGGAGCGGCCTGAACCTGCCAATCGACGCGCGCGGCGTTCGCGAAGTGCGCGTCAGCCTCCACCGCATGTTCCCGTCGAACATCGCCGTCGCCATCAGCGACATCAACGACGGCGAGCCCTGGTACCGTTTCATGGAGTCGTGGAGCGAGTTCCTGACGAAGAATGAGATGGACGTGGCGTTTTCGCCGAACCGGTTGACGCCGACGCCGCTGGCGCTGGACTCGCTGATCCCCGCCGGAAAGCAGGGTGTCTTTGCTCTTGAAGTCGAAGACATCTCGCCCCTCAATCCCGAACAAGACGAGAACGCCGATGACTACGAGTACTACGATTACGACCGCCGTGCTCAGTCCGCCCGAAAACTGATCCTCTTCACGAACATCGGCGTCATGTCGCACTGGCTGGACGACGAGTTGGTGGTCTTCGCGCACGACCTCTACTCGCTGCAACCGCTGGATCTCGCGAAGGTCACCGTCTACTCCCACAAGAATCAAATCCTGGGAACGACCAATACTGACGCGCAAGGTATGGCGCAACTGGAACCCTTCGACACGGCCTTGGGCCGGCCCACGGTGGTGGTCGTCGAGAAGGGCGATGATTACACCTTCCTCGAGTTGCAGCCGCGCAACGACGACATCACCGAGCAAGCGGTCGAAATGCCGCCCTTCGATCGGGACGGGTACGACGCGTTTCTCTATGCGGATCGCGAACTCTACCGTCCCGGCGAGCCGGTACACCTGCGCTGGATCGTACGGACCAACTACGGCGACGCGTTGCCCAATGTGCCGCTCATGTTGACGGTCACCAAACCGAATGGCCAGGAACTGTTGAATCAGCCGTCGACCTTGTCCGAACTCGGCACGGGCGGCATGGATATCGAAACGCAGAAGTCCTATCCGACCGGAAAATATCTCGCGACCCTGAAGGTACCCGATACGAACAGTCCTCTTGGCACCTACTCCTTCAGCGTGGAAGAGTTCGTGCCCAATCGAATCAAAGCCGAAGTCACGCTGGCCGAAGAGCAATGGCTGGCGGGGCAGGAGTACACGATCAAGGTAAACGCGCAACACTTCTTCGGCGCGCCCGCCGCGGACCGCAAGAGCGAAGCGAAGATCGTGCTGCGCCCGGCCACCTTCCGTCCGGAACAGTGGAAAGGCTTCACCTTCGGCAACGATTCCGAGTTTGCGACGGACATCGTTTCGACGGGCGAAGGCACCACCGATGCCTCCGGCGACGTGACCTTCCCATTCACCTACGAAGCGCCGCCGAACGTGTCATTCCCGCTGAACGCGCTCGTCGTGGGCCGCGTGTTTGAATTGGGCGGGCGCGCCGTCGCGGGTACGAAGGAAGTGACCTTGTTCCCGTCCGAGAACTGCCTCGGCATTCTCGCCAACACGCCCGAAGGCGGGCGCGGCGTGGAAGTAACCGTCGCGGCCATCACGCCCGGCGGTGAACCTGCCGCGCTGGATACCGTCAAGGTGACGCTCGAAAAGCAGGTCTGGAACTACTACGTCCGCCGCTACTATGACTACCATCAGCCGAACTGGTCGGAGTCCTTTGAGCCCATCGAAACGCGGGAGGTTTCGCTGACGGAGGGCACCGGTTCGACGACCTTCAACTTCGGCAGCTACGGCTATTACCGCGTGCGCGTCCATTCCGACGCGACGCCGCAATACAGCACGCTCTCCTTCTACTCCTACGGAGGCGACGTCAATCTCGTGGACTCCGCGCGGCCAAGCCTTATTAAGCTGACCTTGGACAAGAAGTCCTACACCGTTGGCGAGGAAGCCACCGTTCGCATTGAAGCGCCCTTCGACGGCACCGGTTTCGTGGTCGTCCAGGGCGAGGAGATCCAGCGCATCGAAACCGTCGAGATCAAGGACGGCGCCGGCACCGCCAGCTTCATGCTGACGCGTGACCAGTATCCGAACGTGTGGATCGAGGCGACGGTGGTCCACGCCATCAAGGAAGGCCGCGATCAGGTTTATCCCTTCTCGAGTTTTGCCATGCAATCCATCGAGGTAGAAGACCCGCGCCGCAGTATCGCCATCACGTACCCCGATCTGCCGGAAGAGATCCGTCCCGCGCAGCAGGCGCAGTTCACTGTGAAAACTACGGACGGCGACGGCAATCCGGCTTCCGTCGAAGTGACGCTCGCGGCGGTTGACGAAGGTATCCATTCCATCACGGGCTACAAGAGTCCCGCGCCGGTGGAGTACTTGTCGCGTCCGCGTCGCGCCGATTACCGCCGCGCCCACTACTACGACAAGGTCGCCTACGACTTCGAGAAGACCCCCATCGGCGGCGATCTCGAAGCCCTGCTCGGCAAACGCGCCGCGGCCGTTGATGAGAACTGGATCAAGCCCGTGGCCTTGTGGTCGGGTGTGGTCCAAACGGATGCCGACGGCTTGGCTACCGTGACCATGGACGTCCCCGAGTTTTCGGGGCAGTTGCGCTTGGTTGCAGTCGCAGCATCGGAAAAAGCCGCCGGCGCCGAGACGAGTTACGTCTACGTGCGCCGTCCCTACACCCTGCGCACGAGCATGCCGCGCTTCCTGCTGCCGGGCGACCGTTCCGCATGTCGCGCTGTGCTCTTCAATAACACGGACGACCCCTGCACCGCCGCGCTCACCTGGTCCAGCGAAGGGACCCTTGTCGACGTGACGGGGTCGCAGGAAGTGGACGTGCCCGCCCACGGTGAAGCCTCGCTACTGGCGGACTTCTCCGCTGCCGAAGCCATCGGGCAGGGCGCCATCAATTGGTCCGTCGTGTTCAAGGACGCCAACGGCGCGGAACTCGAAAAGGTCGAGGAACACGCGCCTGTTCCGGTGCGCACGCCCGCGGTCTATCAGACGCATCACGAACTGCACGCGCTGAAACCGGGCGAGAGCGTGACGATCGCGAACACCATGTTCCTCGACGACGCCCGCGCGATGGTCGACGTCACGGTAAGTGCCAATCCTCAGTTCCGGCTACAGGAAGCCTTGAAGTATGTCGTGGGCTATCCCTACGGATGCGTCGAGCAAACGACGTCGCGCCTGATGCCCATGTACCTGCTAAAACAGAATGCGGGACTCGTGGACATGACGCTCCACAAGGAGCAGACGCTCGACATGTATATCCAGTCCGGCATCGACCGTCTTTTCGCCATGCAGACCGAATCGGGCGGTTTGGGGTTCTGGCCGGGTGCGGAGTCGCCTTATCGCTACGGGTCGATCTACGCGCTACACTTCCTGACGCTGGTCAAGAACGGGCGCGAATATAAGCTGCCCGAGAAGAACCTGGAAGCACTCGAGAAGTTCGTGCGCCGCATTTCCGAGGACTGGTCGGGTTCGTCCCAGTCGTCCCTGTACGAGCGCGCCTATGCCATCTATGTGCTTTCGATCGGCGGCGACTTGGAGGCCATCAAGCAGATTGGCCGCTTCGACGATGTAACCTTGCCGCGCGCGTCGCGGCTCCTGTTGGCGGCGGCGTTGGCGCGGAACACGCAGGACACGGATCGCGTGAAGCTGTACCTGTCCAACACGCCGAGCGAACCCTACGCCGTGACCGAACAAGGCGGCACGCTGAACTCGGACATCCGCAACACCGCCGTCGAATTGTTCGCCTTGCAGCAGATCGAGGGCACCGAGAAGGAACGCGCTGAGAAAGCCGAAATACTCTTCGCCTTCCTGCGGGATCATCGTCATGGCAACACGCAGGAAACCGCGTTCATCGTGACGGCGTTGAGCGGGTACCTTGCCGACCTCGCGAAGAATGCCGACAAGGCCGCGGCAACCATCACCGGTTCGGCAGAGGGTCAGCTTACAGCGAACGAGGTGTACCACCGCACGCGTGATGGAGCGGGCGGCACCTTCACGATTAATAACACGGGCGGCAGCACGATCTTTGTCAACGGCACCACGGGCGGAATTCCGGAGAATCCGGATCTTTCCCCGATCGCCGAGAAGATCTCCGTGGCGCGGTCCGTGTTCACCAGCACGGGCGAACCCTTTGGCGATAGCGCCTATCGTCAATCCGACAGTTACGTGATTGGCATCGAACTGAAGTGCGACCAAGACGTGGAAAACCTCGTCGTGGCCGATCTGATTCCCGCGGGATTCGAAATCGAAAACCCGCGCTTGGAGCCCGACGCGATCCCCACGGGTCCCTTCGACGGTGCCGCAACACCGTCGCATCTCGAAATCCGCGACGACCGGCTGGTAGTTGCCTTTGATGAACTGGAGCGGGGCACACACAAGTTCTATTACATCGCGCGCGCCGTCACGCCGGGCACCTATCAGTATCCCGCCGTGGAAGCCGAATGCATGTACGACGCATCCGTCCACGGCCGCGGCGAATCCGGCACCGTCGAGGTGGTAAAACGCTGATGTCGCCCAGTCCACATAGTCCGTGCGTGTCCGCGGATGTCCGTGCGTGTCCGCGCGTGTCCGCGCATGTCCGTGCTTGTCCGTGTAGGTCCGTGTAGGTCCGTGTAGGTCCGTGTAGGTCCGTGTAGGTCCG
>BTVY01000020.1:91721-108670 GCA_045863335.1 Candidatus Hydrogenedentota bacterium | reverse complement strand
AAGAGAGCATTGCCACTTGACGAAAGAGCACCTAATGGGTGTCCCCATTTTTCATTGCGGTCACTGGTGCGGTAGGATCTTCGTGAGCCTATGGTAGCGTTGTGAAGTCGTCGTGTTCATACGGGAGTGGGTCATGAGAGCCATCGGCATCGTGTGCGTGTTGTTGGTTAGTGCGTTGTTCGTGCTGGCGGGGTGTGACGCTAGGGATCGTGACAGGACAATCGGTGTCACGGAAGACGACGCGGTTATGAACGCGGCGATCGCGGAGGCGCGGGCGACGCTTGATGAGTTCGTGGCGCGGATGGAAAACCCCGAGCCGGGCGACAGCGATTTCGCCATCAAGGTGGCGGTCACGGACCCGAACGGCACGGAGCATTTCTGGGCGAACAATGTTGAAGTGGTGGGGCCGGGTTTTACCGCGACCATCAACAACGATCCAAACATCGTAAGGTCGGTCCGGCTTGGTCAACGAGTCCGGGCCAAGCGGGACGAGGTGAGCGATTGGATGTACCTGAGCAACGGCCGGATGGTCGGGAACCGGACCTTGCGCGTGCTGCTGACGAAGATGTCGCCCGAAGAAGCGGCCGCCGTGAAGCAGCAGGTGGGGTGGGAGTAGCATATCAAATCCTAAGTCGATGAAAGGGGGGTGTTTATGTCCAGGAACCTGCGTCCATACATTATTCTGGCCGGTATTCTTGTCGTATTGATTGCGTTATTCTTCCAGTTCGGGAACTTGAAACAGGAGCGGGCGAGGGGCGTAGTGGAAATGTCTGGGCAGGATGACCTCTCGCGGCTTGTCCAGGTTGAGAACGACGAATACCGCATCATGAACAGCCGACAACAACTCGGCATTTTGGCGGTTGGGGTGGCGATCGGATTCGCCTATGTGATGTGGCGAATCAATAACCATAAGCAGAAGTAGACCCTGCTTTCAGGATTGGCCATGCGAATCTGTTTGACGATTGCGATGATCGTTAGTGGTTGGGCGATTTCACTCGCTGATGAGGAGTCTCCTCGTGCGGCCGGGGAAGCTGCACCAGCTTTGAAGATCCACGAAGGCTTGGTCTTTGCGGAACCGGGGGAGAAGCTGGCGCTGGACTTGTTTCTGCCGGCGTCGACGGATGAGGCTGTGCCGTGTGTGATTGTGATCCAGGGCGGGGGATTCAGTCCGCAGGATGGGAAGCGGTTCCGGTCCTTCGCGGAGTACCTGGCGGAGCATGGGTTCGCGGCGGCGACGATTGCGTACCGGGGACGGCCCAAGCATACCTACAAGGACACGATGGCCGATGTGCGGGCGGCGGTGCGTTACGTGCGGAGCGTGAGCGGCGAGTACGGCATCGAACCGGACCGGATCGGGGCGATGGGACGGTCGGCGGGCGGCACCTTGGCCGTGTTGCTGGCGGTGATGGATGAGCCGGAAGACGGCGGCGACGGGCCGACGCAGTCGAGCCGGATCCAGGCGGCGGCCGGTTTTGCAGGGGTGTATGACTTCGTCGCGCGGTTCACGGACGCGGAGCAAATCGCGTTGCAACCTCGCCACGAGACGAAGTCCGACACGAATGGCGAATGGATTGGCGAGGATTTTTCCGCGGACAGCGCGGCGTGGCGTGATGCGTCCGCCATCAACCACGTGGACGCGGCGGACCCGCCGGTGCTCTTTATCCATTGCAAAGACGATTCGACGGTCCCGTGGCCGCAGTCGCAGCAGATGTATGCGAGGTTGCGGGAGGCCGGGGTCGATGCGGAGATCGAGATCTACAAGACGGGCGGGCACGGGTGCCAGCCGAAAGACGGGGGGGATCCCATGGCGCGGATGGTAGAGTTCTTCCGGAAGGCGTTGGCGAAATCGTAGGTCGGGAATGTTTCCCAGCATAGGCTTTTTCGCCGCGCAGATTTGGGCATCCTCGCAGATTCTGCCGCCCCCGTTCGGGGGCTGAGTGAGGGAAGGCGGCTGCGTGACCCAGGGTTTCGCTCGTGCCTCGCTCCACCCTGGGCTACAACCTCGCGCCCCTTCGGGGCTTATACGTAGCAGGGCCTACGGCGATTCTGAGCGACGCTCAAGGGATTACCTTCGGGGCCAATTCGGATCACGAAATGCGGCGATTCGGGGTTGCTCCCAGGTCGTGCTTCCGGGGATGCAATGTCGCGATCGCCTTTGTGTCGACTTAGCACATCGGCCGGTCGTTGAAGTATTGAGAGTTGTTTTGGATTCTGTGCTTCGAGTCACTGCTGTCCGGTTAAAAGTTGAATAGTTCCATCTGGTTACGCAGGAGGTTACTTTGCGTTTGTCGTTCATCGGGCGAAAACGCCTGTAAAATCGGGGTATTTTCGAAAAGAGAGATGCTCAGTATTTGCAGGATTTCGTTCAGACTCCAAGCGAGGTTGAGTCTTTTCTTGATAATCGCCACCAAGAGGTATGTCGCGACGGCAATCCAGATTTGGGTCTTGACCGCGTTCTCGGAAGTCCCATAAAACGACTTGATGTGCAAGTGCTGCTTGACCCATTTGAAGAAGAGTTCGACTTGCCATCGGCACCGGTAAAGCTGAGCGATGGTCAGGGCGGGCAAGTCGAAGTTGTTGGCAAGAAACACGAAGTGCGTGTGGTTCACGGAGTCGAAGTAGGTGATGCGTCGTAGAGGAACCGGATACTGCTGAGAGGTTTTGGGACCGCAGAGTACGATGGTTTGATCGGCACGCAGTCCAGTTGTCTTGTCGACGGGGCGGCATGCTCGGCGCTGATAGTCGAGGTTCTTCTTGGAGCGCACCACAAAGAATGACAGGGCTTCGTTGAAGCGATACAGTCGTGCAAAGTCGATGTAGCCGCGGTCCATGATGTAATAAGAGCCCGGCTCCAAGACGAGATAGTCGAGAGCAGTGACATCGTGCGTTTTGGCATGCGTTACGCGGATAAAGCAAGGAATACCGCCATGCAGATCGAGCAGCGTGTGAAGTTTCACGGCTCCTTTGTGCCGACGGAAATGGGCCCATGGAAACAACGCAAGACACAGGTCTATGGTCGTCGAGTCGAACACATAGGCGGTGTGAGCGAGTTGGACACCAAACTCTTCGCGCGCGTAAAGCGTTCGTGCGGTGGTGATGAGTGTCTGAGCGAAGTCTGCATAGATGCGCCAGTCGCGTGTTTCGTTTGCATCCGCCAAGGTACTGCGCGAGACGTGTCCCCGAATGCCTGCATGGTAGAGCTTGGGGTGCATGGCGCGCAGACAGGTCTCGATATCGCGCAGGCTCTCTCGCCCCGTCAATTGGGCGAAGACCATACACAAAAATTGGTCCCAGCAGGAGAACGAACGAACTCGATGGTTGCCGCGATATCGTCGAGCGCATCGATTGAATTCGTGTCGTGGAATGAAGTCGAGAAGTTGAGCGAACACAAGCCGTCCGGTGTGCATAGGCCATCCCCCCGAGTGAAAGTCTCCTCGGAGTATGGTCACAAACCGAAACCATCGCGAAATCGGAAACGATCATTCTTCTATACAAGATGCTGTAAATACTATGCTTCCAATTGAATTTCAAAAACTCAACCGGACAGTAGTGGCTTCGAGTTTCAAATTTGGTTGTGGTGGTGCTCGGGATCTGAGGCGGTCGCGTGCAACCTCTGGTTGTGGACCTTGCCGACGAATCCGCGTTGGCAGCGTGTATCGGAGATGGCAAATCCGTTTGCCTGAACAGGATTGAAGGTGTTTGTCGAGACGGATTTCTCTAGAACTTCCTGGTCGGGAATCATTCCCGACCTACTGGTTGGATTGACCGGATCCCCTGGTGTGAAGTACAACTAATCCCGCTGGCAAGGCAACAGGCAGGTAGTATCCATGGCCAAGAAGAAAGATCCCATTTTCAATCAGCGGAAGCGTCGTGTGTTTCGGACGCAGATCCCGACCGGCGAGATTGCGTTTGGCGCGGTGTTCGTGCTCATCGTGATCGGGATGGGTTGGTGGTTCCTGGCCAAGCGGGACGATTTCGATCCGACCGAGCGCGACATTTCCATGGAGTTGATGGAAGAGGGGAGCGTTGAGGACAACCTCTACCGGACGCCGCTCCAACGCTGGTCCGAGCCCGGGCAGGGGGGTGGTACTGCGTCCGCGGCGACCGTAGACGTGGGGATCTTTCCACCGGAGATCCTGGACGGCGGTTGGACGCCCGCGACACGGATTCAGGAGTTTGACGAATCCAATCTATACGAGAAGATCAACGGCGCCGCGCCTCAGTATTTTCAGTTCGGTTTCGTCCGGCTTCATTTCATCGGTCTGGAGCGGGCGGCGGAAGGGCTGGAACTCAACATCGAACTCTACGACATGGGCGCCTTCGAGAATGCCTTGGGCATCTTCGCCGCGCAGCGCGACCAGGACCGGGAGTTGGAGCAGTCGGGGAACGCTCACTATTACCCAACGACGATTGGGGCCATTGGCATCGTCAATCAATACTACTTCAAATTGACCGGCAACGAGGAGGCGCCGGCCATAACTGACAAGGCCATGCAGATTCTGGACACGTTTTCGGCTTTGCCGGGAGGGGATACGGAGCCGCCCCGGGCGTTTACCGTCTTCCGGGAGGTGCTCAATATCCCCTTTGCGGGCATAGGGTTCGAGAAGAACGACGTGTTCCAGTTCCAGTTTGCCCAAGATTTCTGGTTCGGGACTCCTGACATCCACGAAGATTTCAGGTACTATGTTCATAAGGCCGATAGTGACGATGCTGCAAGGGAACTATTCGACCAACTGGTAGAAAACAATCTCTACGACTACGACGAGGTACTTCGCACCGAAGACAGCGTCATTCTGACCCACAAGTTCCTCGAGACCCGACTCGCCATGAAGCAGGTAGGCCCATGGGTGTTCGGGTTCGACGGCGCGTCCGCGGAACTCGACGCGGAAGGGACCCTCGCAACATTGCAGGAGGCTTTCCTGAGCGATGAAGAAGAAGCCTAAGACAATCCAGCATCCGGAATACGAGAAGGCGCCGATGGACCGGCGCGCCTTCTTCGGCCGCCTGGGCACGGTGGGAGGCATTAGTGCCGCCGCCGGGTATCTGGCATGGGCGCCGTCGGACTGGCCGCTGTCGTTAAAGGATCCGACCGGCCTTCGCAGCGTGCCGGTCGTGAAGCCGCTTCAATTGCCGGGAACCTATCAAGTCGCCAAACCGGCGAGCGCGTCCGACGTGGGCATTGGCCGGGGCGAGGAACCCGCGACGATGTTGCGCGCGGCGCTGGACGGCGTGGGAGGTCTTGACCATTACATCAAGCCCGGCGACATCGTGCTGGTAAAGCCGAACGTCGCGTTCGACCGCGCGCCGAACCTGGGCGCCACGTCGAATCCGAAACTGCTCAAAGAACTCATTCACATGCTCCTCGTCGATTGCCGGGCGCAGGAAGTGCGTGTCGCGGATAACCCGATTGAGTCTCCGCCGGACTGTTTTGCGAAGAGCAAGATCGACGCGGCGACGGTCGAAGCGGGGGGGCGGGTGTACCTGCCCGATTCCAATGCCTTCAAGATGCTGAACACGCCGGGCGCGGAATTGATAGAGAACTGGTGGTTCTTCCATCGGCCCTTCACGAACGTGGACAAGGTCATCGGCCTGTCTCCGGTTAAGGACCACAACCTTTGCGGGGCGTCGATGGGGATGAAGAACTGGTACGGCCTTCTGGGCGGAACGCGGAACCAATTTCATCAGGACATCCATGGGATCGTGTCCGATCTGTCGATCATGATGAAACCCACGCTGACGATCCTCGACGGAACCCATGTGCTCATGCAGAACGGTCCGACCGGCGGCGATCCGTCGAACGTGAAGAAGGGCGATGCCGTCCTAGCCTCCGTTGATCCGGTGGCCTGCGACGCGTGGGCCTTCGAATACCTGCTCGAACGGGGCCGCGATTATCCCCAATACCTTTACAAGGCGGAGGAAAAGGGGAGCGGGTCGTTGGATTGGTACGGGCGCGTGCGCGAGACCCAGGTGTAAGACGTCATGGCTGAGAGCAAGGCAGTAAAGCTGGTCAAGAGCGGCAAGGCGAAGTGGGAGAATTTCTCCGTCCGCAAGGCACTTCGCATCACGAACATCCGGATTCTGTCGCAGATTTTCTTCTTCGCCGTCTTCATGTTTTCTGTTTGGGCGACGTGGACCACGCGGCTGGGCGGTTACCCGGTGTCCCGCATTCTCGAGATGGACCCGCTGGTCATGATCTCGACCATGTTGTCCACGGGATACGTCTACCGCTATCTCGGGTGGGGACTGCTCATTCTTGCGATCACGCTGTTGTTTGGGCGCGTGTTCTGCAACTGGATTTGCCCCTACGGGACTTTGCACCAGTTCGTGGGGTGGCTGTTCAACGTTCACAAGGCGACGGATCGCATTGACCAGAACCGGTACAAGAACCTCTATTACGTCAAGTACCTCATACTGACGGTCTTTCTAATCATGGCCTGGATGGGCGCGCTGCAGATTGGCCTGCTCGATCCGATTTGTCTTATGTACCGCAGTTTCGCGACGGTGTTCGCGCCCATGTTTGACATGGGTGTCACGCAGGCGTCCGTTACGGCGCACGGGCTGAATCTCGACACGCTCTGGATCGACAACCTGAAGTTTGCGCCGGGCGTGACAAGCCGGGTCTTTGTCGGCTCCTTCTGGATCGGCGTGATGATCTTTGGGCTCGTCGCGATGAACCTGTACATACCGCGGTTCTTTTGCCGCGTGTTGTGTCCTTTGGGTGCGTTGCTCGGCGTCTTTTCGCGATTCGCGGTGTTCCGCATTAACCGCGACGTGCACAAGTGCACGGATTGCAACCTGTGCTTGACGCGCTGCGAAGGCGCTTCCGATCCGCAGGGGATTCTGCGGCAGAGCGAGTGCTTTTCCTGCATGAACTGCATCGACGATTGTCCGGAGGACGCGTTGTCGTTCACGGCGTTCAAGCTTGATACGAAACAGGTCAAGCCAGGCCCTGACGTGTCGCGGCGCAAGTGGATCTTCGCGGGGGTGGCAGGCGTGTTGGCCGTGCCGTTCATCCGGAACCACGGGGTGAATACGGACGATCATTTCGAACCGAGTCTGATGCGTCCGCCCGGGTCGGTGGAAGAGAGCGACTTTCTCGCGAAGTGCATCAAGTGCGATCAGTGCATCAACTCGTGTCCGACCAACGTGCTTCAGCCCGCCACATTCAAAGAAGCGGGGCTGGAGGGATTGTGGACGCCGGTGATGAACTTCGAGCTTGGGCACTGCCAGCTCAAATGCACCATGTGTTCGGAGGTTTGTCCCACAGGCGCGATCCGGAAGATCACGGTCGAAGAGAAGCTGGGCAAAGGACAATTCGAGGAGCAGGGGCCCATTCAGTTGGGTACTGCGTTTTTTGACACAGGCCGGTGCCTGCCGCATGCGATGGAGATTCCGTGCGTGGTGTGCGAGGAGGTGTGTCCGACTTCGCCGAAGGCCATTCAAACGAAAGACGTTGAAGCCAAGGACGTGTACGGCAATATCGTGGTACTGAACAAGCCGTTCATGGTTCCAGACCTGTGCATTGGGTGCGGAATTTGTGAGCATGAGTGTCCGGTAAAAGATGACCGCGCGGTTTATGTCACGGCCGTCGGAGAGAGCCGGTCCAACGAACGGAAACTGCTGCTGAAGAAACGTGGCGAAACACAGGCGTAAAGACTGTCGTCGGATTTTTCGAGGACTCGGTACGGAACGAAATTCGAAATCCGAAGCACGAAATCCGAAACAAATTCTAATGTTCTAAATTCGAATCACACGCCGGAGCGAAGGGAGTTCCTGGTGGGACGGGTTTCGCCCCGGCTGATCTGGAACTTCTTATCAGCCGCGCTGAGACGTGACATACCGTATAGAAGTTGCTTGTTGTTCGACGTGAAAGCCGGAATTCGAGGCACTAACCGGGAAAGAAGGAACCTTCGCATGAAGAGTGCAATGGACAGACGATCGTTCATGAAAGGGGTTGCCATGGGCGGGGTTGGCGCCGGTGTTTCGGGCCTCGCGGCAACCACGGCAGAAGCGCAGAACGCGGACGCGGCGGCTACGACGGTGCCGCGACGACAACTCGGCACGACGGGCGAAACGATTCCGATCATCTTCATGGGAGGATCGCGGACGTTCGACATGAAGTACGACCGGTCGCTGCATCGCGCGCATGGATTCGGCATCGAGTACATCGATACGGCGGAGAAATACGGCGGCGGCCAGTCCCAGAAGGGCGTGGCGGTCTTCCACAAGCAGGTCGGCCGGGACAAGGTCTGGATCACGACCAAAGTCGAGATGGAAGGGGAGCGCACCACGGGCGAAGGATTGAAGAAGGGTCTGGACGACTGTCTCGCCAATCTCGAGACCGACTACGTCAACATGTTCTTCATGCACATGATCCAGGACCCGCGTTATCTCGATCCCGAGTTCATCAAGGCCGGCGACGACATGAAAAAGAGCGGGAAAACGAAGTTCTTCGGTTTTTCCTGTCACCACGGCAACGTGCCGGAGATGATTTCCAAAGCGGCGAGTGTCGGGGGTATCGACGCGATCATGTTCCGGTATAACTTCCGGCAGTATGGGGACGTGGAATTGAACAAGGCGATGGACGCCGCAAAGAAGGCGGGGATCGGACTGCTCGCGATGAAGACCCAATCGTCCGTACCGGAGGATTTGGAGAAGGTCGTCGAGTTCCAGTCCAAGGACTTCACGTTGCCGCAGGCGAAACTCAAGGCGGTGTGGGCCGACGAGCGGATCGACGGTTGTGTCAGCCAGATGGACAACTTGCAGATACTGGAAGAAAACGCGACGGCCGCAATGTCGCCGGTGAACCTGACGATGAACGAGTTTCATCAGTTGAACCGGCTGGCGCGCATGACGGCGTCGTACGCGTGCCTGGGGTGCAATCAAATCTGCGAAGGCAAAATCGCCGGGAAGCTCAAGGTTGCGGATGCGCTCCGGTACCTCATGTATCACGAGTGCTACGGCGATCCCGAGACGGCCCGTTTGCTGTACAACGCACTGGGCGTGGAAGAACGGGATTATGAGCGGGTCGATCTGGCCGAGGCCATCAAGGCGTGCCCGCAGGGGATTCGTATTGACGAGCGGCTGCGCAAAGCGCGGGCGGTCTTGACGGCATAAATCGTTGAAATATGTAGCGCAGGCGTCCCCGCCTGCATTCTGAGAATAAGGTGCGACTCAAAAGAATGCAGGCGAGGACGCCTGCGCTACATTTGGGAACATTATGTGAAGTAGCGAGGCGCTTCTTTCACGGCCGAGAGGTTGGCTTCGAAGTGCTCGAAGTTTTGCATGTCGGAGTTGACAACGTCCACGCCATTGGCGAGGACGTAGGCGTAGCTTCGTTGGAACGGCGTCAACGGGGCGTCCAGCACCTTCTGGTCGTAGTAGCGGTCGAAGGCGGTCGCGTCGTTCTTGCCACCTGCGCCGGGACTGGCGAGGAACCGGGCTGCCTTCATGCCGACGAGGCCGATGCCCGCTTCGCGCGCGCGATCGAGCACGGGACGGAGGTTTTGCATTGATGCGGTGCCGGCCAGGATGCTCTTGGAATCCCAGTCGTACCAGCCGGCGGGCGTGATGGCGATCATCGCGAGGCTGTACCAGCCGGTTTCGATCATGGCTTCCAGGACTTCGTGCGCCTGCTTGTGCGTGCTGACGCCGAAGTGGCCGATCTTGCCGGCCTGTTTCGCGTCGAGAAAGGCTTGATGGACTTCTTCGCTGCGGACGATGGCGGGTTCGCCGACGGCCATCAGGTAATAGGCGTCGATGTAGTCGGTGTCAAGGTCGCGCAGGCTGTTCTCGAGGAGGCCGGTCCAGTACGCGGCGACTTCCTTGCCCTGCGCGACCGTAAGCGGCGTGCCGGGCTCGTGGCCTTCCGGCGCGCGGACGGGGGCTTTGGAGGTAACCCAGATGGCGTCGCGGTTGGCTTTCATGAAGGGGGCGAGGTGTTGCTCGCTCCCCTTGTAGTAGACGTTCGACCCGACGTCATAGAAGTTGATGCCCGCTTCCAATGCGCGATCGAGCAAGCGCACCGCCTTGCCGCCCGCGAGCGCGGCGCCGCATCCGAAGACGAGCCGGCTGCACATGAAGTTGGTCTTGCCGAGCTTCTGGTAGGGCATGCCTTCGACTTCGTGACGCCGGTCGAGTTCGGCATCTTGCGCGTGAGCGCGTCCCGGAAGCGCGGCGGCTGCGGCCAACGAAGCGGCCGAGGTTTGCATGAAGGTGCGGCGGTTTATCCCTGCGGATCGATCGGACGGTTTCATGATAGGGTCTCCCACGTCGTAGGACCTTGCATTTCGAACCGGACTTGCAGCTAGACTAAGGCTTCACAGTATCGCAAGATGCGACTGCGGTCAAGACGTTTGCGTAACTCCGCGCTATGCTGGGCGCTTTGGAAGGAACTGTTCAGATGTATCTTCGCACGATCGTCGTTTGTGCCGTTGTATTCACAGGCTTGGTGGCGCTTGGCCAAGAGGATGATGGCGGCGGCGGGACCGCAGTGGAACCTGTGCAGCTCGATAAGCTTACCTCCACGATTGCTGCCGCGTTATCGGGCGTCGACGTGGAAGGGTGGGAGCGTTCGCCCGTCGAGCGGTACGTGGTCGAGAACCTCTACGACAAGATCAACGGCCGATCTGAGTTGTACATGTCCTACGGCGTGCGCGGGATGGTGTTTGCCACGTATACGCGTACCGGGCATCCCACAGATTTTGTTGATGTCTTCCTCTACGACATGGGAAGCGTGGCTGGCGGGTTCGGCGTGTACAGCGTCGAGCGATGGGGGGATTGGGAAGCGGCGGCGTGGGGGAGGGAAGGGTACCGGACGGATACGGACGCGTTCTTCTGGAAGGGTGCGTACTACGCGACGGTCCTGGGGTCCAGCGAAGCGCCGGAAGTACGCGAAGCCCAGCAACGGATTGCGGGCGGGCTGGCGAACGCGTTGCCGGATTCCGGGGAATCGCTTTGGGGTTTGACGGTGCTGCCGGAAAAGAACCTGGTGCCGGGCTCGATTCAGTATTTCATGGTTGATGCGATGAGCCTCAGCTTTATGGAGGACACGTTCACCGCGCAGTATCGCTACGGCGAAGCGGAGGTCACGGCGTTTGTGGCGAAGCGGGAGGCCGAAGCGAATGCGCGAGAAACGCGCGACGCGTTCGTCGACTACATGAAGAAGTACGGCGATGATGCGGAGGAATTGGTCGACGGGGAGACATCGCTTCATGTGGCGGATATGGGCGGGGGATATTACGATGTCGTGTTTGCGGAGGGGCCGTATGTTGGGGGCGTGACGTTTGTTGCGGAACGCGCGCTGGCGATCGACGCGGCGAACACGTTGAGGACGGAACTCCAGAAGGCAGAGTAGATGTCCCTGGATCAGCCGTCCTTCGACGGAGGGGACTGCCGGCGCTCGCGAATGTAGAGCGCGAGGAGTAATGCACCTCCCATTACGAGAACTCCGCCGGCGATGAGGTTTAGCCGCGTGTCGCGTTCACTCATCTCTTTGACCAACGGCGTCAGGATGACCAGTACTCCGAGCACGGCGATTACGGCTCCGTTCAGAAGTTTGATGTCCATACGTTTCGGTTGCTCCCGGTTCGAGTCTACGAAAACACGGACGTCCAGAATACATAGGCGGCGAAAGTGACGAAAAACAGCGCGGCGGCGGTGCGTTTCACGCGTGGCGTGGAAACGTAGGCGGCCGAGGCAGCATCCGAGCGGCTGGTGAAGGCGCCGGGCGGCGACAGATAGCTCACGATCAGCGCGATGGCGGCGGTCAGCGCGAAGGTCACGGTGCCGCGGAAGTAGAGGTCGTTTTCGGCAATCGTTTTGAGCATTCCCAGTCGCGACGCAACGAAAAGGGCAATCGCGACAATACCACCCACGACGAGGCCGGACATGGCGCCGCGGTTGTTGATGCGGTTCATGGTGGCGCCAAGGATAGTGATGGCGCCGAAGGGTGGCATGATGACGGCCAGTACGCCAACGGCGAAGAGGAACATCCCTTCTTCCGCGTACTTGAAGGCGAAGGCCGCGCCGACGGCGACGCAGGTGCCGATGACGCCGGCGATGCGCGAAACGCCCACGTAGTGCGACTCGGAGCGGCCCGGGCTCACGAAGCGCTGGTAGAGATCCGCAGTGAACATGGTGCAGAAGGCGTTGATTTGGGAGTCGGCGCTGGACAGGAAACCGGCGATGAGGCCGACGACCGCCACGCCGTACAATCCCGTGGGCAGGTAGTGCTTGATCAATTCCGGCATAGCGTGGTCGTTGTTGCTGAGTTCCGGATAAAGGACGCGTGCCGTCAAACCGGGAACGATGATGACGACTGGCACGAGTACCGCGTACCACATGGATGCGCCGAGATAACTGATGCTGGCGTTTTCCGGATCTTTGGATGCGAGGGGGCGCTGCACAACCTGGGCCTCGCAGGACCAGTAACTCATGCCCATGAAGAACATGCCGAAGAGGGCAACTGGGAGATAGCCCAGATCCGATCGCATCGCCCAGAAATTGCTATGGCTTTCGGGCAGCCGTGCGGCGAGACCGGACAATCCGCCCATCTCCACGAGGCAACATCCGGACAGGATCACAAGCGGGAAGAACATGAGCGCCAGTTGAAGCACGTCCGTGGCCACGACGGCGCCGAAACCGCCCATCAGCGTGTAGAGCGCGGCGACAATCGTGAGCAGAAAGATGCAAGCTTCCAGGTCCCAGCCCAGGAGCGTTTCCAACACCTTCGAGCCTGCGTAGATGTAGAGGCCGAGATTGAACAGCATCCATACGAAGGTCCAGACGACGCTGTAGGCGACGCCGATGGGTTTGTTGTAGCGGCGCTCGAGCCAGCCGCCGAGGGAATAGACGTTGAGCGCGCGAAGGCGCGGCATGAGGATAAGCGCCGCAATCAGAAGCACGAGGCTGCCCATGAAGACGCCGTGAGACATGACGATGCCGACGGCGTAGACCGCGCCGGTGAGGCCGAGGAAGTCGTTCGCGTTGAGGTTGGTGGCGACGGTGGAGAAGGACGCGATGATGCCGTTGACGTTGCGCCCCGCGAGGAAGGCCGATTCCATGGTGTCGGCCTTGCTGTGCATGCGCCAGCCCCAATAGACCACGGCCCCGATGAACACGGCGACCATGGCCCACTCGGTGCCGTACAAGCTATCGGTGAAGATGCCCACGCCGACCTCCCGCCAGTCATGCCGGCGTTGGCCGGCTCCCCCTGGGCAGCGTCTCGATCTCGCTCTGCGAGATTCGAGCGAGCGTGCCCGTGCAATGACGCGCTACACGGTAACCGAGCGGCCGGGGCACTTCAACTGGAGGCGGAGCGCAGGGATGGATGGGTCCATCTGTACGCCAATGACGAACGCGTTACTTGGTCGTCTTGATCGCGTGGTCGAAGTACTTGATGGTCAGGGGCAGGCCTTCGGACAGCGGGATCTTGGGTTCCCACCCCAAACGCTCTTTTGCCAGATCGATAACGGGTTTCCTTCGCGTGGGATCGTCCGCGGGCAGCGGGCGGGTTTCGATCTTCGATTTGCTGCCGGTGAGTTCGATGACCAGTTCGGCCAACTCGCGTATCGTGAATTCGCCCGGGTTTCCGAGGTTGACGGGTCCGGTGAATCCATCGGCATCCATCATGCGAATGATTCCATCGACGAGGTCGTCGACATAACAGAACGAACGGGTCTGGCTGCCGTCCCCGTAGATCGTAATCGGTTCACCGCGCAAGGCCTGCACGATGAAATTGCTGACGACGCGGCCGTCGTTGATCAGCATCTTGGGTCCGTAGGTGTTGAAGATACGGACGACGCGGATGTCGACGTCGTTTTGACGGTGGTAGTCGAAGAAGAGGGTTTCGGTGACGCGCTTGCCTTCGTCGTAACAACTGCGGACGCCGATGGTGTTGACGTTACCCCAGTACGACTCCGGTTGCGGATGTACTTGTGGATCGCCGTAGATTTCAGACGTGGACGCCTGAAGCACTCGCGCCTTCACACGCTTGGCGAGCCCCAGCATGTTCAGCGCGCCCATCACGTTGGTCTTGATCGTCTTGACGGGATTGTATTGATAGTGAATCGGGGACGCGGGGCAGGCCAGGTTGTAGATGCGGTCCACTTCGAGCAGGATGGGCTCGATCACGTCGTGCCGGATCAGCTCGAGACTCGGGTTGCCGATGAGGTGTTCGACGTTGCGTTTACGGCCCGTGAAAAAATTGTCAAGGCAAATGACCTGGTCGCCCCGTTTCAGCAGTTCTTCGCAGAGATGCGATCCGATGAAGCCTGCGCCACCGGTTACCAGATTGACGGTTGCCACAACAGATTCCTTTCATGGTGATGTTCCAATGAACGGGAGCCCAAAAACCGGAAAAGCGGGGCCCTCTGCCAGCCACCCCGTGAGCATACGAAAGACCAGACCCAATTGAAAGTTGCGAAGAGAAATCCTCCATGCCGACGCGGGGCGCGTTCCCTCGTAGTGGTGAAACACCGCCGCGTGAGGCGGGCATTCCCTTTTGCGGAAGAGCGTGGTAGCCATCCGATGTGCGGACGGAATCATCCGCGGGCCGACGGCGATGGGAACGCAGGGCGACCGCACACGGAGTTTCTAAACTACCGGGCGGGCTCGACGGGGGCTTTGATTCCGTATTTCGCCAGCTTTTCGTAGAGCGTGGAGCGGGCGATGCCCAGGCTTGCCGCTGCGGCGACGACGCGCCCCCCGTGGTGTTGCAGCACCCGGGCGATGTACTCCGATTCATGCTGCTCTAAGGTCCTCGACGTATCCCACGGCTCGATCGACGGTGCCGAGTCGAAGTTTTTCAGGGTCAGCTCTGTGCCGGTGCTATTGGCAATTGCCCGATTCACCGCGTTGCGCAGTTCGCGCACGTTGCCCGGCCACGACCTTTGCACCAGTTCGTCCAGGGCATCGGGGTGTATGGATTGAATCCGCGTGCTGGGGTGACGGCGCGCCATTTCGACGAAGTGGCGCAGGAGCACCGGAATATCCGAAGGACGTTCGGCAAGGGAGGGCGTTCGGAGGGACACGCCTTCCAAGCGATAGAACAGGTCCTTGCGGAAGGCGCCGGCGGAAACGGCCTCGCGCAAGTCCCGGTTGGTGGCCGCGATCAAGCGCACATCCACGGCCACCTCTTGCACCCCGCCCACCGGGCGAAAGGTTCCGCTGTCGAGGAACCGAAGCAGTTTCGCCTGGTTCTCCAACGACAAGTCGCCGATCTCATCGAGAAAGAGCGAGCCGCCGTCGCAGGTGCGCACGATCCCCGGCTTCGCGGTCGTCGCGCCCGTGAAGGCGCCCCGCTCGTAACCGAACATTTCGCTCTCGAACAACTCGCGCGGAATGGCCGCGCAATTGATCGCGAAGTAGGGCATGTCCCGCCTCGCCGACAACTCATGGATGAGATGGGCGACCAGTTCCTTGCCCGTGCCCGTTTCCCCCTGGATGATTACCGGGAGGGAACTCTGGGCGGCCTTGCGAACGGCGGAACGCAAACGGCCCATGGCACGGCTCGTGCCCACCAGGACTGGCTTGTCGGGATGGGCCAGGCGCAACTGTTCGTTCTCTTCGCGCATCTCCTCGATGAGGGAGAAGGAGTGGAGAAACGGCGCGAACGAATTGGCCGCCGCCATGAGCAGTTGCAGATCGCTCTCGTCGTACACCGTCGTTTCCGGTCCCGAAACGAGCGCGATAGCCCCGAGTACGCGGTCGCCGAGGACGATGGGGGCCACGGCGAGGGTCTCAAACGGCAAACCTTCGCCCTGGCTCTTCTGGAGGGGAACCAGCATTCCCGAAAAACTGGATACGGCCCGGGCGACCGCATCCCCCATGTCAGGACACGGCCCTTCGGTCCGCAATTCCTCCGGCGGCTCGTCGTCCCCCCGCACGAGGTAGACGGAGCAACACTTCCAGCGCAGCCGTTGCCGGCTCCAGTCGAGAAACTCATCGACCGCCTTGAACGAACTGCTTACCTCCCAGAGCCGCTGCGACAACTGAAAGAGGTCGGCAAGGTCCGCCACGGTGCGCGACAGGTCGCGCTCGAAGATGGCGGCTCTTTCGTGCTTGAGAAAGGCGACCGCCTTCTGAGCCATGACAATGGTGGAGCCGTCGGTGCGGGCCTCGAAGGGGGCGGCCTCCATGTCCGGTTCGTGAACCCGAAGCATCAGGCGCACCGAACCGACCGCGATTTCGTCGCCCGTATCGAGTTTGCGGCTACGTGCGGGACGGCCATTCACCAGCGTGGTGTTCGCGCTGCCCAGGTCTTCGATCCACACGGCGTCTTTGCGCAGCGTTATCTTGCAGTGCCGCCGCGACACGGTCGCATCGGTAATACGGATCCCGCAGTCCGGGTCCCGGCCGATGACCAGGGGAGTCTCGCCGACGCTCCAGGTAACGCCCCGCGTCATTCCCGCGCGCGCAACGAGTTCGTACATGGTTGAAACACCTTCTGCCGTTGGACCCGCATTACCTTACGAACCCGCCGCGCGACGTTCAAACCGCGCTGCGGAAGGCCACAAGCCCTTCGGGCTAGACCATGTCAGTGTTGGTCAGCGTACCCCAGGTAGCACGCCTCCGTCTCACAAGGCTTGACTCCGCCGTGCAACCTGGGGCTAAGGGCTCACAGTCCCGCTGGGACAGGAAAGCGCGCCTCAGGCAGCACATGTTTTCGGTTTTCTGAGCGTTCTCGAAAACGGATGCCCGTCTGGCGTGTTCCAATGCTTGACTCCGCCGTGCAACCTGGGGCTAAGGTCTCACAGTCCCGTTGGGACAGGAATGCGCGCATCAGACAGCACGTGGATTCCTGCGCTGCGCCGGGTACACGGTCCGCGAAGCAGGCCAGACTTCCGGTCCCAAGTCAAGGTAGGGTCAGTTCTACCCCCAAGGGCCGCGGGGCCGGGGGGGGGCCCGCGGCCCGCGGGGCGCCACCAGAGAAAAAAAAGAGCCCGGGG
>BTVY01000020.1:0-91711 GCA_045863335.1 Candidatus Hydrogenedentota bacterium | reverse complement strand
GGCCCCCTACGCAGGCCAGCCTCCCGCGCCCACGTCAGGGTCGGGTCTGATCACCCCCCACGGCCCGCGCGCGGGGAGGATCCCCGGCGCGCGGCTTCCCTCTCCTTCTTCACTCAGGACGCGGGTGCCAGGCTTTGCGGCGGCGCGTCAATGCGCCGGCCACGGCCAGGGCGGCAGCCAGAACGCCCAGGCCGAGGAGGCCCGCCGCGGGTACGCCGTTGGTTGCGGGCGCTTCGTGCACGAATTCCAGGCTCCACGAGTCGACGGACCAGTTGGTGCTGCCGAGGTCGTCGGTGACGATGAGCGTCCAGGTGCCGCTATCCGTTTCGCCGTCGAAGGCGCTCAGCGCGTTTTGCGGTTGGAACGTGCCAGCGTAGGGCGGCGTGCCGGCGGCGATGGGCGTGAGCGCTTCGTCGTCGAGCTTGGTGTTGATGAAGGGGACGCCGTCCTGGCCCACGTCGGTGATGACGTCGACCACGGTTCCGGTTGGGGACACCAGTTGGACCGACAACGTGCCGTCGTTGGGCGTGACGTTCATCGTGAGGTTCACGTCCAGGATGACCTGGCCCGCTTTTGCGCCGACGGTGATCGTGTCGACGACCGTGCCGCTGGGTCCAGGAAAGGCGGCCTCGCTGTTCGCGTAGGATTCCGCGCTGAAGCCGACGCCCGCGGGCTGGTCCTGCAGCGTGGGGTCGGTGCCGGTGGTAACCTCGATGCCGTCGGACACGCCGTCCCCGTCGCTGTCATCGAGCAGCGGGTTGGTGACATAGCCGTTCGTACCGTTCACCTCGTCGCCGTCGGAGATTCCGTCGCCGTCCGAGTCCGGGTTGTTGGGATTCGTGCCCAAGGTGGATTCCTGGGCATTCGTCAACCCGTCGAGGTCTTGGTCATTGCAGCTCGAACCCGTATACACCTGTACGCCGCGTCCCACGAGCGTGGGCACGTCCACGCACAGGGCCTGCGAACTTAGCGGATTGGAATAGAGGGAAACCCAGTCGCCTGCGCCAATTCCTGCGTTATTCACCAGGGCCGTGATATCGCTGATGTCATTGGACCACAGACTCAATCCCTTGAGGTTCGCCAACCCTGCCAGTGGCGAGATGTCGCTGACGTTGTTCCCATCCATATCCAGCGTTTGCAGGTTCGTAAGCCCGGCGAGTGGACTGATGTCGCTGATGTTGTTGGATTCCAAACTCAGTTGTGCCAGGTTCGTAAGCCCGGCCAACGCACTGATGTCGCTGATATTGTTCTGACGCAGCCATAATGCTTGCAGGTTGACAAGCCCGGCCACGGCACTGATATCGCTGATGTTGTTTTCACGGAGATTCAGCTTCTGCAGATTCGTGAGCCCCGCGATCGGGCTCAAGTCGTTAATCGGGAATCTCCACATCCACAGTTCCTGCAGGTTGGTGAGCCCCGCAAGCGGGCTGATGTCGCTGACAGGCATATCAATGAGATATAACTCCTGCAGGTTGGTGAGTCCCGCGACTACGCTGATATCGCTGATGGTGTTCCCGCCCAAGTCCAGCGATTGCAGGTTCGTCAATCCTGCCAGTACGCTGATGTCGTTAATCGGATTGTTCCAAAGCCACAGCTTCTGGAGGTTGGTCAAGTCCGAGACCGGGCTGATGTCGCTAATCCCATTGCTCCAAATTTCCAGCGTCTGCAGGTTGGTGAGCGCTGCCAAAGCGCTGATATCGCTGATTTGGTTGTCCCACAACTCCAGCGTCTGCAGGTTTGTGAGGGCCGCCACCCAGCCAATGTCGCGCAGCCCACTCTCAGAAATTTCCAGAGTCCGCAGGTTTGTGAGGCCTTCCAAGACGCTGAGGTCGCGGATGGCATTGCCGTAGAATTCCGGCAGTGTCTGCAGGTCGGTCGCCCACCAGAGCCCGTCAATGTGGGTCAAAAGGGACACGCCACTTAAGGTCGTAAGCCCGAGGAAGTCCGTGTTCAGCAGGTCGCCGGAGGGTTTGCCGAGGGCCGCGCGGATCACCGCCTCGAAGTTCGGGTCGGTGAATTCGCCGGTCACGACGATGACGTCGTCGATCTTTTCGATGGTAAAGGTCAGCGGCCCCACGGGGGCGTCGATGCCGTCGGTGACGGTGTACTGGAAGCTGTCGATTTCCGGAACCTGGTTGGATTCGATGCCGTCGTCGATGTAGTCCACCTTCCCGAGGTTGACGTCCTCCTGGGTGAAGGTGCCGCTGGCGGCCAGCGGGGTTCCGTTGAGGCGCAGGGAACCCGTGGTGGGCGCGGTGACGACCGTGTAGGTTATCTGCGCCGGGGTCTGGGTGTCGTCCAGCGTCATCAAGTGGCGCGGCGTGACAGGCCGGGAACCGCCGGGCGCGGTCACGGGGCCGAGGTTCGCCCCGCTGTAGGTGACGAGGTTTTCCACCTTCATGTCCGTGTTGGCGACGACCAGCGTCGAGGTGTCCATGGCGAGGACCTCGTCGGCCGGCGTGCCATCCCAGTAATCGAATCCGCCGAGCAGCCAGAGCTTGTCGTTGAACCAGGAGAGCGTATAGCGCTCCTGCGTGTACGTTACCGGCGCCGTCGCGGGTGGCGTTACGACGTTCCATACCCGGCCGTCGGTCGACGCGGCGAGTGATAACCCGCGCATGGTCCACATGCGGCCGTCGTGGACTTCCACCGGCGCCCTCATGTTCAACCCGCCCGCGTCTTGTGCGGCCTTGGTCCAAGTGGTTCCGTCCGGGCTGAACCACGTATCGATGGCCGGCCCATATTGAAGGTCCCCACCGATGATCCAGAGCCGTCCCCCGTAGGAAACGAAGCCTGGATTGGCGCGCCCGCCCAACCCGGCGGGCACCGCGGGCATGAGCGTCCATGTGACGCCGTCGCTCGTGCTCCACAGTTCGTTGCTATACGTGGTTACCGGACCACCTCCGGGAAGGTAGCCGCCGAAAACCCATAGCTTGCCCTGGAAGACGGCCGCGCTGAACGCCTCGGTCTGCGGCCAGGGAGGGGCTGCACCGGCGGTCCAGTTGACGCCGTCCATGCTTGACCAGGAGGACGTCGCGGTGAGGTGCCAGAGCTTGCCGTTGAATTCGATAATTTGCCCGGTAGTCTCTCCCCAGGGGTTCGTTCCTTCTAATGTCCAGTTGGTGCCGTCCGGCGTGGACCAGATTTCGTCGCGGAAGAAGAGGAACAGGTCGGCGCCGAACCGGACGGAACGGCTCACGACCGCCGGGTTCGTCGGGACGCCGTCATCCCAGGGCGCGGCGCTGAGGCTTGTGCCCCGTTGCGTCCACGTGGCCCCGTCCGTGCTGGCCCAGGTATCGTTGTAACTCTGGGTATCATTGGCGCCTCCGGTCAGGAGCAGTTCGGTCCCATTGGTGGCCATGCCAACGCCGAACCGTGCCGGCCACGGCGCGTTTGCCGTCTCCTGCGTCCACGTGGCGCCGTCGGTGCTGGACCACACGTCGTTGTAGGGCGTAATGGAGTCCAAACTGCCGCCCGCAATGTAGATGGAGCCGTTCAGGTACGCGGCGCCGGCAAAGGAGCGGGCGCTCCATGGCGCCGCCGGTGTGACCAGCACCCAGGAAATGCCGTCGTTGCTCGCCCACACGTCGTTGTAGCTGGATCCGAAGTCAGATCCTCCGAAAAGGTACATGGTGCTGCCGTCGGTGACGACGGAGTGGCCCGCCCGCGCGGCCCATGCGGCGGAGGCGGTCTCCTCGGTCCAGTTCAGGCCGTCGGACGAGGACCAAACATCGTTGAAGAAGCTGACGCCGTTAGTCCCGCCTATGAACCAGAGTTTTCCGGCGAAGGCGACGGCTTGGCCGAACTTGCGATTCCCCCAGGGCGCGCCCCAAGGGACAAATGCAGTGATTGGGTCGGGCTGGTTCGAGTATTTTATGGAGTCGTTAAAGAGCGGGCTCTCGCCGCCGAGCATCCAGAGCTTTCCGTCGAAGGCCACCGCGGCATGCCCTTCTATGACGTCCAATTCGCCCTCGTCTGCCTCGTTATCGCCGATGAGCGGGGTCCAGTAGTTTCCGTCGTTCGACTGCCACAATCCGCCGATGGTCGAAAAACCGTTAGAGCCGCCCGTCAGGTAGTAGGATCCGTTGAAGTAGGTGGTCTGGTGCCAATGGCGCGGCGACCAGTCGGTCCCGCCGTAGACGACCTCCCAACCGCTGGCCCACGCGACGGGACCGCCAAGCACGGCCGAGACAATCACCGCGGCACATACCAATGACGCCGGGAACGTTGTGATACGGGTTTCCCTTGACACTTCTTCACTCCTCCCCAATTTGGATGGTTGCAGCCTGGCACCCGCGGCGGGAGCGCGTCGCGTCCGCCGCGACCCCTCCGTCCTCGCGGGCATGCTCGTCGGCATCCGGTGGAGTGGGAAAGGGGCGCGGCGGTTGGAGCAATTCTCGGGCCAAAATCGCGGACGCGGCGGGGCATGCTAAGTGCTCGCGTTGCAATGTGCCGATGTGCGCGTGTAGTTGGGGTCGAGATTTGAATGCAGTGCCGTTCCGTTTACCGGACACGGGGTTGTCCGGATTTCGGATTTTGATGCACTAGAGATGCTCGTTTTCTGAATCAAAATCGACTTGCCCCGGATCGGCGGAGATTGCGGGGCTGCGATCGCGGGGTGATTCTGCTGTAGCGCGACAATTCCGGAAAGCCGCTGCATTGCGTGTCCGGAAGTCGGACTTGGCGGATGATGGGGGCGACGGTTCTGCCGCCCCTTCCGGGGCTTGGTGAACGGGGAGAATCGGCTAACCCAACGTTCCGCTCCGCTCCACGTTGGGCTACGATCTTTCGCCCCTACCGGGGCGTAGAACGTGTGTCGAAGGTGGCAGTTGAAGTTGGATTGGGATGATGCGCTTCCGGGGCGGAGAACGTGTGTCGAAGGTGGCAGTTGAAGTTGGGTTGGGATGATGCGCTTCGCAGACGGAGAACTGTGTCGAGGGCGGGAGTGGAAGACGAGCTTTTGGATGATCCTTGATTCCGGAGTTAAGTCACAGCGTGGCGTAGCCGAAACCAAGCCTCTTCTCGTCCACCGATTGCACCGATTTCAACCGATTCAAGAAGGAGACCACGAAGGGAGCATGGGCGTCTCGCCCGTGTACTGTTTGACGGGGGGCACATCATCTAATCCCAAAAGAGGTGGCCCAAGAATTACGACAAGATTTAAAAAATTGGAGAGTGAGTAGTACAGAGAACACCGGATCGCCCTGTGGAATTGGGCCTGTAAACGCGAAGCATGGCTCATCCGTTGGGTGATTGGGGACTCCAGGAGCATGGGCGTCCCGCCCGTGTCCGTTCATGGGCTGAATGCCCAGCGCGGCACAGCCGCAATCAATTTGAAACTCGGCCTTGTTTTGCCGAAGGCGACGCCGAGGCGAGAGCACGAAATCCGAATGACCAAAACCCTTCAGCCGGGCCGAGGACAACTACCTCCAACACGAGGAGGGGTGTCCAAGGCAGCCCCGGATGGGGCGACTCGAATGTAGCCCGGGGGGGAGCGAGGCACGAGCGGAACCCCGGGTCAGGCGATCACAACCACCGCGCAGCCCCCAAACGGGGGCGAAAGAATAGATATCGTTGCTGATACCTATCGTTGGATATCGAACACGTTACGGAGTCAATGCGAAAGAACTTCACGACCTTTGCGGATAGGGACCCATGGCACCTCGAATCACGAACGTGGCACCTCCGCGCAACCGCAGTTTAGAGCGATGCGCTAACGTCTCGCGAGATTTCCGACAATCCGTACCGGCGATTCCGTTATTCGCGCCGGACATCTCTCACGATTGTGGTGGTTTCGGGCGCGCCCTGGGTTTTGAAGAGTTCGGCGCCGCGCGCGGGGGCCGTGGCGTTGAAGAAGAGCGTGGACCCGGAAGGGGTAAGGTTGGATGGCTCGGACCCGGCGGGAACGTTGGTGATGATGTCGCTCACCTGGTACACGCGGCCGTTGGCGTAGACGAACAGTTCGCGTCCGTGTTTGCCGTCGTTGGCGGTGAAGTAGACGCAGGGTAGTCCATCGGGCAATTGGCCGGCGGTGAAGTCCCGGGGATCAGAGCCGGCCTTCCCGGGGTTGAGGTCGATTGGCCCGGCATTGATCGGCTTCAACGACGCGGAGACGTCGAGGCGCCATGGTTCCACCCCGGCATCGGGATGACCGGCCGCGAAGAAGAGTTCGGCCTGGGGGGTGCAGATGAGCGCATGGGGATTTCCTGATTCGGGGCCGGGGATGCAATCGAGGAGGATCTGCGTGCCGTCGGAGGTGCCATCGCTCACCCAGAGTTCGACGCCGTGTTCGGGGTCTTCGGCCTGGAAGAAGAGGTAGCCGTTGCACGCGCAGAGTTCGCTGGGATTGGAACTGGCACGGCCGGAGAAGATGTCTTTCACCAGGACCGTGCCGGGGTCGGTTCCGTCGCTGCGCCACAGTTCGGCGCCGTGGCGGGCATCGTTGACGACGAAGAAGAGAATATCGCCGACCAGGGTGAGGTGCTGCGGATCCGAGGAGGGGTTGGGGCCGCGTGCCGGAGCGATGTCTTTCACCATAAAGGTACCGGCTTCTGTTCCGTCGGAAACCCAGACTTCCGCGCCATGAACGTGGTCGTCCGCGGTGAAGACGATTCGCTCGCCCAGGGCCGCTTTCAGAAACGGTTCCGAACTGCCCGCGCCGGGCACGATGTCCTTCACGAGGCGCGTGCCGGACTCGGTCCCGTCGCTCACCCACAACTCCTCGCCAGACTTCAAGTGATGTGCCGTGAAGAAAACCCGGCTTCCGGCGGCGACGGGCCGATACGGACGCGAGGACTCCGGACCCGGGACAATGTCCCTGGTGAGTCGGGTTCCGTCGGAGGTACCGTCGCTCACCCACAATTCAATCCCCGTTTCACGGTTCTGGGCCTGGAAGAACACCTGCTCCCGCGTTGCGGTGAACATGCCGGGAAAGGAACTCTCGCGCCCGCCGTGGATGTCGCGCACGAGTCGCGTGCCGGCTTCCGAGCCATCGGTGATCCAGGGCTCCCAACTGTACACATCGTCCGTGGCGGTGAAGAACATGTTGTTCCCGATAAAGCCGCACCCATTGTCCTGGCCTAACGATGAGGAGGGGCCCGGGGCGATGTCCTTGACGGGTTGGGGTGCAGGCTCATTCACGCGCCAGACATAAGGTTCGTCCCCCAATGCGTCGGGAACGCGGCGGCCCCGGAAGATCAGGGTATCTTCCAGAACGCCGTAGACGTGCAGGTTGTAATCGACCCCCAATTCAACGGTCTCAATACGCCATGATCCGGGGGTTATCCGGAAGAGGACGGACTCCGATTTGGTGCCACTGACCGCTAGGTTGTAGGCGGCGACCACGTAGAGCACGGTTTTCCCCGCGTGCAGTTCGCCGACGTGAAAGATGGGGTACTTGAGCGTGGGCATGGGCACAGCAGTGGCGGTCAGGGCATCGCCCTTGATGGCGTAAACCCAGGGAAACTCCCCGTGGCCGGACGTCGTGTAGAGAGTCTCGTTGATCACGGCAAAGGGCGATCGGACCATGATAGTGCTGACCCGGAGCGGCTGCTGCGCGTCGCTGAGCAATGGTTCTACGCGGGGCGGACTCCCGCCGGCGCGTAGCAGCACGTCGCCGTGCGATCCGAGGTGCAGGGCCGAGAAGTACAGGTATGGGCCACAGGTGGCGAACGCTTTAAATTCGCTGCCCGCCGGGCCCGGGGACAAGTCGTCCACGAGGAGGGTCCCTTCCTCCGTGCCGTCCGTGCGCCAGAGCTCCCGGCCATGGATGCCGTCGTCGGCCGTGAAATAGACGAAGCCATTCGACGAAACGAGGTCTTGGGGAAAGCTGGTTGGGTTGGCCCAGGGGTCTAAAGGGTCTGACGCTTGCGCCACCGAGGCGATGGTGCAGGCAATTCCCATGAGGAGTCTCGTCATACGCGTCGTGACGACGGTCGCGCGTGCCGTACGCTTCTTCACTATTCTGTCTCCGGTATGACGATTAGCGCGCCATGTTCGGTCGCTGTCAGGATTGGCCAACCCCAGATGACCTCCGGAACCGCGGCTTCGTCGTCGCTGGCCTTGACCTGGAGGTTCAACCGGACCCTGCTTAGGGGTTCATCCGGAGATAGCGCGCCGAGATCGACGGCGATTTCTGCGGTGAGCCCGGCCTGCGACCGGTCTAACGCGCACTCGAAATCGTCCGGTGCGCCCACGGCTCCACTGAGCAGGTTTTGGATGACATGCGTGTCCGTTGCGGAATCATGGAGGATGAGCCATCGTGGCGAGGACTCGGTGGGAACCGCAAAGGCCGTTTGGGCGGCCAATTCAAGGCGCGCCGGACCGGAGGTCCAATCCGGAATCGTGACGCCAAGCAGCAGCCGGGTTCCGGAACGACGCACCAGTAGATTCGCTCGCTGGTTTCGCGGAATTCCGGGGATCGCACGGGATTCCCCGGCGGCCAGGGAGCGCATGAGCCAGAACGGTTCGTGGAGCCTGCCGTCGATCTCCAGTTCCGCAGCGCCGATATCGACGGCGTCAATGCGCGCCTCAGCAAGAGCTGGCAGCCGCCTCTCAAACTCCATCGCCCAGTCGAGGCGGCGGGGAAGCAACTCGTTGTACAAAAGGGCGGGCAGGGATCGCTCTCGCTCGAAGGTCAAGAGAACCTCGGTGTCCGTGATTGGGTGGCCGGTTGCGCTCAACTGGAGGTGCGCCTGCCAATGGTCGTTGAGGCGCTCGTCGGCAAGCTGCAGTGTTCCGGCTACCAATCGCTCCTCGTCTACAATCTGGAGCAACCCATCCAATCGGCCCAGACGAAGCACACTCCCGGCGGGCCCGGCCAATTGTCCCCACGATCCATCAACGGCTAATCGGCCCTGGTCTCTCGATGTCTTCAGTACACAAAGCCACTCCGGGGACAGCAAGACGATTGAATCCGCGCCGGAGGCGTTGTTGTAACGCAGCGCGGAACCACTCTGGGTGACGTCGCCGGATGTCAATACAGCTGTGTAGACGCGCCACTCGGCAGCCGGTGATTTTGCCAGTTCCGCAATCGTTTCCGCAGGTAGAATTGCGGAAGCAAAGGCGTTCTGTTGCAGCACCATCTGCTCGGCCGCAGGTTCCGGCGGCGTTTCCGCGCCGGGAGCGGACCGGGTGACGGCGTAGGCGGTAATAACCAAGGCGAGCACGACAAGGGCGGCCAGCGCGGGGAGCACTTTCAAGAACTTTCTGGGCCAGTGAGGCTTTCGCCTCGGCTGGCGGGGCCTCGGCGCCAACACGGTTGCGGACCCGGCTGATGAGCCTTGCGCGTATTCCGATGTTGCGGTCAGCCGATTCAACGCTTCAAGTGCCGATTGGGGACGTCGGTCGCGCTGCTTGGAAATCATGGAATCAACGAGGTCAGCGAGCGGCGCGGAGATTTCCGGAACAGCGGTCCTCAGGGGGGCAACATCCTTCTCGACCATCTCCTTCACGAGTGACATGGGGGTGTTCGATTTATAGGGTGGTCGACCCGAAAGAGCCTCGTACAAGACCACGCCGAGGGAATAGATGTCCCAGGCAGGGTCCGGCTCCGCGGCGTCCCATGCCTCCGGAGGTGCGTAGCGGGGCGTTCCCAGAAAATAACCCGAAGTACGCAAGCTGACGTAGGACGCGTTCATTTGCGATTCGAGCATTTTCGCCAGTCCGAAGTCGGCCACCTTGGCCAGGCCGTGGGCGTCGAGCAGAATGTTGGTGGGTTTCACGTCCCGATGAATGACGTCGCGTTGATGGCAGGCGTCGAGGGCGTCGAGGACTTGGGCGCCAACGTGCACAATTTCGGAATAACTCATTCCTCGGGACAGGTGCGCGAAGAGGTCACCGCCCGCCACGAATTCCATGTCGATGGTGAGCAATCCGTCGATCTCGTCCAGGTTGTGAACGCGTACGACGTGGGGGTGGTTGAGGGAAGCGATCGACCGGGCTTCCAGCCGGAATCGCGACTTAAAGTCCTCATCCGTCGACAACGACGGCGTGAGAACTTTGAGGGCTACCTGGCGACCGAGCGACTGGTCCTCGGCCAGGTACACGACTCCCATACTTCCGCGGCCCAATTCCCGCACGATGGAGTACTTGCCAAAAGCGGTACCCATGGCGGGATACGCGAAGCGGACCATCCACGACTCCTACTGCAACCCGGCACAAGATATTCACGATCGGCAAGACCGACCGACCAAACGTAGTGTAGGCACATGTCTTGCGTTTTTGCAACGGTCTTAAAGGGTTCATGCAACAATGGTCATTGATACCGATCTTGTCGGCGCTATTGGCTACAATGAAAGTGTTCGGGTAGGGCGGGGAAAAGAAATGAGACGTTTATCAGCAGCGTTCGGATGGATCATTGTTATTTCGTCGGTTGTCGATGGCGCGGCGGAGGTGGTGGTCGAACGATCGGTTCCTGCCGTGATCGGATGGAGTGAACTCCTGGATCAATCCGCGGCGAATGCAGAGCTCTCAGATGCGCGCGCGGCCCTCGCAGCGAGCGCGGCTAAGGCAGCGGAAGCGGCAATCATCCGTCGTGCGCATTCGCTCGCGGAGGTGGGAACGCATCGCACGTGGCTGGATGGGCGGAGCGAGGCGTTGGAACCGGAGATCAAGGAGCAGTTCGCATTGGCGATGTCCGACTTCGCAGCCTGCAACACGCTCGCGAAGGAATTGCCCTTACTAGCCGCAGGATACCGGCTGACGCGCGACCCGGTTCTGCGCGAGCGAATCGTGGCGCAGTTGGAGGAAATGGCGAGTTGGTCACCGCTGCAGCGGCCGGGTTGGACCTTGTATACGCCGGGAAATCGTCTCCCGCCGGATGGAAAGGACGGAAACTGGCTGGCGACGGGGTGCGGTGTACGCGCCATCGGCGATACGCTGGACTTGCTGCCCGACGAGAGTCTCAGTCCGGAACTTCTGGATCGTCTGCATGCGCTGCTCGAATCGGAGATCGCAGGCGTGGTCGACGACTGGGAGACGAAGCGGAGTTGGTTTATCCGCTCGGACAATCCCTGCACGAACCAGTGGGTGCTGCCGACGGAAGGGCTCGTGCGCGCGTGCATTATTCTTGGCATCGAGAGTCATCGGGATGCCTATGAACTTGGCGTCGCGAATTTGATGCGCGCACTCGACGCACATGGCGATCGGGGCGAGTTTGAAGAAGGGTTCGGCTACGCCCAGTTCACGGTCACGTCCATGTTGCATGCGGCTCATGCCATGGCGGTGGCGGGCGACCGGCGCGCTATCGACCATCCGTTTCTGAAGAACTTCCCCACGTGGCTCGTGCACCATTTCCAGCCCGGCGACATGGTGATCAATTGCTTCGACGCGGGTGGCGCGTTTGGAGCCGCTGAGAACACCAGACCGTTTCTGTCTCTGACTGCGATGTGCACGGGCGACCCGGTGGCCCGTTGGGCCTTGCAGTATTACGTGGGCGGACCGTCGGATGACTTGGCCGGGCTCGCGGCACGGGCGCTGCCGCGCGTCGATGCGGACGCGGCGCCCCCGCTTTTTGCGGTCTATGAGCGCGCCACCCGCGTGAATTGGCGTGACAGTTGGAACGAGGCGGGTACGGGCGTCTGGGTCCGCGGCGGGCATCCGTTAGATCAACACGATCATCAGGACCGCGGACATGTGAATTTCATCGCGCGGGGCCGGCCCATTCTCATCGAAGCAGGCACGCCGGCGTATAGTCATCCCCAGATCATGACGCACTACAGTTCCGGGGTGGGCCACAACGTTCTCCAACTCGGCACGGTCGAACCCGATGCGTCGAGCGACACGGGGAAGACGGTGTCGCATCCCGGGTGGCAGAAGCGCGGGGGCGTTGCGCCGATTGCGGTGACACGCCTCGACGGGAACGGCGGGGAGGTGTCCGTCGATGCCACGGCCTGCTACGACGGCCTCGCGCTCTGGACGCGCCACGTCGTATGGGACGCAAACCGTTTGGCTGTAACTGACGACGTTACCCTCACGGAGGGGACGGAACAGGTCATTCTCTTCCGCTGGCACCTTGGTGCAGAGGACGACGTTGAAATCGTGGCAGATGGGAGGCACTTCACCGTCACGTGGCCCCACGCCACCATCACGCTGACCGGTAGCGCACCATTAACCGTGACGCAGGTGAAACTTCCGGACAATACGCTAGAAGGCCATGACGGGAGCGACGACCCGAAGAATCACCACACATGCCTTGTTGTGCAAACGCAGGAACCGGAAGGGGAAGTCGAACTGGTGACGAAGGTCACGGCAAGGTGACTGTTTCAATGGCAGGCAGCGTCGTCAAGAGACCAGCGACACCAGAGACCGCAGGGACGCAGAGAAGACGGGGATGACACATGCTGGCGCGCGAGACGCGGCAATCGGGATGCGCGCATGGGCGAAGAATGTGGCATCAATCTGGCCTCTTCGTGGTGGTCAACGCGTGGACGAATCCGACGATGTCGTCTGCGCTGCCGATGGTCACATGGCGAGTCCGTGCATCGTTCGGCTCTAGCAGAAAGCGCTTTATCGTCTCATCGTTGCTCAACGCGTTCTTCGTCGCGTCCAGTGGATTCGCGATCAGCACGGGTATTTTCATCGACTGAACCAATTCCGGTAGATCGTAGTGGACGAGAACGTTCGGGTAGAACGCTTCCGGTGACCACGCGTAGGACTCCGCGACGGCGAGCGATTCAAATGTGGCCAGGCCGTCCAATGCGAAAACGCCCGCCACGTTTCCGTCGATAGCGGCCACGTGCAATGCGATGACGGCGCCGAGACCGCGTCCACCGATGACGATGCGTTCGGGATCGACTTCGCTGCGGCTGCGGAGATAGGCGAGCGACGATAATCCATCGCGGATACGCATGGCCATGACGGGATCGCCAAGCGCGGCGGACACGTAGCTGATCCAGCGTTCCCGGCTGCCCCAACCCGCCAAGTCGTAGCGTTGGTCCGCGGGTTTCGTATCGCCCCAGCCGCGCAGATCGACGGTCATAACGGCGAACCGTTCCTGATCCCGGTCGATGAAGCGGGCGAGCCGCGTCAAGAGTCCTTGCGTGCGCAGATCAGTCCAACGTCCACGATCGTCGAGGTACAACACGGCGCCGCTCGGCCCTTGTTGAGCATCCGGATAGAGGTACGTGGCCGGTAACGCGATGCCGGGTTCCGGTTCCAACAACAATTCTTGCACGTAGTGGAACCAGACGAGGGCCGGTTTGTTTGCCGAAGCCGAAGGAACCGGGGCCTTGTCGACGCGTGCGAGTGTGCGGGCAGCGGCAACGGGATCGGTGTTTCGCGTCTCGCGCAGCCGATTTGCTTCCTTGGCGTTGGCCGCGAACATGTTGATCTCCTGGCGGGGATGGCAGGCCAGCGCGTCGGCCGGGAGCGTTTCCAGGTCCGCTTCCGCGAACGGTCTCGCCGGACGACTTTCCGCTTTCCTGACCCATCGATCCATCCAGTCTGCGAAGCGTTCCGCCATGGCGACCGTATACGCATGGCCGCCGGGGTCCATGAAGAAAGAAAACCGGTCGGTCGCGTTCGCCGCCGCGAAGGACGCGGCTACGTCATCGGCAATGCGTTGGCTCATGTCCGCGGTGAAGACTTCATCGGTTACGCCTGCCATGAGCAAGACCAGCGTGGGAACTGCGGCGGCGAGGAGGTCGATGTCGTCGTAGGTTTGAAAGCGTCCAAAGGCAAGCGTTTCGGGACACGGCGCGTACCCGTCGCGTACGGGATGCAAGGCAAGCGGCACGGCGCAACACGCCGGACCCGACGCGGTGATGCGATCGTCGAGGAGCGTCGCGAACATGGTCGTCATGCCGCCCCCGCTGACGCCGGTCATGCCGACACCGTTCGTCATGTCAATATCGTCGCGCGTTGCGAGATAGTCGATACAACGAAGGGCGTCGATCACGAAGTACCGGTTCGAGGATTGGCCCGTCAGGTAGCAGCGGACGCCGTCGCGAAAATGATCGTTTCCAACCGGCTTTTCCCCCGCCATGTCGGGCGGGTCAAAGGTGACGGCGACGTACCCGCGCCGTGCAAAGGCCTGGGCGGGCAATTGGTAGTCCGGCATTGTCTTTGCGCTATGCCCCACCGGCACCACGATGGCCGGCCACGGCGGTGGGAAGTCGTCTGCAAGGGGCAAGTACACCGACGCATTCACATCGAGTCCTGGCAACGATTCGAAGAGAACGTTTTCCAGAACGTAACCGGGGCGTGTATCGGCGGAGACGACACGCACGTTGAGGTCGCCGCCATTCGATCCAAACGGCATGGGACCGAGACCCTCGCGCACCGCGTCGCGCACGCTGTCGCGCCAAGCCTCCCAGTTGCCGTCCCGCAGGGCCTCCTGCCGATGCAGGGCCGCGCCGTTCAGAGCTTCGCAACTCTTCTGTACGATGTAGTCAGTGAGCATCGTTCGGAGATCGAGGTTGGCGCGGACCGGACCGAAGGACGATTCGTCGGCCACGGAAAAGGCCGTTCCTAATGTTCCGGCTACCAACCCAATGAAGACGACGGCCCGCATATCAGTACTCCTCTCACAACGTACGAAGGATCCGGTCTATCGGTAAATGCTGGCGCCCATGATGCCGAAGATGATGTCGTTGGCGTAGGCTTCCATTGTGATTGTTTCGAGTTTCACGCCTTCCCGGAGGTCCATGCGCAGGAGTTGCGCCTCCGTGTCGAGCGCGACGGGTTGGGTCAGGTCGTCGACTTCGATTGAACCCGCAGGACCGGTTCTGCCGCCGATGTTTTCAAAACCGTTCACGGCGGAGTCGTGATACCGGCCGCACCAGGTGCTCCAGCAGTCGCCGATATCAAAGGGGTTGACGAGATCGCGCACGACCGATTCGCCGTCCGCGTAGTGCAGCGTAATGCGCAGGTTGACGACATGGCTCTGCGCCGGGAAGGTCATGCCGCTGAGCATCAGGTACAGCGCCTTTCCTTTCGCATTGACTGGGATAGAGAGGGTTTCCGGAAAGCCTCCCGCGCGGGTCACGACGCCGATATTGGGGCCCTTTTTGGAGGTCTTGAACGGAATGCCGTCCGTGGTCCACGCGATTTCATCGTCGCCCACTTTGGCGCGCCAGGCCGCGTCGCTGATCGCCTGGTTCCGGCTGCCATGGTATTGGAGGAGATGGTCCTTCCAGTAGCCGAAGCCAACCTGACTGGCCGGCATTTCCGGCGGAACAGCTTCCTCGGTCACACGGGAAAGCACATCGGTGACCTTTGAATTAAAGACACTGGAGAGATCGACCAGGTCCCAATGCGCAAGAACGCGTGCTTTCGGTCCGGGTGGCGTCCATTGCGCTCTGCTGGGTTGGCTTGGCTCAATCTGCGGCGCCGTTGGAACGGCTTCGACGGATTCCGGCGTGTACGTTACGCGAATCGTTCCGGATCGGCTCGAAGGTGTTTCCACGAGCAGCCAATTCACGCCCGCGAATCCGGGTTCTATGGAGCCGGTTGTGGTTCTATCATTGACCGTTGCTTCGTGCACGCGATTAGCCGGTATTGGCAACCGCAGGTGGATCGACGTCTCTACCGGCGACGACCATTCGATTGATACCATTTCCCCTTCGCGAAGCCACTGGTACGACAAAGCCGGTGACGCGATCGAGGCTTCGGTCCACTCGCGTGGAAACTGGGGACTCAACGTCACGTAGCCCCTCGGGCGATTCGGCACGATGCCGAAGAGCCCCTCGACCACCGCCCGGCCCCACATGCTGATGGCGTCGGAGAATTCATCGTTCGCGCGCTGGCGTCCGTCGACGAAGGTGTGACAGGACAAACCGCCGGGCGTGGGGCCGTTGTAGATGCCGCACATCACCCCGCGGATAATGCTGTAGGCGGCGTCGGCACGCCCCGCGAGGTAATTGGTCAAGGCCAGGTTCAGTTCTTCAGCGTAGGCTAGTTCGTGCGTGCTATGCGTGTAGCTGCGCGCGTGATTCGGGTACCAATTGGAACTCCAAACCAGGACACCGCCGCCGGGCGTAGTTTCGTGCTTCAGGTTGGAGTCGACCCAGTGCAGCATCTGCGCGATCTGCGACCCGTCGGCTGCGCCAAATTCTGCGGAGTGGTAAATCGTCGGCAGTTCGGGCTCGCTGTGGAGCATGCGGTTTCCGCGTGTGTCGCGGTATTCAGCGAACACCCCCTTTTCCGGCATCCAGAGTGTTTCCTGTATTGCGGCCCGGATCCGCTCGGCCCGTTGCCGGTAGGGCGCGGCATCTTCGCCGAGGCGTTCCGCCAGATCGCCGACGAAGCGGTTTGCCGCGAGCATATAGGCCGAGGCCTGCGTGCATTGTCCGCCGATGTACCAGTGCGAATCGCTGATCCAGGTGTTGAGGCTGTTCTCGTAAAGTCCGGCACCACCCGGTTGCAGCCGTCGGTCTTCCCACGCCAGGATGCCCTGCAATACAGGGAAGATTTGCCGCATCAGATTGACGTCGTCAGTGTATTCGTAGTACTGCCGGACCTGATCGAGAAACACCTCGTTCATGTTGTAATAAACGCCCGGGCTGTATTCCAGCAGGGATCCGAGCGCGCCCGCATCGGGACCCTCCGTAATGACGCCGAGCGTCGTATGGTTCTCGATCGATCTTCGAATTCGTTCCGGCCAGCCGTAGCACATAGATCCGTACCAGCCTCGCCATCCGAGATAAGCGAAGCGCCACGACCAGGCGCCATGGAGGATGGCGGTGTCACCCCAAGTCCCCTCTGTCGCGAACGCCATCATACGCATGGCCGCATCGAGGTAGGGATCGGGTGTGCGCGTAACAACGCGGCTCGCAATTCCATTGTTCCGTGCGAGCGCCGCATCCATGGCAGCGCGCGGGTCGCCAATTGCATCCACAATGTTTCCGCCCATGCCGACAACGACGAACGCTTGAAAGTCGTTTGCTGCAATCTTGGCCGCCTCGACTGCAATGCGACCGATCTGCGTTCGCGTTTCCTGGCGCCATTCGGTTGCGGCCAGCAGCGTCGACGGCGACAGGAGAAAGGCAGAAGGATCACCCAGGCCGGTGCGCCCCTGGCAATCGCTTCCGGCGCGGACTTGTGCGGTCCATTCCGGCAGGTAGCGCGACGCCGCGAAGATTTCCTTCGTATATACATCGTCTTCGTCAAAGTCTCGTTCGAGCAAGAACCCGTTCGAGTCGACTGTCAAAACGTCTTTCGCGCACTGTTCAGGAGAGAAGGAAAACTCGGGCGCGTTCATTGCGTAGTTGGTGAAGTAGGCGGAGGCACCACCGTAGGCCCAGACGAGTTCATATCCTTCGGCACCGGATGCTGAAATCTGCAGAACCATGCCCGCGCTACCGGCCAATGGCGCGGCGGAGAGTTGCACCGAAATGCCGGGAAAGGCGGGGTCCGCGAGCCGATAATCCATTCGGCCGTCGATGTACTGGACGTCTATCTCCGACCATTCGTGCAACCATTTGGAGTTTTCCTTTCCAACGAGCCCAACGCGCAGATGCCCCAACAAGCCGCCGGCGGAATGGAAGTCGAATAGGAATCGGGGCTCCATGTAGGCCAGCACCAGGGGCCGGAACCCGCAGCGTTGCAGTTTCACCCGCTCGTCCTCATTCCAGATGAGCGACCGGTCCGCGGGTGGATACAGCGGACGTCGGTGCAAACGCGAATTGTCCTGTACGACGCCGATGGTCGATTCCGGTAAGGCAGCCGACACTATGTCCCTACCAGAAATGCGCAAACTCCAACCGCCCTCGATCGGCAGGTAGCAGTTGGTGGTATCCGGCACGGGCAGACCTGTTGCCGCTTGCGTGGAGAGGATGGAAACCATGAACACTGCGGCCGCGAAATTCATGACGACACTCCGACGGTTGGTTGTAGACCCCGGCCGCACATCGTAGCACACGCGGTGCGGAGAAGCGCCGTCTCTGTTGCGATGACCGCCATTGACCGATTTGCTGCGGTGCAGGGGGAACGCGGCTCATCACGCCGCCGATCGCGATCCGCCAATACTGGCGGGGGCGATACAAGCGCGCCTGGCGCGAACGAAGAATGGTGGGCGGTGAGGGATTCGAACCCCCGACCCCCTGCGTGTAAAGCAGATGCTCTAACCAGCTGAGCTAACCGCCCGGAAGGAAGAAAGAGTATACCACGTCAGGACGGGCAAAGAAAGCTTAGGGTCCGTTTCACGGTACGATTGGCGAGCGCAGGGCATCAAGGTGCAGCAGGGGCAGTAAGGACGGTAGAGACAGCGGGTGCTGGTCGGGATCCGTCTTAGGGCTCGGGAAACTAAGGCGCGGTGCGGATGCATACTTTTCCGATGTGGTTGCCGCCGGCCATGTACTCGCAGGCGGCTCTTGTCTCTTCCATCTCGAAGACGCGATCCACGATGGGGCGCAGTTTATGGTAAGCGATGGCGCGGTTCATGGACTCGAACGCGTCGCGCGGGCCGACCATGATGCCTTGGAGCCGGACTTCCTGCATGAGGAGGGGGGTGACATTCAGCGGCGCTTCGATACCGGTCAGGACGCCGATGAGACTGATCTGTCCGCCCATGCGAACGGCGCGCATGGATTGCTCGAGTGTGCCGACTCCGCCCAATTCGATGACGTGATCCACGCCCGTGCCATTGGTAATCTCGCGGACGGTTTCGGACCATTTCGGTGTGGTGCGGTAGTTGATACCATGGTCCGCGCCGATCGTTTTGACCTTATCGAGTTTTTCGTCGCTGCTTGATGTGACGATGACTTCCGCGCCGAGCAGCTTGGCGAATTGGAGCGCGAATATCGATACGCCGCCGGTGCCGAGGGTGAGGACGGTGTCACCGGCCTTGACGTTGCCGTGGCGGACGAGGGCGCTCCACGCGGTGACAGCGGCGCAGGGCAGACAAGCCGCCTCTTCGTCGGTGAGATGCTCGGGTACGTGTACGACGCCGTCTTCGTGGAGGACGACCCTTTCGGCGAGCATTCCATCTAGCGGTCCGCCGAGGGTGGTGCGTTGCAGCCGTTCGCGCGTCGGGCTGCCGGAAAGCCAACCTTGCGCGAAGATCCCTGCGACCCGATCGCCGACCTTCACACGCGTGACCCCTTCGCCGACGGCTTCCACCTCGCCCACGCCGTCGGACAGGGGAATGAGCGGGAGGGGCTGCCGGGGATTGTACGCGCCCCGGATCGTCATCAGGTCCCGGTAGTTCAGGGAAGTGGCGCGCGCTCGGAGCAGGACTTGTCCATGGCCGGGAGTCGGGGCCGGACGGTCCACGACTGCCAGATTCTCAAATCCGAAAGCCTCACGAATTTCGACTACCTTCATTAGCTGATCCTCCCTTGAATCTTGGCAGATTTCCCATGGCGCGGCGGTTTGGTTCGTTTGCCATATCCTTCGTTCCGCCGCTGGGCTTCGCGTTGACTCGCGGCGGACGCTTTGCTACAATCCGGCCCTACGTTAGGGCGGTTAGCTCAGGTGGTTAGAGTACTTGCTTGACATGCAAGGGGTCACTGGTTCAAGTCCAGTACCGCCCACCATCTTTAACTTCTCGTTAAACACTCGTTTGCGAGCCTGCCATTCCATCGCGGCACTTCGGAGACCGACGGGGGTACTCCATTCCGTCGTTGGGTTCTCCTGCGCCAGAGACCGCGCCACAGGCGTGGTTGTTTGTGCAAGAACAGTTGCGAATCAATGCAGTCGTGATTTCTCCGTGCTCGGTATCGCTATCGGAATCGGGATCGAGGGCCCAACTCCGTTGCATATCGCCTGAGAGGCATGCAAAGCGGGTGGTTTCCTACTATCCCGCGACGTATTGGCCATTCCGCGCGATACCGATCCCGATAGCGATCCCGATAGCGATAGCGAAGAACACAGTCCGCGGGAGAGTATCTTTACTCCGGTACCGGTTGCGGGAATCGAACTAGTTTGAGGCAAGGGGGGTCTCAATGTAGACAAAGTGCCGTCTTTATTCGTTCACTATAGGCGGGAACTTCCGTTCGGAGCGGGGCATGTACTGTCTTGGCACTCGTCGCAATCCCAGGGAGAGATCGAATATGGCTAGGAACATGGTATTCGCATTGGTGGCGGTCATTGCGCTAGGTCGCGTGGTGTGGGCCGCGGACCTGGCGTTTCTGGAGCGTTTCGCCCTGGCGGACGACCGGGCGGAGGTGCTGAAGGAATTGGTCCCGGGGACGGAGGACTACTATTACTTCCACTGCCTGTATTCTCAGCAGACGGGGCGATTCGATGAGGTGGACAAGCTGCTGGAGACCTGGATTGAACGGTATGGGCAGACTCCGGGCGTGCAGGAGATCCGCAACCGGCAGGCGCTACTGCTGTACTCGTCCGACCCGGAGCGGACGCTGGAGTATTTGAAGGCGGCGCTGAACCTTGATTTCAGCCAGCAGCGGCAATTGCCGGGCGAGGCGCCGGACCTACCGTCGCAACTCGACCCGGAGAGCATCAGCCGGGCCACGCTGCTTCAACGCGCCCTGGACAATCCTCAGTACGCGGATATGGTCAACGGCTTCACGCGCCACTCTTATGATTGGCTCTTGACCGTGGACTTGAGCGAACCCCGCCTGCGCGGTCTCTTGCAGTCGCTTGATCTACCGGACTATCCGAATCTCCCCGCTTTGATCGCGAAGGATCTGAGCGCTCGCCATAGCGGCGGGTTCGGGTCGCTTCCGGTTCATACGATGCTGGTGCGGGAGCAACTGGATGAACTACTCGTTCTCAAGCCGGAGTTGTTAAACAACGACGCGTTCGTGTTTGCCTATTTACAACGGCTCCGGCCCAGCGCTGACGAGCCGAACTGGCGGATCGAGCCGGAGGTCTACGAGGCGTATTTGGAACGGTTGGCCGCATTCACAGAGCGGTTGGCGCCCGCGCACAACTCCTTGAAGTCGCTCGTCCAGTTTCATCGCTTGCAGCACGACATGTCCCAGGGCGTGTTCGATCGCGCGCGGTTCATCGAGTACCTGCGATTGCCGCGCCAAGCCGACTATGTGAATCCGGCGTACCTCCGTTCCCTGGGCAACGTACCGCTGGTTGAAAACGTCCACGGCGACCATTTGTCCGCAACCAATCTGAATCCTCCGGACTCGGATGCCTTGCTGGTGCGCCAGTATTTGATGCATTTCTTCGCAACCGATGAAGACCATGGCGATTTCGAGACCTACGTTCGCGAGGATTACCTGCGGCGCCTCTTCGCGGAAACGAAGTTGGTGCAGGAAGAGGGGGATCTTGAGCAATGGTATTCCTGGCTCGATCCCGCGAGCGTCGATCACCTGAAGAAACAGGTGGATGTGGAGTTTGTGCCGGAGAACCGGGCGCGCTTCGCACCCGACGAGGACATCCGGCTGCAACTCTGGATCAAGAATGTGGAGCGGCTGCTGGTCAAGGTCTATGCGATCGACGCCAAGAACTATTACCAGCAGTTCGCGCGGGAGGTGAACATCGACATCGACCTGGACGGTCTTGTCCCGAATCATGAGGAGGTGCACACCTATTCCGAAGCGCCGCTGCGCCGGGTGAAACGCGAGTTCGGGTTTCCGGAACTGACGGGACGCGGTGTGTGGGTTATCGAGTTTGTCGGGAACGGCAAAAGCAGCCGCGCGGTCGTACACAAGGGCCGACTGCAATACGTCTGCCGCACGGGGCCGGCAGGCCAGATGATCACGGTGCTCAATGAGACGGGGCAGCCGTTGCCAAAGGCTTCAGTATGGTTCTCTGGAAACCTATACGCGGCGAACGAGGACGGCGAGATCGCGATACCGTTCTCGACAGACCCCGGCCAGAAACCACTCGTCTTGTGCGATGGGGACTTTGCGGCGTTGGACCGGTTCCAGCATGAGGCCGAGGAGTACCGGCTCGTAGCGGGTTTCCATGTGGACAGCGAATCCTTGCGAGCGGGACAAACTGCCCAGGTTGCCGTTCGGCCGCTTTTGTATTTGAATGGCGCGCAGATTCCGGTGGGCTGGGTCAGGGAACCGGCGCTGACGATACGGTCCACGACGGGCGATGGGATCACCAGTACGCAGCGCCTACGCGACATTTCCCTGCACGGCAGCGAACTGTTCGTCCACCGCTTCAGGGTCCCTGACAATCTCGCGGAACTCCGGTTTACGTTGACCGGGAGCATCGACCGTCTGACGAATCCGGAAACGGTGGACGTGGTCGCGGAACAGACATTCCCGGTAAACGGCATCAATAAGACGGAGCAGACTGCGGCCCTGTTTCTGTCGCGCGTGGGGGAGGAAACGATCCTGGAAGCGCGCGATAAGACCGGGTTCCCACTTCCCGGTCATGTCGTGTACTTGCATTTGAACCACGTGGACTTCGTCGACCCGGTAGACGTCAGTCTGAAAACCGATGTGGAGGGGCGCATCGTGCTTGGGAGTTTGCCGGGTATCGAGCATCTTTCTGCCACCGGCCAAGGCATGAACGAGCAACACTGGGATCTGCGGAAACCCGAGTACAACTATCCGCACCTGCTCCAGGGAGATACAAGTGATGCGCTGCGGATTCCGTTTTCCCCGCGGCGCGGGGAGTCTGGGGAAGGGCAAGTTACCCTGATGGAAGTGCGCGACGGTGCCTATGTGGCGGACCGCAGCGATGCATTGACGGTTGCCGATGGGTTCGTTACCGCGGCAGGGTTGCCGGGAGGCGATTACCTGTTGCATCTCAAGTCCACGGATCAGCGGATTCACGTTCGCCTCACGGAAGGAGTCGACGGTCCTTACTTCGTGGCGTCTGAGAATCGGGTGTTGGAGGTCGACCAGCCGACACCGCTTCAGGTTAAGGCGCTGGACGCAGACGACGATACCGTCACGATACGCCTTGCGAACGCGAACGACCATACGCGCGTGCACGTGACGGCCACGTGTTATCACCCGGACGTTGCCGTGTTCGATGCGTTGAATGTGACGCAACCCTTCGCGCCGGATGGGAAAGCGGTGAACGCGGGCTACGCCTTGTATCAATCGGGCCGGTTCATCGGAGACGAGTACCGGTACATCCTGGAGCGGCGGTTCGCAGCGAAGTTTCCCGGCAACATGCTGGAACGGCCGTCGTTGTTGTTGAATCCATGGGCGGTGCAGGAGACCCAAGCGGAGCAGGAAGCGGCAACAGCGGCCGAACCGCCTCCGCCGCCGCCACCCCCGCCTGCGCCGGAGCGGCAGCGAATGGTCGAACAACAAGAACAGATGGAGGAATCCGCGCCGGCTCCGCCATTCTCGCCCAGTTACGATTTTCTCGGCAGCGACCCGGCCGTGTTCTACAACCTGAAGCCGGATGGTGAGGGGGTCGTGACGATTCCACGCGCGGACCTGCAGGGGCGCCAGTACCTCCAGATTGTGGCGACGGACCCCTTCACGACGGTTACGCAGAATGCGGCGCTTCCGGAACGGGACGTTCCAATACGCGACCTTCGCTTGGCGAAGGCCCTCGACCCGGCGGAGCATTACGTGGAGAAGAAGCGTGTCCGCGTGCTGGAAGGCGGCGAGACCTTGCAGGTGAGCTTGACGGGGGAAGCCCAAGTCCAAACGTACGATTCAATACCAGCGGTGTACGCGCTGTATCTAACCCTGCATGGCGATCCCAAACTTCGCGAGTTTCAGTTCGTGACGCGTTGGTCGGAACTGACGCCGGATGAGAAACGGGAGCAGTTCTCGAAGTACGCGTCGCACGAACTGAACTTCTTTCTCTATCACAAAGACAAGGCGTTCTTTGACGCGACGGTGCGGTCATTCCTGGATAACAAGGCCGCGAAGACGTTCCTGGACCATTGGCTCCTGGGCGACGATCTTTCCGAGTACTTGCAGCCTTGGCAGTACGGCCAGTTAAACCTGGTCGAGAAGATTCTGCTGGCGCAGCGCGTTTCTGACGAAGGTCCGCATACGCAACGATACGTGCAGGATGCGTTCGATATGATCCCGCCGAATCCGGAGTGGTTCAACGCGCTGTTCATGACGGCGCTGTACGGCGGAGCGTTGGCGGGAGGAAGCGGGGGCAGTCTGCAGAACGTACAAGTAGGCGGTGAGATTCGGGTACGCGAGAATTATTTTGCGGACCGGGCCTACGACGTGGATGGAAACGGGATTCAGCAATCGATACCGTTCTTTTCCAAAGCAGACGGAGATCAGTTGAGCGCGGGCGGTGGCGGCGCGTTCGGCGGTCGTCAAGGAGGCGCCGGTGAACCTGCTATAGCCGGAATGGAAGTCCACGACCTGACCCAGACATACGACGGACCCGCGGACGAACTCGATTCACTCGGATTCGTGGAACAACGCACGCGGCTGAATGTCATCGCCGATTTCGACGAGGAGGCGGTCAATCGCTATCGGGCGTTGTACCGGGCTCAGGAAACGACGCGCGAGTGGGTGGAGAACAACTATTTCAAACTGCCGATACACCAGCAATCCGCGGGTTTGATCCCCGTTAGCGCGTTCTGGCTGGACTTTGTCCAACGCGAAGAGGGCCAGCCGTTCCGATCAGAGCATCTGGCCGAGGCAGCGAACAGTTTCACGGAGATACTCTTGGCACTTGCCGTGCTCGACTTGCCATTCGAGGGATCCGCGCACGAGACAGCTTCGGGAGACACGCATTATGCGGTCAAGGCGGCAAGTCCGCTGGTGGCCTTCTATAAGGACATCGAGCCGGCGGAAGGGACAAGCGCGGATACACCTGTTCTGGTCAGTCAGAACTTCTTCCGGCTCGATGACCAGTACCGGCACGAGGGAAACCAACGATTTGACAAGTTCGTGACGGACGAGTTTCTAAGCGGCGTTGTGTACGGTTGCCAGGTGACCGTGACCAATCCGACCTCGACACCGCACAACATTGAGTTGTTACGCCAGGTACCGGAAGGGTCCATCCCCGTCGCCGGCGGTCGTTACACAAAGAGCGAGCGGATGCGGCTCGAGCCGTACAGTACCGCCACGATTGAATACCACTTCTACTTCCCGGAGCCGGGGGAATTCAGCCACTACCCCGTGCACGTCAGCGAGGAAGGCGCGCTCTTGGCCTTTGCGGAGCCGCACGCGATGCGTGTGGTGGAAGAACCGAGCACCGTTGACACGACCTCTTGGCAGTACGTGTCGCAACAGGGTACTTCGGAAGAGGTTCTCGAGTTCTTGCGCACGCACAACCTGAACCGAATCGAGCTGTCATCGATTGCCTGGCGCATGCGCGACCGGGAGTTCTATGAAGAGGCCCTGGCGTTGATCCGGCAGCGGCATGTGTATCAGCCGGTTCTGTGGGCGTTCGCGGTGTACCACAACGATTCGGAAGGTATCGAGACATACATGCAGTATCGCGACGACTTCGTAGCGGCGAGCGGGCCGAGTCTGGAAAGTCCACTGCTTACCATCGACCCAGTCGAACGCAAGGCGTATCAACACGTCGAATACGCGCCATTGATCAATCCGCGAGCGCACGATCTGGACAACAAGTGGTCGATCACCAACGAGCAGTTCCGGGTCCAGTTTGCTTCGCTGATGAACATCCTGGCCCACCGGGCTACGTTGGACGACGAGGACTTGATGGCAGTGACGTACTACATGCTACTCCAGGACCGCGTCGCGGACGCATTGCGGTTCTTCGATCGGGTGCAGGCGGACAAGCTGGAGACCCGGGTTCAGCACGACTACTTTGCAGCGTATCTGGCGCTCTACGAGGAAGACCCCGACAGGGCGGCGCGAATTGCCGGGCAGTACAAGGAGTATCCCGTGGAGCGCTGGAGGGACCTTTTCGGCGAGGTGCGCACGCAGGTCGCGGCGATCACCGGTGGCGAAGGTGTTGGGGTAGACGGTACTAACCGTATGGCGCAGGACCAACTGGCGGCGGAGGCGCCTCGGTTGGAATTGGAAGTGAAGGACGATGTTATCGTGCTCCATCATATGAACCTCGAATCGTGCCGGCTCAGCTTCTATCCCATTGATGTGGAGATGCTGTTCACCCGCAATCCCTTTGCGCCGGCGCAGTCGAGCCTCTTTGCGGGGGTGAAACCCGCGGAAGAGCAGACGGTGCAATTCGACCCGAACGAATCGCAACGCACGATCCCGTTGCCGGATGCGTTCGCGGACCGGCACGTGGTCATCCAGGCGGAGGCCGCGGGGATCAATCGCACGAGCATCCGATTTGCGAGCAGCCTGATCGCGCAGCTCATCGAAACCTATGGACAGGTTCACGTGGTGGACAAGAAGACCAATGAGCCGAGGCCGAAGGTGTACGTGAAGGTTTTCGCGGATATGGAAAACGGCGGGTCCGTGTTTTACAAGGACGGGTATACGGATCTGCGCGGACGATTCGATTACGCGTCATCGAGTACGCTGGACGTGGGCATGGTACGGAAGTTTGCGATCCTGGTCTTGGACGAAGAGCGTGGTGCGAAGATTCTGACCGCGACGCCGCCAGGGCGGTAATCGTCGAAGCGATGAGTGTAAAGCGCCCGGCAGTCTATTGAGGGCTGCCGGGCGCGCGCAATTTCTGTCGCCCCCCTTCGGGGGCTGGGAGGAGGGGCGGCGGCGTGACCCAGGGTTCCGCTCGTGCCTCGCTCCATCACGCCTGCGGCGTGACTACATTCGAGTCGCCCCATTCGGGGCTGCGCAAGTAACGTCCGATACCAGCGGATTCGCTTTTGGTCTTTGGGCGTCGGAAGTAGATTCGCGCAATGCTTAGTGAATGTAGCGCAGGCGTCCTCGCCTGCATTCTTTTCTTAGCGCGATCTCAGGTTTTGCAGGCGGAGACGCCTGCGCTACATTCGCCGCACGTCTGATAGACCGGGTGATCGCTACTTTTCAAACGCGCTCTTCGTTTCGGCTTTTGGGATCTGGAATTTGTTTCGGAATTCGCGCTTCGAATTTGCTTGCCACGGCGACGACGTGGCGATGGGCTACGCGCATCTGCCGGTCGTTGATATAATCGCGTGCATTGTCTGCGTTCATCAGAAATTTGATTGGGGAGACTGGTACATGTTCCGAAATCTCGTACGCGCTCATTGCTTGACCTTGTTTCTGCTGATCGCGGGTATCGCGACTCACCCGGCCGCTGCCGAAGTTTCGGATTCGGCAGCGGAAACGTTTAGTCGCGTGCATGCGTTTTACTATCCGTGGTACCAGAATCCGGAGACGGATGGAAACTGGAGCCATTGGAATCATGCGGTTTCGGTTCGGGAGGGGGAACCGTTCAGCTATGAGCCGCCGGAACAGATCGGGGCGAATTTTTATCCGGCGATGGGGCTGTACAGTTCGCGGTCACGGGAAGATCTGGTGGAACACATGACGCAATTGCAGCGCGCGGGCGTAGGCGTGCTGGCGACGTCGTGGTGGGGTCCGGGGGACTTCACGGATGAGGTGGTGCCGCAGTTGTTGGACGTGGCGGAAGTGCACGGATTGAAAGTCGCGTTTCATCTGGAACCGATTGCGGGTCGGGACGGCGCGCGCGCGGAGCCATTTCGCGATGCGATTGTCTATCTAATCGATCGTTATGGCGAGCATCCCGCGTTTTATCGGGATGCCGCGCGGGATAACAAGCCGCTGTTTTACTTCTACGATTCGTACCTTGTTAAACCGGCGGACTGGGCGAGCCTCTTTGCGCCGGATGGTAGCCGGACCTTGCGCGGCACGAAATACGACGGGGTGTTCATCGGATTGTACGTGAAGGAGCACGATGACGAGGCGCTTGTTAAGGCGGGATTTGACGGGTTCTACACGTACTTCGCGTCGGACGGGTTTACGTACGGTTCGACGACTGCGAACTGGCCCGCGATGAAGGCCTTTGCCGACGAACACCAGCTTCTGTTTGTCCCGAGCGTCGCGCCAGGATACGACGACACGCGGATTCGGCCCTGGAACACGGTCAACCAGCGGGATCGTGAAGAGGGCGCGTATTACGATCGCATGTGGGAGGCGGCGCTGGCCGTCGATCCGCCGTACGTATCGATTACTTCGTTTAACGAATGGCACGAGGGCACGCAGATTGAACCGGCCGTTCCCAAGACGACTCCGACATACACGTACCTCGATTACGCGCCGCGTGAGCCGGAGTATTACCTGGAGCGCACCGCTGAGTGGGTGGCGCGCTATGCTTCGGCAGGGCCGGACACAGTGTCGTTTGCCATGCACGAGGGACGCATGGAGATCCTGGTGGACGGCGCGCGCGTGGCGACCTACGTCTGGCAGGACGAGGCGATCCCGCGGCCGTACTTCTGCAATGTCGTCGCGCCGAATGGCATGCAGGTTACGCGCAACCATCCGCCGGACCTGGTGGCGGATGCGGACAATGACGATCACCCGGAGTTCCATCCCGGCGTTTGGCTGGCCTTCGGCGATATCAGTGGGCAGGACTTCTGGCGCAACCGCGCGCGGGTGCGCCATGTGGAGTTTCTTGAAGGGCCGGATAGTGACAATGGAGTTGGGCGCTTCGCCGTGCGGAATGTGTATGAGTCGAACGACGGGGATGTCGTGTGCGAAGAGCGTTGTGAGTACGCGTTTCACGTGACGCCGCTGGGGTATTTGCTCACCGCGCAGTCTACGTTCATGCCAGCGAGCGGAGCGTTTGCGTTCGGCGATCAGGAAGAGATGGGATTTGGCGTGCGTGTGGCGACGCCGATCAGCGTGCGTCATGGCGGCGGTGTCCTCATGAATAGCGAAGACGGCCGGAACGAAGCAGGTACCTGGGGCAAAAGTGCGGATTGGTGCGCGGGATTCGCTCGTATCGGCGGCGCGTGGACGGGGATGTGCGTCATGACCGACCCCGGCAATTTTCGGCCGTCGTGGTTTCATTCGCGGGACTACGGGTTGATCGTGGCGAATCCGTTTGGACGAAAGGCGATGACGGGACCGGATAACGCGGGTGTTGAATCGGACCAGACCCGGGTTGAAGCGGGCGAGGCGTTGCGACTTGGGTTTGGCGTGTACATCTTCCGCGCGACCGGTGAAGACGAACCTGACATGGCCTCGCTTTATGCGGAGTACTTGCGACTCGCTACGGAGTGAACGCACGCCGAGGTAAGAACTGTAGTACGCCGTTTGTCCAGCGAAACGGAAGAACATCCCCCTTGAATCCCCCTTCAAAGAGGGAATTGCGCGACGCAACGTTCTTTACAACACGGCGTCGCACGCGTTGACGTCATGTCAATTGGCCAAACAAGCGCAACGCTACGCGTTGCGAACATTCCCCCTTTGAAGGGGGCGAGGGGGATGTTCTTGCTATCGTTACGCCGTTATGTTGAAGGACGTCTCCAAATGCGCGGGTGGTTTATCGCTAATCAACGAACTTCCGCCATTTCGGCAAGCGCACGAGCATGACTTCGTAGACCATCTTTTCCGTTTCCACGGGGCCGGTCTTTCGGGCCTGTCCGATTTCTTCGCGGCGCGCAGGATCGGTGACTTCCACCCAGGCCACGGAATACAGGCGATCGTCCGCGCCGATGCAGAGGCTTTCCGTGAAAAAGACGCGCCGGCCGTCGGCGGAGATCAGCGGTCCATGATTGGTCATCTGCTCCGATTCCGTGTCGAAGGTGAAGAGATACACCGTCGATTGCACATCGGGGTGGTTTTCCATGGCGACCGCGGGACCGTTCGCGAGATAGAAAATGGTGTCTTGCGGCCCTAGCAAGAACCCGAGCTGGCTGATCTCGGGGTTGCGCGGCATGCCTTTGTACGCGTCGTGGCGCAGTTCGGCCACGGTACGCAGGTAGCGGGTGGCCGGCTGGAACTCGAAGAGCGTGGTCGTCTCCCACTGGATGCCCCAGAAGCTCTCCGTCTTGGGATTCCACTCAACGACGCGCCAGTTGTACTGGAACTCGCCTTTAAGTGTTTCCTCGGCGGACTGCGATAGCGGCAGGCGTTTCAGGTCGAGTCCGTCGATATACGTCACGCGGCGCGTGGCGGTGGGGTCGTACTCCCAGATACGGCCGTCCATGGTGGACCCGTAGACCTTGCCGTCGGGCGCAATGCCGAGGGTGCGGCAGATGCGATCCCATTCGTGGGGACGTTGCCCCCATTCGCCGCGGTCTTGCACCGCGCCCCAGAAACGTGGATGACCCTCCGCGCGATCGTAGGAAACGAGAATGCCCGACGGCCAGGTCAATCCGTAGAGCACGTCGCGCTCCGTGTCCATGGCGGTGGTGATGATGCCTTCGCCGGGGAAGGTCTTCGCCAGGTCTTCAAAGGCGCCGGTCTTCAGGTCATACGACATGAAGTGGCCTCCCTGGTAGGGGATGCGGACTTCCGATTTGAACCCAGGCAGGTCACCTTCATAGAAGGAGATGTGGGTGCCGAACCACAGCTTGCCTTCGTCCTCGAAGAAGGGCGTGTGGATCTTGCCCTGCGCGACGTGGGTCGCCGTGTCTTCGCCGAGGACTTCGTCCATCTTCGCGACCAGCGTCATCTCCTCCGTGCGCGGATCGAACTTGTAGATGCGGCAGGCGTACTCGATGTTATGGGTGTCCACGCTGAAATAGAGGTTGCCGTCGGACGCGGATACCATGGAATGGTAGTTGCTGTCGCCAAGCAGGAAATTAATGGGGAAGAGGTCGGCGGTGATGGTTTCATCGATGGAGAAGAAGGGAATGGTGGTTTTCTCGACTTTGATGTGTTGGGCGTGGGCGGCGAGCGGGAGCAGGATAATCGCCAGAATTCCGGCTAAACAACTCTTCAACATCTCTCAACCTCCGTTTCCGTTACGTCGACAGAATGCCCTAACGTCATCCAGAGCGCAGCGATGGATCTTATCAGGGCCTGCGCAAGAACCGTTTAGAGGTCTTTCGACGCGTTCAGAAGGACCACTTGCACGAAGTCTCCTGTTATTGCTCTATCGCGACATCCCACGGCCACTCGATTGAAACGGTTCCGTTGTTTCTCGGTGTGCCTGCGATAAGTATGTCTTTCGTCAGGAATCGATGTTGAACCAGCCCCCAAAGTGGGCCGTACTCATCGAGCTGCTCCGTTGAGCCGCCATCGTCGGCCTGGTTGACGCCGACGCTATACGCAAAGAATTGATCTCCGCAATGGCGGAACCGTAGAGGCGCTCCGTCGGGATCGAATGGATCTTGAGGAAGAAAACCTTCATTGGCGAGTGACCGGGGCCCGTCTTTGATCGCGCGCAGCGCAACTTTCATAAGCCGAAGCCGCGTCAGTGTGTTGAGATTGAGTGGTAGCGCAGATTTCGCGGCCTCGTTGATTGCCTTGTGCAATTCCTTGGACTTTGGCCGTCTCATGGATCGTTGAATGTAATCCAACCATATTGAGAATCGCTCTTGTAGCGGCAGTCGCGCAATCGCAACTAGTTCGGCCATATTCTCCAAATAGTAATGGAGTTCGATCTGTTTGCGCTCGTCCAACCAGAGCCACCAATTGTCGGCTTGTTGGCCTTCTGAAACGTGTGTACGAAAATCGGCGAGCGCAAAGACTCGTTCGCCGACAAATGCATTCTTAAGCACGTCTTCGTCATCAAAGTATTCGAGCACTGACAAAAGTCGAGTCAATGCCTCAGGCGACACGGGTACGCGATTCAGGATGTACGCGACCGTATCCAAGAGTCGTCGAGCACAGCCTACGTGTATTGCGTGACCCATCAACAAATGGATGCTCGCTGAAGCACTACCGATGTGGGCGGCACTTGTTAGATATGTAGTCCAGCCGGTGTTTGTTCGATTGAGGCTGTGAAATATCGCCGAAAGGCTAAGCAGCTTCACGACGTAATACGATTGGTAAAACATCGACACATCGTCGGAGAAGCATTTCGGCCGAATACCATGTCGCCAATCGACTGGTGACTGCACGGTGACACAGCGTTCAATCGGTTCGGCGAAGTGCTTCACGTAAGTTTCGGCGAGACACCAGTCGCCGGGGCTTAGTTCGTGCGCCAAATCCAGCTCGTTATCAATGAATGGGACTCCAGGAAGTCCACGTGAAATCCGATCGGGTTTTAGCGACCAGAACCAACGTGGGAATCTATCAGTATCAACGGTTGGCGCTGGTTTTTCTGTGGCGTTTGTGCGGTTAGCATCGTCTGTCGACTCCCATTCCTTTTGGGCGGAATCGAAGGCTTCCAGCGCAGACCGTGCGGACTCGTAGGAATCCGATGTGGCTGGCGGTTTGGGCCACGAGAGCAGGGACTCGTAGTCTATGGGTTCGCCGCGATCGAGGATCTCAGCGATCAGGTCATTGAGGGATTTGGTCGGCATGATGCTTCGATCCCTTGAGAGAAGATGGGTCCCCGCTTTCGCGGGGATGACGGTTTGGGAGAGGACGAAACTGTTTGAACCATGATGGTTCCTCGTTGGTGGATGGCTATGGGTGAAGATGGGTCCCCGCCTTCGCGGGGATGACGGTCTGGGTTGATTATGGGTGTTTGGCTTTCATACGGGATCGCGCCGTTATGGCGAGGGCGAGCCCTCGCAGTCCATAGCGTCGACTTTGCTTGGTGTTTGTCTCGCGCTTGCATGAGGACGGCTCCGTCTATCGCGGCTCGTAGATTTGTACGCCGAAGCGGTCGTCGGATTCGAAGAGGGCGTAGACTTTGCCGTTCTTGTCGACGGTGGCCCAGTTCTCTTTGTGTTCGGAGACGGCGAGGCTGATGCCGGTGATGTAGTCGCCGTTGTTGTTGTATTTCATGATGCTGATAGTGTTGCCTTCGTTGTCCTGCATGGCGCCGCCGTAGCCGCGCTGGCCGCGGACCATGAGGTAGACGTTGCCCCATTGGTCGTCGGCCATGCTGTGGACGTAGACGTGGCCGTCGGGTGGGTTGCCGTGGGCGAAGGAGAAGATGTAGCGGCCTTCCGGCGTGAACTTCTTGCAGGGGCCGTAGTATCCCGTGACAAAGACTTCGCCGGCCGGATCCACGACGAGGCCGTGGGGCGCGTTGAAGTCGTAGACTTCATCGCCGTCCTTTCCGAAGGTGTAGAGAAAATCGCCGGAACTGCTGAAGACCGAGATCCGCATGTTGTCCACGTCGGTGATGAAGAGTCGTTGACTGCTGTCGAAATCCATGCCGTGAGCGCGGAGAATGTCGCCGGGACGCGTGCCCTTGGGCGCGAAGATCTGGATGAACTGGCCGCTCGGGTCGAAGACCTGCACGCGCGGCTTGTCGCTCTTCTCGTCCGTGACAAAGATGCGGCCCGCGGCGTCGACGGCCACCACACGGGGCTTCTTGGTCTGGCCCGGCCCTTCGCCCGGTCCGAGGCCGACGTCGCCGAGGTATTCGCCTTCGGGGGTGAAGCGGAGCACACGGTCGCCGCCGTAGTCGGCGATGACCAGGTTGCCTTCGCTATCGACCACGATACAGTGAGGATCGTTGAAGTACTTGGCCTCGGCTTTCGTCTCGCCCCAGGTGTTGACGAATTCGTAGGCGGGACCTTCCCTTTCCATAAGCACCGTTGCAAAGAGGTAGCGGTTAGCCGCTTCCGGCGCTTCGGCGCAGATGTGAATTTCGCGTATCGCCGGTGCGACGGCCGGCGCGGTGTAGATTCCTTCGGCGGTGATGGTGCCAAGTTCTTCGTTGCCGCCCGCGATGTTGTTCACGGACCAGCGGACTTCATCGGCCAGGCGGGCGCCGTTCAGCCGCTGGGCCATCAGGATAACTTTGAACGGCTGCTCGGCCCTGGGCGCGAGCGTTACCAGGGAGGGGGAGATCCGTGCACGGCCGGATTGTGCTGATGCCGGCATGGCCAAGAGGGCGAGCATGACCAGGAGTGGAATCATCGCGATGCCCGCGCGAACCATCCTATTGCTATCGTGGCGTGGTCGTTGTATGGACGTGGTCGTTATCTTATACATGGATACTTCCCCGGTTGCGCCCCATTGCCGCGCTTCCAACTCCGCAGGGAAGCGCGCGCGAGGCAGTATAGCACGGAGGGTAGCGGCGCGTAGTCCGGGATGGTAGGCTTAATACAGCTCTCCTCAACAACGGGAATATTTTCGTGTAGACAGTATATGGAGTGCGGCCCCTTGGGGCTGCTTTTCTTCAGTCGATTGTGAAGGACCTAAGAGCATCGAGCCGGTTAGTTTCAGGGATAAGGACGAAATCTCTCTCATCGAGTCGCAGGCAAGCCTGCTCGAGGAAAGCAGCCCCAAGGGGCCGCACTCCATAGGGGCTGCCTTGTTGATGCGTTTGGTGTGACCGCCATATTGTCATCTTGTTTGGGGGAGGTTTTACCAAAGGTCTTGGGAGGTGCCATGGCATGAATGCACTCTGGACTCTTTGTTTCGTCGCCGCCGTCCAATGGCAGCATCCCGCCGGTCTCATCACGGCGGATACGCTTCACGAAGTACGCACCAAGGTCGGTACGCAGGACTGGGCGAAGGCGCTTTTCGAATCGGAGAAGCGGGGACGCAGCGTATGGCGGGATACGTCGACGGAGGATCTCCGGCGTGTGTTTCCCACCGTGCGCGGAAACGTGTACCACAACTTCTCGTGTCCCACGGATCGCACGCGGCTGACCTTTGACCCGCTGGAACCGGAGACCTTCACCTGTCCCACCTGCGGTAAGACCTTTACGTCGGACACGGACCCCGGCGTGTACGAGGCGTCCCACCGTTACCACGGGACCATGTACGAGGGGTGGGTCTGCCTCTTCTACCAGATGGCGGCGACGGTGGCGAGCGAGTTCGCGGTAATTGGCGCGGTGGACGGAGACGAGGCATACACCGGGCGGAGCGTAGAAATTCTGCTGCTCTTCGCGGATACGTTGGACGGGTTGACCGTGACTTCCGACCCCGATCCGCAGATGCGAAAACTCCTCACCTACCATCGGGAAGGGGACAATAAGATCCTGTACGACCTGGCGTGTGCGTACGAGGTGGTGCGCGACACGATGACGGAGGAGCAACGAGCACGGGTCGAAACGGCGGTGTTACAGCGCATGCTGGACGACATCCTGCTGGAGCCCATCTACACGTACGACCACAACAACGTGTATCAATGGCATCGCGCAATCGTGCAGACGGCGCTCGCGTTGGAGCGGGACGATCTCATCGACTGGAGTTTCGGGTTCGGCGCATACGACGCGGAGCATCAATCCGAGCACCGGAGCATGCGCCGGTTGCTGGCCACGCACTTCAAACCGGACGGCGCGTATTGGGAGATGTGCTCCGGATATCATCTGTATCCTGTTTCTCATCTCTGTGAGTTCGCGGTCCTGTCGCGCAGTCTTTCGGCCATGGACCCGGTCCGGTTTCCTCCTGAGCAGTACGACCTGACCAATCCGGCGAGCGAAGGGGGCGCGGTTATTGCGCGCGCACTGCACTGGTTCATGTCCATGGCCATGCCGAACCGGAAGATGCCGACTATTGGCGATTCGACGCAGCCCATCGCGGGCATGGACGATTACTACGTGACCGCCGAGGTGGGGTATCGCTTCTACGGTTTGAAAGGGGTAGGCGATTATCCGGCGTATCGCGAGGGCGACCGGAATTGGGTAGCACTCTTGTACGGCGCGGATCGGATCGAGCAACACGAGTTGGCGGAAACGAGTTCGTATCTGTCCAGTGGGTGGGTGTCGCTGCGTAATACGTGGGAAGGGAACCGCGCCTGGGTCGGACTGAACGCACTGATCCCCGGGGGTGGCCATCAACACGCGGACCGGTTGGGGCTCCTGTTCTATTCGCAGGGCGAGTTGCTGGCGCTGGAGAAGGCGACGCCGTACAACGAGAGCGTGACGCGTGTGTTAGGGACCTTGTCGCCCATGCATAACACCGTGACGGTCGACGGCGAGTCGCAGACGCAGGGCGAGGCCTTGACGGAGGAGCAGTTACCGAAGGTCGAGCATTTCTTTTCGAGCGATTGGTTGCAGTTTGCAGAACTTCATGCTGACAACCTGTACCCGCAAACGAACGCGTACCGCCGCAGTGTTGCATTGATCGAGGATGTGGTTATCGATTGCTTCGTGGTCGCGGGCGGTGAGACGCACGATTGGATGCTGCACCACGGCGGTGCGTCGACGGAGCTTTCGATCCCCATGGCCGAGGGCAGCTTTGAGCCCGCGGACTGGTTGTACAACGGTAGCGGGAACGTTAAGTCAGTGATGACCGATTCGGACTGGGAAGCGCGGTGGCAGGTGGGTGACGCGCAGGCACGTCTGACGATGGCGGGGGCAGAGGGAACGGAAGTGTTTGCCTTGGAGACGTATCCGATTGCGAACGCTGTCATTACGAAGGACGACCCGCCATGCCAGACGCTGTGCGTGCGGCGCCGCGACGACGTACCGTTTCTGGCGGTGTGGGACGCATGGAAAGATGAGGCATCGGCGCGGGAGTTTCAATTCGCGGGGACGAATGGGGTCTTCATTGCTACGGAGTCCCATACGTACTACGTTTGTTTCGGGCCGGGGATAGTGCAGTTCGATGATGGCGTTTCCATAACCACAGATGCGGCGTTCACCGCAGTGCGGGATGCGGAGGCCGTTACGATCGTTGGCGGACAGAATGCGACGGTGACGTTCCCGGATGGGACGGTCGCGGTCGCAGCTGAAGAACGCGTTACGTGCACAGTGACGCGAGGTCCCAGCAGGGCGGAGGTGGAGACTTTCCCGTCGATTCAGTTCGACACGTACCGGGGGGAGAATTATCCACGGCCGCGACCGGAAGTGACGGTTGATGTGGGTGGGACGTTGTGGAAATAGGAGAGCGGGTTTTCCAACCCGCCCCGCGAACAATTGCGATTCGAAGCGGTTACGCCGTGAGTTATCAAGCGCGATGTTATGACTCTTTTGTTATGAATGTGATCCGGTTAACGAGCGATGGGTTTGGCGGGTTGGAAACCCCGCCCTCCTTGGGAGGTTGTCTTGCTAATGACTGGCAATCGATCTTGTGTACTTGCGTTGACTTTGGCGATCCTTGCGATTGGGGCTGCGGCGCAGGAGGCGACGCCGTATCCGCGGATCAGCGAGGAAGCGTTTAGGGCGCGGCTGCCGTTCTTTGATATCAATCCGTCGATGCCGCTGGAAGGGCGGATCGTGCGCGAATGGGATGGCGAAGAAACGCTGCGTCAGAAGTTTGTGTTTCGCGGCGCGCAGGGGTTCATCGTTCCGGGGTACATCGAACTGCCCAAGAACGCGGCGAAACCATGCCCGCTCGTTTTGCTGCTGCACGGCTGGTCCGGAAACAAGGAGGGCTGGTGGGAAGACGGCAACATCATGAGTGGCGGCAATATGCGGAAAGCGTTGCTCGGCGCAGGGTACGCGGTGATGGCGCTGGACGCGGCGACGCACGGAGAACGCAGCAACGAGATTGATTACCAGCACGTGAACGCCTTCAATGACCCGAATGCGCCGGGAAAGGTGAACTACTTCACGTTCGCTGAAATATCCATTCAAACCGTGAAGGATTACCGGCGCGGGTTGGACTACATCACGCAGCGGGACGATATCGACGCCAACCGGATCGGGTTGGTGGGATACAGCATGGGCGGGATGGACGCTTTCTTTCTCGTGTCGGTGGAACCGCGCATCAAGGCGGTGGTCGCGTGCGTGCCGCCGCTGATCAACGAGAACTATAATCCCGCGTCGCCCGTGGATTACTCGTGGGGCGTCTGCGATACGCCATTCCTCATGCTCATGGGCAGTCAGGACGACATGTACGACAAGACAACGATGAACGCGACGTACCATGCCTACATCAAAGGGCCGAACACGAACATTATCTGGTACGACCAGGGCCATAAACTGACAGAGGTCTACGTGCCCGATGCCTTGGCGTGGATCGAGCAGTATCTGAAGTGAAGCGCTCCGCCGAATCGTCTGCGCGACCGTTGAAGCATACGCCGATCCTGTTATTCCTGGGACTCGTCGGCATCAATCTGCTCTGGGCGGGAAACCCCGTGATGACGAAGTTCATCCTCCGGGACTTCGCGCCGATCCAGGTGGCCTGGCTCCGGATTGCGGTGAGCGTGCTCGTTCTCGCGCCCTTCGTGTTGGTGCGGCACCGGCCGAAACTGACGCACGCGTCGCGGTTTCCGTGGACGGAGGCCATAATCGCTGGCGCGATTGTGTATTTTGTGACGCCGATTGTGGTCACGGTCGGACTCGACCGTTCGCTCGCGGTTCACAACTCCTTTATCACGGGTCTCGAACCGGTGATCACCATCTTACTGGCGTGGCTGGTGCTTCACGAGCGCATGCGCGCATCGCGCTGGCTGGTGTTGGGGATCGCCTTTGGCGGGTTCGTGTTGTTGAGCGGCATGGCGAATACGTGGCTGGGCCTCGTTGCCAGCGGTCACTTGTTTGGGAACCTTCTCTTGCTTTCCGGCATGGTGGGCGAATCCATGTTCAGCATCATGGGCGGCCGTCTCGTGCAGCGCGCGCGGCCGGGGACGATTCTGCTTACGTGTTTAGCGACCGGATTCGTATTGCTTACCGCGTACCTGGCGTTCACCGGCGCGTTACCAAATCTGCGCAACTTCACCGCCGTGAGCGCGATTGGACTGGCCTGGGCGGGACCGGTTACGACGGTCGCGTGTTACTACTTCTGGCTGGCGAGTCTTCGGGTGATCCCCGTGAACGCCGCGGCGTTTTCGTTATTCGTGCAACCCCTGGTGGGCGCCGCGATGGGATACGTGTTGTTGACCGAGCGCATGGACGCGATTCAAATCGCCGGCGCGGGACTGATCCTGCTGGCCCTCGCGCTACACGTCTACCTGATTACCCATCCATACCGGCGGGCGGCTTTCGCACGGTCATCCGGCACTGGCCCTTCTCGCAACTGATGATCTCGTAGTCCACCTCGTATCCGTACTCGCGAATGAGCGGAGGATACAGCCACTGGCAGTGTTCGCAGTACTTCGTGTACGGCTCCACGCGGCCGCCGTGATGAACCAGCTTCGCCGAAGGGCAATCGTGCATGTCGATAATGAACATGTCGTCGTAGAGAGTGAGCTTGTGGCGCCCGCCTTCTTCGGTCAACGTGTGGGTCCAGTACTTGTGCATGCCTTCCAGGCCGTCCTGCTCGATGTACTCGCGGAGATTCTGCAGGAAGTTGTCGGCGATCCCCTGCCAGAACTCACGGACTTTCTCTTCGCCGCCCCGTTCTTCGAGATAGCGGAATAGTTCGTTGTAGACCCAGATGAATTCCGTGCACGAGATCATGCGTCCGCCTTTCGGAACCGCTGCACGCAACGTCCCTTGTCCTGGTCGTATTCAACCGTGGCTTGATAACCGGCGCGCCGGCAGATGGCCTCGTTGACGATGCGGGTGTGCTCGCAGAAATGTTCGGAAACCCGGTAGTCATGGGCGCGCATGTGATGGACGGCGGGGCAGGCGCGGAGATCGAGTACGAGCGTATCGCCGTCCATGCGCAGCGTATACTCCCCGCCTTCCAGGTCCATGATGCGCCGCCAATGGTCCTCCAGGGCGGGAAGTCCGCGCGCTTTAAGGTCCAGTACGAGGGGTTTGTAGACGGTATCCCCGAGCCGGTCCAGGAAATCTCGCAGGCCATCCTCGCCGTAATTGGATTCCAGAAACTCGAAGGCGTAGCTGAGCGCGCCATGAAAATCTTTGTGAACGTTTGCCATCCGTTTTACACACTCCAGAAAATACGTGCTGGCGGCCATCGTACCACATCCGGATATGATTTCCGGTTTCTCCTTGAAAAACCGACAGTCCAGCGTAGATCATCAGGGTATGAAATAAGGAGGGGTAATTCATGAGCAGTGACCTTGCGATTAATGGCGGACCCAAGAGTGTAAGCGGGCCGCTTCCCCATTGGCCGGCGTTTGACGACGCGACGATTGCGGCGGTATCGGAGCCGTTGAAGAACGGGAAGGTGAACTACTGGACCGGTCCGAAGGGGATGGAGTTCGAAAAGAAATTTGCGGCGTGGCAGGGGAGCAAGTACGCCATCAGCACGACGAACGGCACGAGCGCGCTCCACACGGCGCTGGCCGGACTGGGGATTGGCCCCGGGGATGAGGTGATTGTCCCAAGCTACACCTTTATTGCCAGCTCGTTTTCCGTGTTGCAGGCGGGCGCGATTCCGCGATTCGCGGATGTGAACAAGGAAGACCACTGTATCAGCGTGGAATCCATCGAGAAGCTGATTGGTCCCCGGACGAGGGCGATCATGCCGGTGCATCTGTATGGCAACGTGGCCGATATGGACCCCATCAAAGCGTTGGCCAAGAAGCATGGCCTCTTCGTGATTGAGGACAATGCCGAGGCTTACGGCGGGGTGTACAAGGGCAAGAAGACCGGTTCGCTGGGCGACATCGCGGCGTGCAGCTTCTGTCAGAACAAGACCTTCACGACGGGCGGCGAAGGCGGAATGGTGACGACGGACAACGAGGACGTGGCCTGGCGCTGCCGGAGTTTCCGCGACCACGGGTACAACGTGCAGGAGCGGCTTAAGCTGCTGGAAATGGAGCAGAAACTCTCCTACGTGCATACGCAGGTCGGCTGGAACTACCGCATGACGGAGATGCAATCCGTCATCGGCATCCACGAGTTGAACCGGATCGACACGTGGAACATGCCGCGGCGCAAGCGCAACGCGCAGATCCTGATGGACGCGCTGGCCGACGTGCCGCAGATCCTGTATTTGCCGGTGGACACGCCGGAGCGCCAGAACGGCTGGTACGTGTTTCCGATTACGCTCGACATCGATCAGATGTCGTGTGACATGGGCACGTTCCTGGAGGCGTTGGGCGCGGAAGGCGCGCCGTGTTGGAAGGTGTTCTGGCCCCAGTGTCACACGGAAGAGGCTTTTACGAAGCACAATTCCTATGGCGACACCGGGTTTCCCTTCACGAGCAAGGAGTACGCGGACCCGGCGTCGGTGGACTACAGCAAAGTAGAAGTACCGAACGCGGTGTGGCACCAGAGCCGGACATTTATTACGTTTATCTTCCCGACCTACGAAGAAGAGCACATGCGCGGTATTGCCGCCGGGATCAAGAAAGTCATCGCGGCTTACGCGAAGTAGAGAGGATTGCCATGAGCAAGGTGAAATGGGGCGTCTGCGGGTGCGGCGGGATCGCACGGCGGCGGACTATCCCGGAAGGAATCATGCCCGCGGCGAACGCGGAACTGGCCGGGGTGCACGATCGCACCGAAGATGCGACCGTTGACGTGGCGAAGGAATTCGGCGCGGAGGCGTACGCGGATTATGGCGAATTGCTGGCCGGAGCTTGCGATGCGGTTTATATCGCTACGCCGGTAAACGTGCACTGCGATCAGGTGATACGCGCGGCGGAATCGGGAAAACATGTGTTGTGCGAAAAACCGCTCGGACTCAACGTGGCGGAAGCTGAGCGCATGGTCGATGCCTGTAGGAAGAACGGCGTGAAGTTCGGCGTCGGACTGATGATGCGGTTCCACGCGCAACACCAGGCGGCGCGCGACCTGGTGCAGTCGGGCAAGCTGGGGAAGCCGGTCTTCGCGCGCGCGCAATTGTCCTGTTGGTATCCGCCGATCGAGGGCGCGTGGCGACAGGACCCGGCCAGCGGCGGCGGCGGCACTCTGGTGGACCTTGGCAGTCACTGCATCGATCTGCTGGAGATGATTCTCGGCCCCGTGCGCAGTGTGCATTGCGTGACGCGTAACCTCGTACACAGTTACAAGAGCGAGGACAGCTCGGTTGTGTTGCTGGATTTCGAGAACGGCGCGACGGGCGTTGTTGACACGCTGTTCAACGTGCCCGATGCGAGTTCCAAGAACCGGCTCGAACTGTATGGATCCAAGGGCAGCATCCTCGCCGAGGGCACCATTGGACAGGGCGAAGCGGGCGTCATGACGGCCATCCTGGAAGGCGATGATGCCGGATACGATGCACAGCAGTCGCGCGACGCCGCAGGCGGAATCGACATCGCGCCAACGCCGGTGAACATGTACCGCGCCGAGATCGAGGCGTTCTCCGAAGCCGTGTTGAAGGGAACCGAACCATCGGCCGGCGCGGACGCGGGATTGCACAGTCAGAAGGTGTTGGCCGCGTGCTATGAATCCGCGAATACAGGCGTGGCCGTGATGCTGTAGGGCCGTCGCCTAGGGCCGTCTGAACGGTTGGTGCAAACTGGGGTGATTTCGATGCCGGAGATGTCTGCAATAAAGCCTGCCTTGAAGGGCCGCATCGGGCTCTACTCCATTGGTCATGCCCACTACTGGAATCAGTTTGAAGGGCTGCTCGATCGGCTGATCGATTACGGCAAGTTCGTCGAGGGGCGGCTGGCGGCGCATGGCGAGGTCCACAACTTCGGCATGGTCGACACGGAAGCGAAGGCGCACGCGGCGGGGGAGTTCTTCAACGCTCAGAACGTCGACCTGCTGGTCTGTCACGCGGCCACCTATGCGATGAGCGCGACGCACCTGCCGATTCAGCAGATCTGCAAACGGCCTACCATCGTCCTGAACCTGCAACCGTCCGAGCGGATGAACTATGCGAAGACCGCGACCGGGGAGTGGCTGGCGCATTGTTGCGCGTGTTGCGTTCCGGAGATCGCAAACGCCTACACGCGGTCGGGCATTCCGTTTCACGTCGTGAGCGGACTGCTGGGGCTCGAAAAGACTCCGGAGATTTCGGTGGCGAACGAGGCCACGGCGAAGCATCCCGACGCCATCGCGGCGTGGGAGGAGATCGACGCGTGGGTGCGGGCGGCGTCGGTGGCGCGGACCTTGCAGTGCGGCCGCATGGGATTCCTCGGGCACACGTACCCCGGCATGCTCGACATGTACAGCGACTTCACGATGATCCAGGCGCAGACCGGACTGCACGTGGAGATCCTGGAGATGTGCGACTTGGCGCGCCTTGTGGCCGAGGTCACCGAGGCGGAGAAGAAGGTAAAGCTGCGGGAGATCGAAGAGCTTTTTATCATCAGCGAGGATTCGCCGTCGGACCCGCTCGCCAAGAAACCGACTCCGGAACAGTTGAACTGGTCGTGCACGGTGGCGGTAGCGCAGGAGAAACTCGTGCGCGAGTTCGATCTTGATGCGTTGACCTATTACTACCGCGGCGCGCCGGGCAATGAGTACGAACGGTTGCAGGCGGGGTTCATCCTCGGGCATTCGCTGTTGACCGCGCGCGGGATCCCCTGTTCCGGCGAGGGCGACATGAAGACCGCTATCGCCATGAAAATCTCGGACATCCTGGGCGTGGGCGGCAGTTACAGCGAAATTGTGGCGACGGACTTCGTGGACCAGACCATCCTGATGGGGCACGACGGGCCTTTCCATATCAATATTTCCGATCGGAAGCCGATCCTGCGCGGCATGGGCTTGTACCACGGAAAGTGGGGCGCGGGCGTATCCGTGGAAGCGAAGGTGAAGACGGGGTCCATCACGATTCTGGGGGTCACGCAAACGGTGGATGGGCGGCTGAAGATGATCGTCAACCAGGGCGAGGCGACCGACGGGGAGATCCTGCGCATCGGCAATACGATGACGCCGGTGCGGTTCGCGAAAGGACCGTCGCAGTTCATGAACGAATGGTTTGCTTTGGGACCGACCCATCACGTGGCCATGTCCGTTGGGAGGAACGCGGGAGTTTTTCGAAAGGTCGCCACGTTGTTGGATTGGCCTTTCGAGACGGTTTGTTTATAGTCGTCCTTGGCGCTTTGCCTTACATCCCCCTTGATCCCCCTTCGAAGGGGGAATTTGCGCAACGCTTCGCGTTGCGTTTGAAACCGGCAATAGCATAGTTTCAGAGCAGATTACGCCGCATATACAGATCAGTGTAGTTACGTATAATTCCCCCTTTGAAGGGGATCAAGGGGGATGTTCTTACGACTGTCAAGAGGGTCATTTTCTGTGAACTGAGGTCCAGAAGGGGAGAGGGACATCGTGGTCAATCCATTCTTTGGGGTATTCTTGCATGCGGTGGGGGGATTTGCCGCGGGCAGTTTCTACATTCCGTTTAAGGGTGTGCGCAACTGGGCGTGGGAAAGCTACTGGCTCGTAGGCGGCGTATTCAGTTGGATCATCGCGCCGTGGATCGTTGCAATGCTCGCAGCGCCGGATACGGCGGCAATTCTAAGCGCATCGCCGGGTTCGAGTCTGTTCTGGAGCTATGTGTTCGGGGTGTTGTGGGGAGTCGGAGGACTCACTTTCGGCTTGTCCATGCGGTATCTCGGCTTGTCGCTAGGCTATGCGCTGGCGTTGGGGTTTTGCGCGGCTTTCGGAACGCTCATCCCGCCGCTTTTTGATGGTACGCTGCTGCCCATGTTCACGAACGTCTCCGGGCTCACCGTGTTGGCCGGTGTGGGTGTGTGCCTTGCAGGAATCGCCGTGTGCGGTAAAGCGGGGATACGCAAGGAGCGCGAATTATCCGACGACGAGAAGTCGGCATCGATTCAGGAGTTTAACTTCAAAAAGGGCGTGTGGGTCGCCATTTTTGCCGGTGTCATGAGCGCGTGCATGGCCTTTGCGCTCGCAGCGGGGAAGCCTATCGCGGCGATTGCGGTAGAGCACGGCACCCCCGCGCTTTGGCAGAACACGCCCGTCCTCATCGTAATCTTCGCGGGGGGATTCAAAACGAATTGCATCTGGTGCGTGTATCTTAACTGGAAAAACCGCAGCGCGGGGGACTATCTCAACTTCGCCGGTACTCCGGCGCTGCGGAACTACGTGCTCTCGGCGCTGGCCGGCACGATCTGGTACTTCCAGTTCATGTTCTACGGCATGGGCACGACCCAGATGGGGCGCTACGATTTTTCCAGTTGGACGCTGCACATGGCGTTTATCATCGTGTTCAGCAATCTTTGGGCGCTGGCATTTCGGGAGTGGAAGGGGAGCAGCAGCGTGACGCGCAGATGGATCGCGGCGGGGATTGCGGTGCTGATTCTGTCGACGATTATTGTGGGGGTTGGGAATAAGCTTGGGTGAAGTTGAAGAGTCCATGTGCAGGATGCACATGAATGGTTCACGGGCTGGAAGCCCGTGGCACCTCGAATCATGGCCTGGAAGGCCATGGCACCTCGGAGCACAGGCTGGAAGCCTGTGCTCCTTGAATGCAATTCAGTTGACCAGTTCGTCGGTTATTTGCAGGCCTGGGGGGATGGCGTCTGAGTCCCGTTCGGTGATGCGGAAGTAGAGTCCCCAATCTTTGCCGGTTTGACCGATCTTCAGGAGGACGGTGGACGTTCCCTCGGGAAGCGTTACCGGCACGAGATCGTCGTCTGCCGCGGCGGGCCGGCTGATCTTGTTGTCCCAGACCTCCTCGCCGTTCAGGAACGCTTTCACGGAATCGTTGCTCCCGATTCGGAACATGACATCGCGGGGCCCATCGTCGAGTGTTACCCAGCATAGGGCATAGACACATACCCAATCGGTCTGGTCGTACTCGGGCAACAAGTCGACGTAGCCCGTCCACTCCGGCGTGTGGTTGGGGCGCCACTTCACCGGCGCGCCGTCTTTACCTTCGTAGGTCGCGTCCAGATCGATCGCTTGTTCCGGCGGGTATGCCTTGTCGTGGCCGTCCATCCCGAGGTTATCGAAGGGACCGCAGAGGAGCCAGCGGTTGACGAAACCTTGTTCCTGTGCGAAGCGATCGGCGATTCCCACGGCGGTCTTCTCGCGGGCGATGTCCGCGAGGAGGTAGTCCTCGTTGATGGCTTCCATGCGGTCGATGGCCGCGTTCAGGCGGCCGATGGCTTGCTGGTATTCCTCGAAGGTGACGGAGTCGTCCGCGGTGCGGAGCGTGACGTAGGCGTCCATTTCCTCATGGGACAAACCGACCATTTCCAGCCGCTGCTGAACCACGGGCGTCGTGGCTCTCGCCTGCGCGCGCGCCAAGGCCTCGCCGGCGGTGGTCACAACATCACGGGTGAAAAACTTGGGATACTCCGACAGACCCCACTCCACCTTGCGTTCAAGGCCTCGGAACGGTTCTGCGAGCGCGTCGTAATACTCGCTCATCTCGGGGGCCGCTTCCCGGAAGAACGATTGCATGAGGTCTTCGAATAGCGCATCGCCATCGAGCGTGGAGTCCCACATGCACTGCGCGGCGAGCCAGTAATTCGGGAAGTAGGCGGCCCAGGAGTTCTGGCCTTCGAAAGAAACGCCTTTGACGCCGAGCGCCTTGTATGCCGCCATCTCCGTGGCGTGCGATTCCCACATGGGCCAGGGGAGTCCGCCGCTGTAGGGAACCGGGTCGTACTCGTAAATGAACACGTGGTCTGTCAGCGACGTCCATTGGGCCAGCAGCTCTTTGAAGGCCACGCGCGAGGGGCAGAAGGCGTCGCCGATTCCGTGCGCGGAGCAGTACACGCTCGTGGTGGCGAAGATGCACGTGTTTGGATCGACGGCGGTGTTGACCGGCGGATCGGTATGGTTCTCGTTGTAGGCGTAGTGGGTCAGCCAGACGTTCGGATGACTGCTTTTCAGATGTTCAGACACGCCGTTCAGAAAGACCTGATAACGGTCGGAGATGCTGGGCTTGCCGCCGCTGTCGATACGTCCGGAATCCAGCGCGGTGCAGTTGTCGCATTCGCAGAAATCCGTGTTGTCGTCAGGACACAGTGAGTAGGCAATGGTTTCGGGGTGGGCATCGAGATGCTGCGCGATGGCCTTGGCCACCAACTCGACTACCTCCGGATTTGACGTGCAGATCTGCGACTTCTTTCGCTCGCCGTCGTTCAACGAGTATAGTTCGGGCCGTTCCTCGAAGGGCGCGAAGACGGCGAGCGTGTTGGTGAGATTGTGCCCGTGCTGGATGGCGGGACGGTTCATCCGGTTGCGCCGCAGCCATTCGGCCCGGCGTTGCGACCCCTCCGGCGAACAGCCGTAGGCGTACCAGATGTCGCGGAAAAGGAAGTCCGGTTCGTCGACCATGTGTTGTACCGGAAGAACCAAATCCTTCGATTCCGGAATGCACTCGCCGATGGCGCCGGGCATAATCCAGCGGCACCCGAGATCGCGGAGCACGGTGTAGAGGGCATGCTGCGTACCCAGGGGCGATCCGCCGATGAGGTGAATGGCATCGGGCGCAACGTGGATCACAAAGCTTTCGGGGTCCAGCTTCGGTACATCGAACTCCAGCGACTCGAAGTGGTCCGCTTCGCCGACGTAGAGCGGTGTTAATCCGTCACCGGGTTCCGCGGGAATCTTCGCGCCGCTTATCCGGGCAATCGTGGCGATGAAGTCATCCAGCGCGACCGCAATCGTATCGTCGGCGTTGGTTCGGTCCAGATAGACCGTGGGACGGCCGTCTTTCACGAGCGGGGCGAAGCTCGACTCTTCGGCGAAGAGGGGAGCCGCGATCACGGCCGCAAGAATCCACGTCAAGATACGAACCGCTCCATGGCTGTACATTGGATACTCTCCTTATTGACGAGAACGCATAGTTCAGTTGTCGTTGCTCTTGGTCCAAAGTCCGCGCATGACCGATGCCGCTTCCTTGGGGCGCCGATGGAGATCGAACAGCCCGTAGGCGCAGCGCATCTCGTAGATCCGCGAGTAGTGGCGGTGCACATCGGAGTCCGCGAAGCACCACACGAAACCGCCGACGAAATCGGGCTCTTTCATGAAGGTCTCCCACTCCGTCCGCAACAGTTCCGCCTGGTAAATCTCACCGGGGAAGTAGTGCGTTTTCAAACCGTACAAGGCCCAGGATCCGAACTCGGTGACCAGCAACGGCTTGCCCGGGTGGGTCTCACGAAGCGTCGCGAGTTTCTCGCGAATGCCGCCCGGCAACTCCGGCAGGTTTTTTACGTGGGGGGCGGAAATGCCCATGTAGACGTTGACGGAATTCAGGTCGGTTTCTTCCAACACGATGTCGCGGGGCCACTCGTTGCTGGGTTCAATGATAGGGCGCGAGGGGTCGAGTTGGTGCGCGAGTTCCACAAGTGCGAGATTGCCCGCGGCGACCATTTCGGAGATGCGCGCGTACTCTTCGCCCTTCTCGCGAGGATGGATCCGGTTCTCGTTGCTGACGCTCCACATCATCACCGAGGGATGGTTGCGCAAGGTGCGGACCATCTCCGTGAGTTGCGCCTTGGCGGCTTCGAGGTTCTTTTCCGAGTGGCCGATGCGTCCCCATTGGTACAGCGGGACCTCGCAGACGGCGAGCATACCTGCCCGGTCCAATGCGTCGTAGGTGGCGTTTGCGTAGGGGTAGTGACAGCGGACCGCGTTGGCGCCGAGGCCTTTGATCAAAGCGATATCCTGCTCCAGTGATTGCCCCGTGGTGGTCATGCCGGTGTCGGGATAATTCTCATATCGATTCACACCCTTGATCAGATAGGGCTTTCCGTTCAGCAGCAGCTTCACACCGTCGATGGATATGGTGCGTATGCCAACGGCCGACTGCCATGTATCAACGCACGCGTTGGAGTCGGCGTCAACGAGTCCCAGGTGGAGCGTGTACAGGTACGGCGATTCGGGATACCATAGTCGAGCATCCGGGATCGATAGCGCTGCCTCCGCAGTGGAGTTTGATGAAGCATCGAATCTCTGCGAGGCAACTTCCGCGCCACCGGCGTCCAAGACGCGCGCGACGGCGTAGCCCTTGAATGACGCGGAGACCGTCGCCTGTACCGTGATGGATGGAGGCGCACTCAGCGCGTCCGTTGTGACAATCACATCGTCAAATCGCTCCGGGTTCGTTGCCAACAGCCGCACGGGACGATAGAGGCCGCCGTGGTTCCACCAGTCATGGCGCTCCATGGGCACGCGCTCGAGCTTGGACTCGTTGTCCACGGCGACGGCGATGCCGTTGTCTTCGCCGTACCGTAGATACTCGTGAATCGGAATCGTGAACTGCGTATAGCCGCCCTCATGCACGCCGGCCTTGGCGCCATTCACGTAGAGCACGGTCCGGTAGTTGCTTCCGTCAGACTGGAAGGCGACTGCTTTGCTTTGCCACTCGGCAGGGATCGCGATTCGTTTCCGGTACCACGCTTGCCCTTCATAGCTCCAGAGATCGTCGAAGTGCGCGTTCCAACTGGCCGGCACCGGGATGTCCCACCACGCGGCGTCGTCGAAATCCGGTTCCATCCAACCGAAATGGCGGTCCTCGGCGGTATCGTCATAGGACGGGGCATGGGCGAGCCCTTCTTGCAGGAATTCATGGCTCACTTCGACTTCCTTGAATGCGGGATAGAATTTCCACACGCCATTCAGGTCCATGGTGAGCCGCAGGGAGGGCGACGTCGGCGGGAATTCATCACTTTGCCCCGTAGCCGACGGTAGTGCCGCCAACATCAGCGCGATACTAACTCGAATCATGGCATTCCCCCTGCCCGTTGTGTCCGCCCCGCATCAGAGCATAGGATATTTTGACGCTGCCAGCAAACCGATGCAGGCGGCACGAACGTAAGGGGTGAGACACACGCGATGAAGAGCCGTTTCCGATTCGTTTTGCTCGTGTGTGCAGTGGCGGCTGCTGCAGTGGTAGGCGGCGCGGATGAGCCGTCTCGCGCGAACCCGCAGCAGGGCATGACCATCGTACTGTTCGGCGATTCCACGACCGCACCACGTGGCGATCTGGTGATTTTTGGAACGTTGCTTCAAGAGCAATTGCCGGGTGTGGCGGTGGTCAACGCCGGGGTGGGCGGCAATTCGACCGCCGACGCTCGCTTGCGATTTGAGCAGGACGTGTTGGGGCGGGAGGCCGATGTCGTGACGGTGGCTTTCGGCATAAATGATGCGGCAATCGATGTCTGGAAGGGGGATACCGACCCGCGGGTGCCGATTGAGATTTACCGCGCCAATCTCCGGCACTTCGTGGAGACGCTGAAGAAACAGGGAAGCCGGCCCATCCTGATGACGCCGAATCCGCTTGCGTGGACGCCCAAGTTGATCGAACTCTACGGCAAGCCGCCGTACGATCCAGACGATTCCGAGGGCTTTAACGTGCTGCTCTCCGACTATGCGGAGGTTGTCCGGAATGTCGCAGTTGAGGAAGAAGTGCCGCTGGTTGACGTGTGGCAATTGTTCAAGAAGCGCCAGAGAGAGTATCCGGACGAGTCGCTGCTGCTGGACGGCATGCATCCGAACGAACGAGGGCACCGGCTTATTGCCGATGCCCTCATTAAAGTTCTTCCGTCTGTGCTTGCCGAACGTTAGCCTTTGGATTTCATCAGCCATGCCTCGGACAGGAGGGTGCCCCACCCGCCGGAGTTGCGCCATTGTTCGACGGTCACGCGGTCTCCGGTCGCAACGTCGTGGGCCTTTTCAAAACGGATGATGACGTTGCCGTCCTGCGTCGCTTCTCTCGGAATGTCGAAGGTGAAAAAGTCGCTCATCATGTACGGCAACTCCAGTTCGCGAACCAGCAGGATGTCATCGGCGTAGATCGATTCCGATTTCTGGTTCATGCGATGAGCGTAGCGTTCCTGGAACCAGGGACGCACCAGGGTAAACCGGATGCGGTACGCAGCATCGGGATCGAGTCCGCGGTATTCGAGCGTGACACCCTGGTCTTCGTTCTGCGTGAAGTGCATGGACCTCTGACTGGGGCGATTGCCTTCGTCGAGCATGCCTTCCACATAAGGTTGGCCATGGTCGTAGGGGTAGCCGAATACCACGTTGGGCGCAGGATTTGCCGTGCCCAGGTTGTCGTAGAAACCGCCCTCGCCCGGGTCTTCGTATGCGACAATCATGCGTAACAGTTCGTTGCGCTCTTCGCCGCTTGTATCGCGCGCGCGTTCCAACTGGCGCTTGAGCCAGCCCAGTCCGATGTAGTCGTGGTCGAGATTGAAATAGCCTTCGCTGCGCACGCCGTAGAGGGCGTTGCTCTCCTCGCCAAGTCGTCCCGCCTCTTCACGCAGGACGGCCATATCCGGCGTTTCGCCGAGATCGTCAAACCAGGACAGCATTTCGGAAATCGATTTTTCAGCGTTGTTGCTTTCGAGGACCTTTGTGGTACGTTTTTCGATCCGTTCTTGCAAGACCACCTGCTGTTGCACGTCCTGCTTGATGTACCAATCCAGCGCGCCTTTCTGCATGTACTCGCGCCAGATCCAATTCGATTCCAACTGATGGGCGGGAATGCGCTCGCCGGCTTCCTTCACCAATGCGTAGTACTCGTCGATACCGGATTTGTCCACGATGGGCGTTTCGGGATCCTCTTCCAGATTCTCTTCCAACAGGAAGAGCGCTTTGGCCATGTACGGCGAGGCTTCGGGTCCGAACCAGGTTCGGCAATACTCGTCCACGACGGCCTCGACGCTAACGTGGGGGTTCCACAGGAGCCGCTGCCACATCCACTGGTTGAAATGATCGTGATGGCCGCTGGAGTGGGTGATGTCTCCGACGCCGTAGCGGTTCACCTCACCGAAGAGCCAGTGGTAGAACTTCGGCCACGCGTAGAACGTGAGCCGGTCGTAGACCATGGTCAAGGCCTGATCGGGACGCCGTTCGTAGATCCAGTGATTCCAGGGCGGCGGCAGGTCGCCGTTGCGATCGGCGCGGGGATACATCTGGATGTAGCCATGCTGCGAGTAGCGCCAGTGGGTGATTTCGTTGTAATGGACGAGGACCTGTTGCGGCGGCAACTGATGGACGATTTCCTGATTGTAGCGGTCGAAGGGGCCGTAGCCGGGATAGCGGAACAGGTCCATGGCGTGGGTCTGACGATGCCCGGGCTGCCAGCTCATGGCATCCGAGCCCGGCCCATAGCCCCAGGCCCAGAGCCACTCCCTCGGCTGTTCTTGTAGATACTTGAAGATGGCTTGATCATCGGCATCGTCAAACTTCTGGTTCGTGATGTAGACGCGTGTCTCCGGATGGTACTTGTGGATGGCGCTGGCCATCTGCTCGACGACCTTGATGAAGGTCAATCCATAGGGATCGCAGCGGTCGCATTCACAGCCGCCACCGTCGCCGCCATGGAACTTGACGAGATCGAAGGCGGGACCGTTCTTGAACTCCTCCTCGCATCGCTCGACCTGCGCCTGTACCGCTTCCGGGACTGACAAACACAAATAACCGGTGCGGCCGATGGATTCCTGTGCCTCCCATTCCGTCGGCCCGGATCCTGTGTTCGCGCCAAAGCCACCTTGCGTCATCAATCCGTAGGACTTGATGAAATCGAACATGGGACCGGCGTCGGTAGAGAAGACGTTGGCGCCGGCCAGCGCGTAGTCCAGAATACAGCGTTGGGTTTCCGCATCGGTCCAGTCGCGCACGTTTGCCTTGGACTTGGCGATATGACTTTGCCCATATTGGGTGCCGCGGATTTCGAAGGCAGGGGCGGTACGCGTATTCAGTTGGCCGGGCAGCGTTATGGAATTGGGGGTCAGTACGGCCTGGCGAAGAATCTCGCCAACTGCGTAGAGCGTTCCCCGGTCGTCGTGCCCGGCCGCGATCAATAACTTTGAATCCGCAGCGGAATCGAAATGGACGAGATAACCCTCCAGGCCGGGATCGAGCCAGGTAAGCGGCTTGACGCGGTTTGCGTCGAACCAGGCTGCCAAGTCGGGATTCGTGTCGATGGTTCCAAATAGTATTTGGAGCGTCTCAGCGTCTTCGTTGCCGGGGCTATACGCGCCGGATTGCACTCGGACCTCCGTATCGAGGACTTCCGCAAGTCGGTCGACAAGCAGATCTCCGATCCGTTTCTGTACCTCCGGCACGTCGCTGGCCATGTGGACGACGACATCGCGAAACGTGGTCGGCTCCGCACCCGCAATCGCCGAAACCAAAAGACAGGCCAGCGGCATCACTTTTCCCAAGCGCAAAAGCACATTCATTATTCATGACTCCTGTAGCGAGTGGGGAGGTTACGGCGTGGCGGTTCCCCCCCCGAAATTGCATTCCCATTGTCATCATAGTCCACGTAGTTTGGGATTTTCGACCAGAAACCGGTTGACCCTTTCCCGGTCATTCGCCATAATCGGCGGATGCGTTTTGAATGATTCAGAGGCAAACTCTTCTGTATTGGAGGAATCACGATGGCAGAGAACATCAGTCGCCGTTCTTTTGTGCGACTCGCGGGCGCTGCGGTGGCCGGCGCGGCCCTGATCCAGGGTGCGCCCAAGGCTGCGGCGGGCGAGTTTACGGGGAAGATCAAGAAGGCGGTGAAGTACGCCATGATATCCGGAGACGCGTCGCCGGCCGAGAAGCTGGCGATGTTGAAAGAGATCGGATACGACGGCGTCGAGATTGGCGTGCGCGACAAAGTCGACCGGGACGCGGTCAAGGCGGCGAGCGAATCGACCGGGCTGCCGATCCACGGTGTCGTGAATGGATCCGTTGACGACATTCCCGGCGCGATTGACCTGGCGAAGTTCTACGGCGCGACCAGCGTGCTGCTCGTGGCGGGGCGGGTCAACGAAGAGATGCCCTACGCGAAGAACTACGAAGAGACGCAGGCGACGATTCGCGATGCGATTCCGTATGCGGAAGAACAGGGCATCCTGTTGCTCGTGGAGAACGTGTGGAACAATTTCCTGCTGTCGCCACTGGAGATGGCGCGGTATATCGACGAACTCGAGAGCGACTGGGTCAAGGTGTATTTCGATGTGGGCAACGTGGCGCGATTCGGATGGCCGGAGCATTGGGTCCCGGTGCTGGGGGATCGCATCCACAAGCTCGACATCAAAGAGTATAGCCGCACGAAACAGATGGACGAAGGTCCCTGGAAAGGGTTTGAAGTGGAGATCGGCGACGGCGAGATTGATTGGGCCGGCGTGCGCCGGGAGCTGCTCGCCATCAACTACAGTGGCTGGGCAACGGCTGAAGTGGGCGGGGGCGACCGTGCCCGGCTCGCGGACATTGCGGCGCGCATGGACCGGGTGCTGGATATTTAACGCGTCACGCTGACGAGGAGAAATGTTAAATGCGTACGACTACAGCAAAGAGGTTTTTGGCCATTTGCGGTATCACGATGATGACCGCTGCAGCCGCATATGCCGCGCCACCGGAGGGCGAGGGGTGGGAGCCCCTGTTCAATGGGGAGGATTTGAGTGGATGGACGGTTCCTTCGGGCAACGAAGGGATCTGGACGGTTCAGGATGGCGTGATCGACTGCATGCCCCGCGCCGATGCGCCGAAGGAGGGGGACAACAGTCTCTGGTCTGAAGAGGAGTTCGGCGATGTTCAGATCTACGTCGAGTGGCGTATCAAGGAAACCAAGGGCGAATATCCAGTGCCGGTGGTGCTGCCGGATGGTTCCCACAAGACCGATGAGAACGGGAAGGAAATCATCGAGAACCTCCCGAACGCCGATTCCGGTATCTACCTGCGGGGAACCTCCAAGGCGCAGGTGAACATCTGGTGCTGGCCGGTTGGTTCCGGTGAAGTGTATGGCTATCGCATGGACAAGGAGATGCCGGCGTCGGTGCGCGCGGGAGTGACGCCGTCGAAGAACATGGACAAACCCGTCGGCGAGTGGAACACGTTCCTCATCACGATGGACGGTGACAAACTCACGGTCGAGTTGAACGGCGAAAAGGTCCTCGACAACGCGCAATTGCCGGGCGTGCCCGAGAAGGGCGCCCTCGCGCTCCAGCATCACGGCGGATACAACGCGAGCAAAGACGAGTGGAATTCGGCTTCAAGCCTCGTGCAGTTCCGGAATGTGTATGTGAAGAAGCTGGATTAGGCGATCGTCGTCCGTAGAACGTTGGCGCGCCGGTAACGGAGAAGTCCGTTACCGGCGCGTTCATTTTTGGCCGCATGGTTGCGTCAGACTGTCCAGACTCCAGCTTTGTCGTATTATCCGCCCTGCTCCATACCGGCGGTGACCTGCCCGTACAGGTTCAAAACGGTTTCGGCGATCTTCTGGTCGGCCTCGACTTCGAGGTAGCTGGAACGGGCGCGCCAGGTTTCGTAGCCACCCCAGGAGTGCTGCTCCGTCGTGGGGAGGTAGCCGTTATAGCCGTTGGCGAGTTCGATGGTGAAGCTCTTGTCGAGAGGGCTTTGCTCTTTCAGGTGGAGACCGATCTCGACGAACACTTCGCAGGGGACTGCGGAAATCAACACGTCACCAATGCGGAAGGCCTGGAGGAGGACCGGCACGGTGTCAGGGTACTCGGCGATGAGCACCGACTCGCGGGCATAAATCTCCGGCATGGTCTTCATTTCGGGCCCTTCGGCCTGAGCGATGATTTCCTTGGCCCGGACCAGTTCGGCTTCGTCCGGTTTGCGCACGCCCAGTTCGATCTGCTCCTGGGCGGCGGACAATTGCACCCAGTCCTGGAACTGCACGTCTTGGTACGCCTGGAACACTTCCGCGGCGACTTTGTTCGCCACTTTCCGCATTTGCTCGAACGGTTGCTGCGCTTCGGCGGGCACGCGGAAGTTGATGTTGTTGATGTCGCCGCTGGTGCCGTTGGTCATAATGCCCACGAAGGCGGGATCGCGCCGGTCGGCTTTCAGCAGCTCCTGGATGCGGTCCGCAAACATGCCGAAATAGTCGGCGGAGGCATCGCCGCCGCCGGTCCCGCCGATATAGTGGAGGGAGTAGTTCGCGAGCAACGCGAGGGGTTCGCCGTCCGCGGTTTCCACGGCGAGGAACGGAATGGACGGATCGATGGGTCCGGCCGGTTCGATGAGATCCTCGCTGGCGCGGGGCGGATTCATCTTCACAAGTTCATCGTCGTTCCCAAAGGGGTCGGGGCCGATGGTGCCAGGTTTCATGCGCCAGCGTCGGTTGAAGACTTCGTCGGGCAGACTGCCCTGCCCGAACCCGATCCGCGCCGGGGCAAGATTGTTGATGGCGCATTGCACCGCATCCACGATGCGCGCGGTCAGGAAGCGCTGGTAGTCCTCGCTCGGGTCCGTTTGGAATACCGGCGTGGAACAGGGCGCCGTGTGCGTGTGGGTCGCCGATACGAGTATGTGGCTCGCGGGCAGGCCCGTCGACTCTTCGATCGTTTTCTTTGCCGCGTCGATGATTTCTTTCGGCACCATGCAACTGTCCACGACGGCAAAGGCCAATCGCGTTGTTCCGTCATCGAGCACGAGACTTCGCACGTGCAGTTGGTCGTGCACGTTATCGACGACGCGGTCCTGCATGTGGCCGGCCAATGACAATCCCATCCACGGCGATATGTTGCTGACCGCCGCCCCCGCTTTGAATTCCACCGCTTTTTCCTCCTGCGCCATGGCCGGCCCTGCGCCCAAGGCCAGAACGGCTGCCACTGCAAGCATCATACTACGAAGCGCACCACACATCGTTCGAGTTCCCCTCGTTTGCGGCGTTAGCCACCGTTGGCGACGGCCGCACCCGTTTGTTCTGTCAACTCATGCACCGCGGCCACGATATGCTCCTCGATGGGAGGCGCCCACGGGCCGTAGAATCCGTAATAGATCATAGAAGATTCGCCCTCGTACCCGCCTTCGCGCAACACGCGTAACGAGGGGATGTACGAGCACACGTCGTTGGCATAGGCAATGACGAAATGCTTTTCGCGGCCAAGTTCATACTTGAGCCGCAGGGAGTAGTCGACAGTCGCCTCGCCGCCAAGCACGGTGAACTGAAGCGTGTCGCCCAGTTTCCAGACCTGCACCGGGTAGGGGTACGTCGTGTCCAGGGCGCCCTTTGCGTCGAACTTGCGCAGGAGTCCCTTGGCCCGGCGCTGGATATAGACGTTCGGGTCTTCCAACTGCTTCTCGACTTCTTCGCGGGTCGGCGGTTCGCTCAGCGCCAGCGGGATTTCCTTGTACGCCGCGCAAAGGGGGCCGTGCACGTCGGCCATCGTGCCGTTCAACACTGCCTCCACCGATTGGCCCAACTCCTTGCCGTATTTTTCCGCGAGTTCGATCTCGCGGCGCGGCAGCGGATTCTGGTCGCCGCCGCAACCCGCGACGAACAACGCCGTGGTCCCGGGGAGTTGTTCCTCAAGGTAGACTTGCGCGAAACCGGCGTAGTCGCCGTTCCACTGTTGAATTCCAAGCACGGTGCAATGGCAGGCGTACCCGAACAGGACCGCTTTCAACGAACCATCGGCCGCGCGCGCCGAGAGCACGGGTACGTCGTGGTCAACGGGGCCGATGGGGTTGAAATCGTTGGTGACGCCGTCAATGGTGTACTTGCGGCGATTCTTCGCGAAGCCTGCTTCGCCAATGCCCCAGTGCAAGGTGCCGGGTTCCAGGTTTTCCACGCCTTGCCGCACTGCGGTGAGGATTAGTTCCGGTAACAGCTCGGTGTACTCTTCGACGAGCGCCCACTGTTCTTCGGTCAGCCCGTACATGTCGAACAAGTTGTCCCGTAGCACGGGACCGCTGTGTGTGTGGGATGCCGTAAGCATGACGCGTTCCCGAGGGATGTCGAACTCCTGCGCGATCTTTTCGGCGGTCGGACCGGAGATGCTAGCGGGCAAACCGACGAGATCGGTCGTCACAATGACGCCGCGGGCGCCGCCTTCATCTTCGATCACGAGGGCTTTCGTCCAGAGGTCATGCAGCTTGCCGTCCGACGGCTCGGTCCGGCTGGCATAGCCGGACATCCACATAGGCTTTTCCGGCGTGATGATGCACCGGCCCGCGCCAATCTTCATACCGTCCGCACAAACCGGTAACGCGGTCATGAGTCCTACTCCTGCGCAAATTCCGAGTATCCGCCAAATCGATATCATGATTGTACTGCACCTCGTGTGGTTTCATTGCGGCCCAAGCGGGACAGGCGGTCCTGCCCCGATCCGCGTTTAAACGGTACCGAAGCAGCGAATCCCGATCAAATCCGGCAAATCCGGCGTTTCTCACAGGGACCTGCGATTCGGTATGCTACGCGGACTGTCTGGTGAATCCCCAAGGAGAGATGTATGCGGTCCGTTCTTTGTTTGCTTGTGATGAGTTTATGCTTTCCCTTGGCCTGGGCCGAACAGCTTGACCCGATCCCTGCAAAGGAAGCTGTTGAGTTATTTCAACTGGCACCCGATGTCCGGATCGAGTTGATTGCGGCCGAGCCGGAGGTGTTCGATCCCGTTGCCCTGTGCTTTGACGAAGCAGGGCGGTTGTACGTGGTCGAGAATCGTGGCTACCCGACGCAGGACGAAAGCGATTCTGTCGGCAGTGTGGCGCTGTTGGAGGACACGGACGAAGACGGCTACTTCGAAACGCGGTCGGTGTTCGCGGACAAGCTCACGTTCCCCAACGGGGTCATGCCCTGGAAAGGCGGGATCATCGTGACCTGCGCGCCGGACGTGCTCTTTTTCAAGGATACGGATGGGGACAAGAAAGCGGACGTAAAGGAGTCGATGCTTTCCGGCTTCTCGCTCGGCGGGTCGACGCAGCTCCGCGTCAGCCATCCCACGTTGAACATCGACAACTGGATCTACCTCACGAATGGGTTGAGTGGGGGAGAGGTCACGTCGCCGGACTATCCCGAGATCGGGCCGATCACGATGGGCAGCTATGATTTCCGGTTTTTTCCGTTGACAGGATCCTTCGAAACGACGGCCGGACAGGCCCAGTTTGGGCAGGCTTTCGACGACTATGGACGCAAGTTCTTTTGCAGCAACCGGCGGCACGTCGCGCATGTGGTGATGCAACCGCAGTGGTTGTCGCGCAACCCGAATCTTGGATCTACCCAGACGTATTGCGACATCCCGGACCACGGCGCTGCGGCGAAGATCTATGCGTTGAGTGAAGCGCCTACTACGGCGTACGCGCACGCGGGTACGTTCACAGCGGCCTGCGGTTTGACGATCTTCCGCGGGACGGCGTTGCCGGTGGAATACCGTGGCAACAGTTTCGTGTGCGAACCGACGGCGAACCTCGTGCATACGGATCGGCTGGTGCGCGAAGGCGGCACCTTCGTGGCCGAGCGCGTGCGCGATGGGGTCGAGTTCCTCGCGACGACAGATAACTGGTCACGTCCGGTGTTCTTGTGCAACGGTCCCGACGGCGCGCTCTACCTTTGCGACATGTATCGCAAGACCATCGAGCACCCCACCTATCTGCCGCCGGAGGTCGCCGCGGTGACAGACTTCGACAGCGGGAAACAACATGGCCGCATCTATCGCATCGCTTCGGCGGATGCGCCTTCCGCGGGGGAGGCGCTAGCCAAGGCGCGGTTCGGTGATACCAGCGTCGAGGCGCTCTGCAAAGCGTTGCAGCAGCCGAACGGGTGGACCCGCGACACGGCGCATCGGCTCTTGATTGAGCGTGAAGATCCTGCCATCGCCGGGCCGCTTCATCGCGTACTCGCGAATGCGGCCTTACCCCAAGCGAAGGCGCACGCCATGCATCTCCTGCAAGCCTTTCAGGAACTGGACGACGAAGAGATGATCGCGGGTATGATAGACCCGTCTCCCGACCTGCGGGAGACGGCGGTTCATCTCGCGTGGTGGCGGGTGTTGGGGTCGGAGGCGATCGTGGACCAACTGATTGCACTGGCTGATGATCCCGAGGCCAACGTGCGTTTTGCGGCGGCATTGGCGCTTGGCGATGCGGAGGACACACGTGTTCCACAGGCGCTGGCTACCATCGCGGCCAAAGGCATCGACGACGAGTGGATGCGTGCCGCTGCGCTCAGCAGTGCTGGCGGAGGCATGCCCGCCTTTGCGGAGGCCTTTCTCGCCGTTATGCCACGGGATGCCGAGTCTCTCCCTGACATGTTGAGCACCCTTGGCCGTACCTTCGCGCTGGGCCAAGACGCCACGGCGACGGGCGCATTCGTCACCGATCTGTTGAGCGAGTCCGCCGCAGTTCCCGCGCCCTCTTGGCAGGTCGCGGGAGTGACCGGCGTTTTGGAAGGCATTCATCAGGGGAAACAGTTTGAACCCGGCGGCTCCGCGCTGGCGCGATTGAAGGGGTCGGAGAGATTAGACGAGGCCGGTATTCAGCACATCAGATCCATGGTCCAGGCGGCGGCCGAAGTGGCGGGGGATGGCGATGCGCCGCTGCCCGACCGGCTTGCGGCGGTGCGGATGCTCGGATACACCAACTACGATACGGCGGCAATTCCGCTCGCCGCGCTTTTGACGCCTCACGAGGCGCAGGAGTTGCAAGTGGCTGCGGTACAAGCCTTGGGCACGATCCAGGACGAACGCGTCGGTCCATTGCTCGTCGACGCGAATACGTGGCGTCCGCTGACCAAACCTTCGCGCACGGCGGTACTCGGCGCGATGCTAACTAACAAGGAGCGTATCCTCACGCTGATGGATGCCATCGATGCCGGCGCGATCGAGGCGTGGGCAATCGACCCGGCCACGCGCAGCCGGTTGCAGCGCAGCAAAGACGAAACCATCAAGCAGCGGGCGGATGCCGCGTTCGCCGCTGTGAAGACGACTGACCGAGCGATGGTGTATGAGGAGTTCAAGTCCGCCCTGGCGTTGGCTCCTCATCCCGCCGAAGGCCACGGTGTCTTCAAAGAACTGTGCTCGTCGTGCCACACCTTCAAGGGAGAGGGTTTCGCGGTTGGTCCGGATCTCACCGACATTCGCAGCCAGCCCATCGAATCGATTTTGCTGCACATCATCATGCCGAACAGTCTTCTTGTGGAGGGCTACGAGAACTACGTCGTCGAAACCCTGGATTTTCAGACCTATTCCGGTATCATCACTTCGCAGACCGAATCGACGATCACGATCCGCGGTCCCCTGGGGGTGGAGGACACCATCCAGCGCGACGCGATCGAAACTATGTATACCGCGAGTCTTTCGCTCATGCCGGAGGAACTCGAGAAGGCCATGACGAAGCAGCAACTTCGCGACCTGATCGGGTATCTGAAAGGAGAGCAAACGGGGGAGTAAACCATGCGTCTGGGGAAAAGCGACCTGCGACGAGGCGCCGCGCGTAGACGTTCGTCTGTTTGGCCTGAGATATTGGCGGCTGTGCTAGTCGCATTCAGTGCGAACGCGCAAGATCGCACGCCGCCGGCGCCGATGCCGAACCATCCGGGCAACACATTCGTGGAGGGAGAGGTGGTCGTTGTCGCCCTTCCCGAAAACCTGGATTCGGCGGCAACGCATTGGCGCGCGCTCGACGATCGCGGCGGTGTCGTCGCCGAGGGAATGATCAAAGACTCCGTGGCGCTCGGGTCGATAGGAATCGGTTGGTATGAAGTAGAGTTCCTGGACGCGGGCCATCAAGAGGTCGCTCGCACGACGGCGGCGGTTCTCGCTCCGTGGAGCACTCCAATTCCCGACGATTCTCCGGTTTGTCTTGATGGAGCCGTTTCCTGGTTTGCAACCGGCGATCCCGTGACGCAGGATGCGTACGCCTCGCTGGCGAGTCTGGCGGGTGCCAACTGGATTCGCGACCGGCTGCGGTGGCGCGAGATCGAGCCGGAGCGGGGAAGTTTCGCACCGCCTACGCAGTATGACAAGGCCGCGCAGATTCAAAAAGACTACGGATTGCAGGTTTTGCAGGTGTGGCACGACACGCCCCAATGGGCTACCGATTCGAAGCGCGACCATGGCCGTTTCGCGCCGGACCTGCGCGATGTCTATCGATTTTCGGAAAACGTGGCGCATCGCTTCGGCAGTTCCGTGGACGCGTGGGAGCCTTGGAACGAGGCGAATTCCGGCAACTTCGGCGGCCAGACGATCGACGAGATGTGCGCGAACCAGAAGGCCGCCTACCTGGGGTTCAAGGCAGGGAACCCGGACGTGACGGTCTGCTGGCAACCCATCGCGGGCGTGAACGCGGCGAGCATGGCCGACGGAATTCTGGCAAACGAGACGTGGCCATACTACGAAACCTACGGCATTCACTCCTACGACTGGCCGGATTCGTACGATCGGCTGTGGGAGCCCGCGCGCCGGGCATCCGCCGGCAGGCCGATCTGGGTGACGGAGTGCGACCGGGGGATGCGTCCCGATCCGGAGTCGGAGTGGGGCGACTTTACCCGAGAGGATGCCCTCAAGAAGGCGGCGTTCATGGCGCACTCGTATGCGACAAGCCTGTTCAACGGGGCAGAGCGGCACTTTCATTTCATTCTCGGACATTACATGGAGCAGAACGGCGCGGTTCAGTTCGGATTGTTGCGCAAGGATCTCACGCCGCGTCCCAGTTACGTTGCGACGGCGGCGTTGGGGCGCTTTCTCGCGGGGGCCACGTGTCTGGGACGCTGGCACTTCGAGAACCAGCCCGATGCCCACATTTACGCGTTTCGAGGCGTTCCCGATGGCGAGCATCATGATGTACTGATCGCGTGGTTCGAACATCCGGGCGATTGGGATCGGCGCGGCACGGCGACCCTGGACTGGTCATTGCCGTCCGACGTTAAGGCAACGGCGGTGTACGATTATCTTGGCCGCCCAATTCCATCTGGAGTGCCTGCAACGCTTGAGTCAAACGCCATCTTCCTCGTGCTCCCGAAGAATGAAACCGGCAAACTAAACCTGGAAGCACCTCGAAGCGTAGAACGGCAAGTTGGTAAGCCATCGCCCGTGGTGTTGCAGCTTGAAATGGCGGAGCGGGTTGTGGTCGACAAGACCCAAGGCTGGACGCCACAGTACGAGCGCGCGCTGGAACCGGGCGTTCCCGCGGACCTGCGCCTCTTGGTCTACAACTTTTCCGACGCGCCAGTCGTAGGGAAGGTCGCGTTCAAAGATCCGCCGCAGGGCTGGGTGCTTGGAACGCGCGAATGGACCGTATCGGTGCCGCCACTGGAGCGAGCGGTTTGCGCGACTACCTTGACCCTCGATCCGTGGTCAGACGATGCCGAGCCGTCGTGGGTGCGGGTTGCGGGCGATTTCGGCGTTGCGGGACAGCCGGTCGCCGCGTTTCGGTTCTACACGAGTGAAGACGGTACCGAATGAATGTCTCGGGCATTGGGGTGCGCGAATGGCACGCCGTCCTTGACCTTCCAGCCAACCTTCGGTCTATACTTCGCCCATGCCAAGCGACGCACCAAAACTGACCGAGCGCCAGGAGCGCCGAATCACGCAGTATCTCAAGGAAGTCGGGGATCAGCTCAACGATGTCCCTTCCCGCGACCGTGAAGCCGCGCTGGCCAAGCTGAATACCCGGATTGAGACGGAACTCAAGAAGTTTCCGAACGGCATTGCGGATATCGACCTGGAGAATCTGCTGGGAAATCTCGGCAGTCCGGCGCGTCAGGCTTCCCGTCTGGTTCCTGCGGACAAATTCCCGACAACTACCTTCGTTTCCTGGCCGGACCGGGTCTGGCTCGGGGTTTGTTCGGGAATCGCGCGGAAGCTGGATATTGATGCGAGTATCGTGCGGGTGATCGTCGTGCTTATGGGACTGGTGCTGCCGCTGCTGCCGGTGCTTTTACTGGCCTACCTGGGAGTCTTCTTCTGGGACTACTTCTTTGGCGAACGCCGTGGCATCGAGCCCCTTGAGCCCTTGAAGATCGCGAAGACGTTGGGGGCAACCTTTGGGGTGGCGCTTGCGCTGCACTATGGCGCTTGGCTTCTACTGGTCTTCATTGCCCGCGGGTACGAGGCGATTGCGGCCCAACCGCTGATGCTGGAGCGGCGCTGGAGTTGGCTCATGCAGGACGCCGGCTCATGGTTTTTCTGGGTGCTCGCGGTGGGGTTGCCGCTGGCCGCGTTGTCAGCACTGCCCGTGCCGAAGGTATGGTCCGGGACGCTGCGGAAGACGGTGCACGCAGGATTGGCGATTTACGCGGTTTGGTTGTGTTACGGGCTGGCCAGCGTTATTGCCGGTATCGTGCTTTCTGGAGTCGATCAATTCTCCGGGACCGAAGGGACGGATGCCCTCTTCTCGCTGATCCGGTAATCCAGCGCGTCATCCGTCGGGGTGGCACGACAACACGCGTAACGACTTTTTCTCCACGACCATCTTCCGTCCTGCCTGAAGGCGTCGCGCTTCTTCCGCCTCCACAATGTCGCCGGGACCTGTCGTAGCGGTATCGATCCGCACCCGCCAGTGCCGCTCGGGCACGGTAAACGGGATGACCTTGGAAGAGGGGTTGAACATGAGGTACAGGCATACGCCGCCGTTTTCCGTTCCGTTAATCATGCACGCGAGGGACGGGTCCTCGGGCGTCCACATCTGGGGCGTACCTTCCGCGTCGAACCAGAGCAGGTCGGCGTCCGCGCCCGGTTTACTGGGGCGGCCGGTGAAATAGGTCCGTCGCGCGAACACTGGGTTCTCGTGACGGAAACGAATTAGCCGTTTGCAGAACTCGAACAGTTCGCGGTTCTTTTCGAGTAGCGCCCAATCGAACCAGGAGATGGGGTTGTCCTGGCAGTAGGCGTTGTTGTTGCCCCGTTGCGTGCGCCCGAATTCGTCGCCCCCGAGCAGCATGGGAACGCCGAGGGAGAGGAAGAGCGTGGCGAGATAGTTCTTCTGCATGCGCAAGCGCAACGCGTTTACGGCAGGATCGTCGACTTCGCCTTCCTTGCCGCAGTTCCAACTGAAATTCTCGTTCGTTCCGTCCCGGTTATCTTCGCCGTTGTCTTCGTTCTGTTTCTCGTTGTAGGACACGAGATCGCGCAGGGTAAACCCGTCGTGGCAGGTGATGAAATTGATGCTGTGCAAGGGGGTTCGGCCGTCGTCGCCGTAGAGATCCGGGCTGCCGGTCAGGCGTAAGGCGAAATTGCCTTTGATGCCCTTGTCGCCCCGCCAAAACCTGCGCACGTCGTCGCGGTACTGGCCATTCCACTCGGCCCATTGCTCGTCTCCGAAGGAACCGACCAGGTATCCACCCGCGATATCCCAGGGTTCGGCGATCAACTTTACGTCGCGCAAGATCGGACATTCCGACATGTGCTCGACCAATGGACCTGTATACATCATGTGCCCCGCGCGGTCGCGGCGCAGGATGGACGCCAGGTCAAAACGGAACCCATCGACGCCCATCTCGGTGACCCAATACCGGAGGCTGTCCATAATCAGGTCGCGCACGACGGGATGGTTGCAGTTCAGCGTGTTTCCGCAGCCGGTGAGATCGCGGTATCGGCCGTGGTCGTCGACGAGATAGTAGATGGTGTTGTCGATGCCGCGAAAACTTTGGGATGGCTCCGGGCCGCCTTTTTCCGAGGTGTGGTTGTATACGACGTCAAGGATCACCTCGATGCCGGCTTCGTGCAGCGCGTCGACCATCGCGCGGAATTCCGCGATGACTTCGGCGGCGTTCTGCGTCCCTGCGTAACGCGGGTTTGGTGCAAAGAAGCCGATGGTATTGTACCCCCAGTAATTGTTCAGCGGGTTCTTCGTTATTGGATTTACCCACGCGAGCGTGTTTTCTCCGCAGGCCTGAACGGGCAAGAGTTCGACTGCGGTAACGCCGAGCTCCTGGAGGTAGGGGATCTTCTCAATTACTTCTCGGTATGTACCACCCTGAACTTGTCCGTCGGCGGAGTGTGCCGTGAACCCGCGTACGTGGACTTCGTAAATAATGCTCTGGCTCATGGGCTTCTGCGGCCGGGCCGTGGTTTGCCATGAGGGCGCTCCGTCGACGACTACGCATTTGGCGCGGCCGTGGGCAGGATTCTCCGTGTAGCCCCGCGCGTAGGGATCGAGGAGGCGATCCGACTGGTTGAAGCGGTACCCGCGCGAGGGCCGTTTGGGGCCGTCCATGCGGTAGGCGTACATCGTGCCTGCCCTTAACCCTTCAATGTGAATCGTCCATACATCGCCGACACGGTGCGCGTTCCGGTCGAATATGAATTCATAAGCGGGCGCTTCATCTTCGGGGCTTTCAAACAGGGAGAGCCAGACGCGCGTGGCGTTTCTGCTGAATATGGAGAACTGGATTCCGGAAGCGTCAACAACCGCCCCGAGCGGTAGCCCTTTTCCGGGCCTTACCTTCAACTCTGACCAATTCATTCGGCCCCGTTCTTTCTACCGTGCACGTTCAACACCACCCGCGTGTCAAGACAAAGATTATCCCTTTACTGGCCGTTCGACGGCAAATTGCAGGATTCGCAGCGTAATAGTAAGGTTTACCAAGGATACGCGAAGGTCGGGTAAAACGGTTCCATTGCGAAATTCGCGAATCAACGCGTGCATGAAATCGTCTGTTTCCGTCTGGCCGTGTTGTGTGACCAGTTTCGCTCGGTACACACCGTCGGCTCCGGGACATCCCTCGACTCGCACCTCCCAATCATTCAGGTGGCACTGACGCAGGTGCTCCGAATCCGTGTTTCGCGTCACGAGTTCACAGTCGACGCGGCCGCCGTCCGGCACGTCTGCGCGAAAGCGCGCACACGCGGTACGTCCCTCGAACGCGACATCCAAACTGTTCCAGTCGATACGGCAGCCCGGCGCGACTTCGAGCAGCATGCTGATGGGGTGGGGGGCCAGATCGATCCACGTCTCGATGGGGTTGGGAGGTCGTCCTCGCGCGGGTGTTTCAAGATGCCCGCGAAACCTCCGGAGTGGTTCTGATCCGGACTCCCGGCGCCACAGGTCTCGAAACGTACGGGCACCGGCGCTGTACTGGGTGCAGACGCCGAGGCGAAGCCCGAGCCGGTCCGCGCGTTTGGCCAGGGTAGCGGCTTGTTCCAGTAACTTGTCTGTGGGTACGGCGGGATCGTAGACGAACGGCTTTTCGCAGAGAACGTGGGCGCCGGCATCCAAAGCTTTTGCGCAGTGGCCGGCGTGCAGGTGCGGCGGGGAGCAGATATCCACGATGTCCGGATGCTCTTCGCGGAGCATCGCATCGATGTCGCGGTATCCGCGGCCGTTGAATCCGAACAAATCGCGAAGGGTGTTGCCGGTCTGTGCGGTGCGGGCAGCCGAAGTACCTGCGAATGCGCACACGTCAGCGCCTTCGAGATCCCACCACTTGGCGTGGTGCTTGCCGATCCCGCTTGCACCGACGATCGCGACGCGCGGTCTACCGGGTCCTAGCGCCACTCGTCGTCCTCCTCTTCGAGGCGCAGTTCCTCTTCGTCCCAGGGTGTGAGGTCCGGGTCCGGTTCCTCCAAAGCGTCGTCTTCGTCTTCCTCCTCCCAATCGCGAAGGGTTTGCTGTCCCCTCCGGCGCTTGCGGAGATACGCGACAACGGTCAAGATCGCCATGAGCTGAAACACGGAGAACCCGGAGATGAGCGAGAAGACCAGGGCGACCCGCCACAGGGATCGGACCCAGTCGTCGTAGAAGTCTGTTGGCGAGATGCCTGCTTCGGCGCGAAGGGCATCGCCAAAAGTCATTGTCTTTGTGGCATGCACCACACGCCAGAACGCGTCATCGCCCAAGCGTTCGTGGAGGAAGCGCGTCATGGATAGCGCTTGGGCGTAGGCATCGCCGAACTCGAGTTCCTTGCCCGGCTCCAAAAATACGAAGAAGAGATCTTTGTAGGGGATGAGCCGGCCCTGCACGTACATCTGACCCACGTGGATCGCGCTTCCAATGCGGTGTTCGCCGGAAACCATCATGGCGATTCCCTCGTTGAGCCAGCGCGGCAGATTGTCGCCCCCGGAGTTCCGCGCCAGCAATACGTGGATCAACTCGTGGCGCAGCGTGCCCATATAGTCTGAGCCGCCGCGTGTGATATCCGGCGTTTTGACGGCGATGACGCCCGATTCCGGCAGGGCCACGCCGGAGACGGAAGATTGGCTGAGGCTGCCTGCGAAGCGCGCGAATTCGCCGTGCGTGCCGCAGATATGAACGAGGATCGGCGCATTGTTCGCGGGCAACCGGTCACCGTACTGGTTCAAGCTTCCTTCGAGGGTCGCGAGGCTTTCGTGGGCAAGCTCGCTCCATTCCTCGGGAAAGGTGATGCGGAAAGGGGGCGATTCAATCACGGCCGCGCCGGTGATGGAACACAAGACGATGCTTGCAAACACGAGCGCTGCGGGAAGCCGCCTCATGAGGATTGAGCCACAACGCCGGTTTGGAGATCGCGCCAGTCTGAACGGAGTTCCTGAATTGTCGCCTCGACCAGAGGTAGGGCGATGTCCACTTCGGCCAGCCAATCGTTCGAGGCGTCATCAAGGTAGAGCAGATAAGCGCGCGTTGGGGCATGATTCCCCAGGCCACGCGACGCGGCGGCATAGATGCGCAGTTGCCGCTCGTACTTTGCGTGGTTCTCCGGAGTCCGGCGTCCGGTCTTGTAGTCAATGATTGTGCCGTCGTCGAGGATAAGATCGACGGTACCGCGTAACAGGCGGCTCTCCATGCGCAGGGCGAAAGGCACTTCCCGGAGGCGCGTAGCGCTTTCACGTATCAACATGCCAACCTCGGATTCTACAATCCGGGACGCGAGAATCGGGAGTTCCTCATGGAGACGCGCGCGTAGCTCGCGTTCCGGACATTCCGCGAGAAGCAGTTCCTCGATGAGGTCGTTCGGGGTTGCTGCAAAATCCCAGAGTTCCAGAAAGCGGTGGATCAGAGTCCCTCGTGCTGCGGCATCACCTCGACCCGCCGCAAGGTGCTCGTCCTGGTCATGCTCGCGGTCGTCGAGCGCTCCCAGCGCAGTCGTTACGGCGAGAGAGATCCCTGTCGACTCCGGTATGGGAACGGCAGCGATGCGCGCCGCGATCACCGACGGTTCCGGGACGTGCGGTTCCTCGGCGCGGTCCGCTTGGACATGGACGGGTGTCCCGCGACGCCGCACCTGGGCCCGCCAGCCCGTGCCGGCGAATTCCGCGCCGTCCTCGCGGTTGAAGAGCGCATACTCCTTGTCAAACGCGGTCAACCATTGTGTCTCCTTCTTTGCATCCGGAGGTCCGCATAGCAGGAGGTAATCGCGCGCGCGCGTCATGGCCACGTACAGCACGCGCGCCTGTTCGGCGAGTTCTTCGGAGGTCTTCATCTGCACGATGCATTGGTGAATGGGCGGCGCGACTCGTTCACCCTGGTCATCGGTTACCTTGAGGGCAATGCCCATGGCGCGGTGGTGGGCCAGGGCGCCACGATTGCCACCCCGGGTATCGCGGCCCATGTCCGCTATGGCGACGATGGGGAACTCCAACCCTTTGGACTTGTGCACCGTCATGATGGACACTGCATTGCCTGCCTCCGCACCGGCGTCCGCTTCGCCTTCGCGAATGGCGGTCGACGCGACGTCGCCCAGGTAGCGCACGAAGGAAGCCAAGGTCGGGTTCTGAGTCCGCGCGAATGCAGACGCGAGATTGGCAACCTTACGCAGATTCATGGCTCGTTGGACGCCCAGAAACTGTCCGAGAACTACGGCCTCCAATCCCGAACGGTCGAGCACGTGATGAACGAGGGTATTCAACGGCAAGTCGCGCGAATCGCGTAGCTCGGCGAGAAGCTTGCGTGTCCGCGTGAGACGCTCATCCTGCTCGGCGTCACCGGTCAAGGCTGTGCTGTAGAATGCCGCCGCCAGACCATGGCCTCGCGCGGGAAAGCCGGACAGGCGCACCAGCGCTTCGTCGGACAGCGCAGCGACGGGGCCCCGGAGGACGGCGAGCAGCGCCATTTCATTCCAGGGGTCGACGAGGACGGTCAGCAGGTTTCGCAGATCGAGGACTTCCTGGCGCTCGTAGAAACCAGTGCCGGACACGACGACATAGGGGACGCCGGCCTGACGAAGGGCCCGCTCATAGCGGTACACGTCGCTAAATGACCGCAAAAGAATGGCCGCATCGCCAAAGGAAGCGTTGCGATACGTGTCCTTGTCGGAAACTTGTACCGGCGACGGACCCGAGCACATATTCAGTAACCGGTTCGCGAGAAGCGCGGCTTCGGCATCGCGATAATCGGGGGCCTTCGCGTTTTCGATTGTATCAGGAATCAGGAACTCGATGTGGCAGCCGCCGTCCGAGTTCCGGTGCCAGCGCATGGGGCCATAGGGGTCTTCCACATCCTTGAGGAGACACGACCGGCTGAAGAAGTCATTCACGAAGGTGAGAACGTCTGGCAAGGAGCGAAAGTTCTGATCCATGCGGATGATCTCGTCGGCCCCCTCCCGGGCGGACCGGAACACCTCAACTTCGGCGCCGCGGAAGTAGTAGATGGACTGCTTCGCGTCGCCGACGATAAAGAGCTGTGGACCGCCGTCCACGTCACCGAGTAAGCGCGCGATTTCGAGTTGAACGGAATCGGTATCCTGAAACTCGTCGATGAGCAAGAATTTAATAGTCCGTGCCACGCGCGCGCGAACTGAATCATCGCCTCGGCGGTCATCGCGCAAAACCTGCAGTGTCTGCGCAATGAGGTCTTCGAAGTCGTAGGCGTTGCGAGCCTGTTTTGCCTCTTGAAGCGCATCGGCAATACTCCTGTATACGCGGAACAGGTCTGCCGTGAGCGCGGCCGCGCGTTCGGTGTGTTTTTCATCGACCGGCGTGAGGTATTGCGAGCCGATCGCCTTCTTAACGTCGTTCATGATGTCGCGAACGCGATCATACGCGTCTTCCGACGCCCACTTCTTCTTGCTTCCACCGATGGCGTTCAGCGCGGATATGGCTGCGAACGCCGATTCGCGCACGTCGTTGGATGCTGCCTGCGTTGCACGATTCAACTCGGCGACTAAGGAGCTTCTCAGGGTCTCGCGGCGCTCCGTCGGATCCGGGCACTGTCCCGCCAGCGCTTCCAGCTCGCGGGCGGCTTCCGTAAACATGGACGATGCCGCCAACGTTGCGTTCTGCTTCTCCACGTGCGCCTGGACGACGCGATTCCAATCAGCGAGAAGGGTGTCCGCGCCGGAAACATCGTGTTCTTCCGTAATGCGGGCGAGGACGCTCCGGTCGTTCAGCATCATGCGCAACATGTCGAATAGTTCCGTCTGGCGGCACTCCGTTGCCAGCCGGATTATGGCGGGATCGCCGTCCTCGATGAGGGTGTGAAAGGTTTGTTCGACGACTTCCAATCGCAGCAAGTGCGATTCGGGTTCGGTGAGTATCCCGAAGTCGGGATCCTGCTTGAGGCTTAGGGCATGTACCTTGAGCAGCCCCATGCAGAAGGAATGGATGGTCGAAATGCGCGCCGATTCGAGACGGCGTTCGATGCGACGCCAGAAGGTCAGCGTTTCGGGATCGGCGTCCAGCGCCTTTTTGCGGCACGCGCTTCGTAGACGCTCTTTCATCTCCGCCGCGGCTTTGTCGGTGAAGGTAATCGCCACGATCTGATCGAGCGTCGCATGGCGGTGCTCGAGCAAATAGAGAATGCGGTCCACGAGCACGCTGGTCTTGCCTGACCCCGCGCCCGCGTCGACACACAGGCTCTTGTCGTAGGTCTCGATGGCGCGCCGTTGTTCCTTTGTGCGCGTCATTCGCTGGACTCCTTACGCTCGATGCGCGATGACTCGTAGCGGCAGGCCCGATGGTCCTGGCAGTCGCGGCACATCTCACGATAGGGCGTAGGGGGGAAACGGCCATCGCGGATACCCTGCACCAGCGCGGCGACTTGCTCTCGAATCTTCTCCCGGCGTTCTTCCCAGGTTACCGTTTTTGAATACAGTCCTTGCAGGGATTTCTTAGCGCCAATCTGGACGAACCGCGCGTCCGTGCAGGTGGTGTCCGGAGCGAGGTGTTCTTCGAGGGCCAACGCGTACAAGGGCAACTGAATCGAGACGCCGGCTTCGATATCCGACTGCTGGGCGTAGACCGAGGTCTTGTAATCGACGATACGCGTGTCGTTTCCGTGCCGATCAATCCGGTCAATTCGTCCGCTGAAGAGAACCGGACCGATTTTCGTGGAGAGTTCGAAGGGCTCTGCCGTGCTCAAGGGGTCTTCGCTCGTTCCGCGTCCACTCCCGAAGGACACCTCGAAATGGCTTGGCGCCCAGATCGCTTCATCGGAATCACGCGCGATCGTGAGGTAACGTTCGAGTAGCACGGTCAAACGCGCCCGCTCCACTTCGGCTGCTTTTGGGGGCGTATTCGTGCTCTGGTAGGCGCGGTGGGCAAAGACGTCGTCGAGATGACGCAGCATAGCGGCTTCGGCGTCTGCTTCCGCAATGTCCGAAACGGGTAGTCCGGTGAACTCGCGGTGAAAGGCTTGGAGCACATCATGAAGGATGCTGCCGCGCACGAGAGGATCGAAACCCGTGCCGGGTTCCTCCTCGACGGACACATTGAGTATTCGCGCCAGGAAGAATTGGAAGGGGCAGTTTGCGTACATCTCCAATTGATTGACGCTGAACTCATGGTCTGAGCCGAATTGTTCTGCAATGAGTTCGATTAGCTTCTTGTCCGCCAGAACGCCGTCGTATACGTCGAACCCGCCGCTTTCCTGCCGCGCGGTCTCTACGGAGAGCGCGTCGATTGCATACTTGAAGTCGCTCCTGTGGCGATCCCGAAGTGTCGCACTCCGCGCAAAGGCGGCATTGCGGACGTCACGCTCGCTTGCAACGCACTCCGGCATTGGTACGAATACAGGGGGATCCGGCCTGGCGCACTCCACTCCCAAGTCGTTGAGCATTTCCAACGCGTCCGCGAGAAAAGGGCTCGGACTGGCGGCTCGGCCGTCCTGGATTTGTCCGTGCCAGGTCATCACGAGGTGTTCCTTCGCCGCGCGGAGGACGTGATGAAAAGCGAGCATCTCGCGAGACGCATGGCGTTGCTTCGTGTCTAATTGAATGCTGTGTTCCTCGAGATCCGATACATCGTCATCCGTGTAGATTGCGCCGATGGACGGCGGGCGCGGGAACTCGCCTTCGTTCATGCCGCAGAGAAATATGTAATCGTAGGTTGTGCTTCGGAGGGCATCCGCGCCGCGGCATGCAACGCCGCCGAGTCCATTGAGATCGAGTTCGGAATCGCATAAAGCATTCTGCAACACGACGACGAACTCGTCCAGTCTAATGGAAGCGGCGCTTCCGGTGCGACGATACCACGCGTCCACGCGGCCGAGTGCCGCATTCAACGCTCGCCACGACGAGTCCGCACGTTCGCGATCCCACGGTGGCATATGGACCGTTGCTTCCTGGCCGCATCCGCAACGGCGAAGGCACTCCGCCAGCGCCGCGATAAACGCCGCGATCGTGTCGCGTCGGGGCAGGGCCTGCGCTATCGCGTCCAGCGTGTCGAGGCGTGCGCGGAGTACAAGCAGCGCTTCCTCCATGCGAGGCAGGATGCGAAAACTGGATTCTCCGTCGTCTTCGAGGTTGCGGATTTGCTTATGGAGCCGGTCCAAACCGTCCATCCATTCATTTCGTCCTTCGATAATCCCGGCCCGCCGGGCAAGGAGCGAGAAGAGATCGATCTGGGCTTGGGGTGCGGCACCGGCGGCGAACCACGGCGATGTTATGACGTCGAGCACGGCTTCGCGCGCCCAAGACCGGCAGGCTTCGAAGAGATTCAGGACAAATGCGGCGAGCGGCGTGGCTTCGAGTGAATCTGGACAGTCGACACGAATCGGCACACCGAATTCTGCGAATACGGTACGGACCTCCGTTGCTACGGATTGGATATCCCGAAACACTATCGCGATTCGGTCCAAGGGCGTCTTCTGTTCGTTCACGAGGGTCTTGATGCGACGACCGACGTATTCGATCTCCTGCCGCAGGTCAGGGCACGCCACGATCTCCGCGTTCGCGCGCAGCCCTTCGGGCGAGGCGGGCTGTTGTCTCCAGAAGATATCGTGGGCGAGATACTCGGTGAACGTTGTTGGAGGGGGCGTTGGCAAATTCTCAATTTCTACGGACGGCCACACTTTTCGGATCGCTTTGAGCGTGTCTCGCTGTATTTCGAAGAGGTCCTGCCGGCTCGGTTCCTCCAGGTCTGCATCGAGTCCCAGGATCATGTCGCTGACCAGGGGCTCCAAGGCCTGAAGGAGCCGGAACTCGGACAGGGTAAAGTCTTCGAAATCATCCAGAATGAGCGTATCGATGCCGATAAGTCGTGGAGGACGCGTTTCTCGTGCTGCGAGTTCGGCCCGCCAGTAGATGCCCACGCGGTCGTAGCTGAGGCTGCGGATCAACGCTTCCTGATAACCTTCGTATACTGCGGCGACGATGGGATCTAGCCACGATGCCCGCCGGCGCGTTCCGATCACGTTTCTGAAATGTTCCGGTTCGGCGGCCGCCTGTTTGAGTTGCGTGATAACGCCCAAGATGTGATTGATGAATCCGGGAGAGGTGGCCGCGTCGCCTAGGTCCGTCAGTTTGCCTTCGTCGGTGAGGCGGCGGACCACGCCTTCCACGAGCATGCGCCGTTCCATAGCGCCGATGCGATGCGCGCGGATGCCTGCATCTGTGAGTATCTGCGCCGCGAGATCTTCCAGCGTGAGTACAGGCGCGCCCCACGCGCCGGGCAGTTCGCTGTCAAGGAGGAGTCTTTCAAGGCGTTGTCGGGCCTCGGTACGGGTCGGCACGACAAGGAGGGCTTTCCCCCAGCGCTCGCGCATGATGCGATCGATTGTCAGCGTGCGCGATGATGATGAGGTGCCTGTATAGAGTTTTACGTTTGCCATGATGCGATTCCGTGACTGCCGCCAGCCACAAGCATAGCGATCCCGGTCTGCTGTTTCGAGTGCGCACGGATTTGAAACGGAAGCGGCGATTACGATCGCGATGATCTGGAGGTTCAATTCAGATCGTCGGAGTTCTTGATCTCGTACCGGTAGCCCTGCTCGGTGAGAAAGAGTTGGCGCTTGACGCTGTAGTCCTGATCGCAGGTATCGCGGGATACGAGGGAATAGAACCGCGCGATAGTGCCCTCGCTTTTAGGTCGCAGGATTCGGCCCAGCCGCTGCGCTTCTTCCTGCCGGGAGCCGAAGGTTCCAGAGACCTGGATCGCCACGTTGGCGTCCGGCAAATCGATGGCGAAGTTGGCCACCTTCGATACGATGAGGAGCTTGCATTCGCCCGTGCGGAATTTCGCGTACAATTCCTCGCGCTTCTTGTTCGCCGTTTGCCCGGTGATGATAGGCGCTTTGAAATGCTTGGCAAGTACCTTCAACTGATCGAGGTACTGGCCGATGATGAGGACATTGTCCTCCTTGTGCTTCTTGACCAATGTCTCGCAGACGCTCGTTTTGACGGGGTTGGTAGAGGCGATGCGGAACTTCCCACGCTTGTCCGCGATGGCGTAGCGGTAGCGTTCGTCCTGAGAGAGCGGTGCGCGCACTTCCGTGCACAAGGCCTGCGCAATCCAGCCCTGCTTTTCCAGCACTTTCCAAGGCATATCGTATTTCTTCGGGCCGATGAGGCTGAAGACGTCGTCCTCGCGGGCGTCCTCGCGCACGAGCGTCGCGGTGAGTCCCAATCTGCGGCGCGCCTGCAAGGCCGCCGTGGCGCGAAACACGGGCGCGGGGAGCAGATGGACCTCGTCGTACACGATGAGGCCCCAATTGCCCTCGTCGAACAGACTGAAATGGACGAAGGGGCTGTCCTTGGATTTGCGGTAGGTCAATACCTGATACGTGGCGAAGGTGACCGGCCGAATTTCCTTGGAGTCGCCGCTGTATTCGCCGCATTGGTCTTCGGAAATCGTTGTCTTGTCGATGAGTTCGTTCTTCCATTGCCGAAGGGCAACGGTATTGGTCGTCAAGACGAGAGTCTGTGTCTGCAACCGCTCGATGGTCGCGATGCCGACGACGGTCTTGCCCGCGCCGCAGGGAAGGACGACCACGCCGCTTCCGCCGTGGTTCGAGCCGCTCGCGTAGAAGGCGTCGACCGACTCTTTCTGGTACTTGCGCAGGCCAAAGGGCGTGCCGGAGAGGGTGGTCTCGCGGAAGCTCAGCTTCAGGGGCGCGCCTTCGATATAGCCGGCCAAGTCTTCGACCGGGAATCCGATCTTGATGAGCGCACTCTTGACGTTGCCGCGGTCGGCCGGTTTGACGAAGATGCGGTGTCCGTCCGGCGATCCCGCTACATAGGGTTTCAGATCCTTCTGATTCAGCAACTGCATAATGAGCAGGCTGTCTTCGGAATGGAGGACGAGGTCGCCGCCGTCTTCCTGTTTGTACAATTTCAGACGTCCGTAGCGGGCGACGTTATCCTCGATATCGACGATGACATTTTCAGGAATCTCGTAGCGGCTGAAGGCCTTGAGATGATCGACGATTTCGCCGGCCGTCATGCCCGACGCGGCGGCATTCCACAGGGAGAGCGGCGTAATCCGGTAGGTGTGAATGTGTTCGGGGGATTTCACCAACTCGGCAAAGGCCGCAATGCTGTCCCGCGCGTCTTCAAATTTGGGTCCGTCCGTTTCCAGCAATACAGATCGGTCGGATTGCACGATGATGGGCTTGTTCTCGTCACTCATAAGCGAACAGTTTAACAGCTTGCGCCATGGCGCTTCTACCATTTCGGATACTGTTGATTGTGTAGGCTTTGAAGCAAAGTGATTTCGATACCGATCCCGATTGGGGGTGGAGACGTGAAAGGGAAACGGGCGCCGTCGGGTGACGACGCCCGTGTGTTTATGCAGATGGACTGGGGCTAGTCCAGGCCCTCGAATGCCTTTGGCGGGCCGAGGATTTCCCGCAACAGGATTGCGCGCCGCAACTCGCCGCGGTGCTCGAAGAAGCGGGATGCGGCAGGTGCATGCTGCGCCTTGCGCGCTGCCGGGCGCTGCGGCGGCGCGGGAAGTCCGGGAGCCTGAGCGGGCCGGCGACGCGTTTGTTGCGTCGGCTGAACGACCACCGGAGGCGGTGAAGCCGGACGCTGTGCTTGCTGTGTGCGCTGTGGCGTCTGCCGCATGGGGGGCGCCGCGCGACGTTGCTCCGGCGCTAACCGCCGTTGCTGCTCTTGCGGCCGGAACGGAGTCGACGCACCAGCCGCCCTTTCCCGTGCAGATTCCACACGGGGGGCAGGGGCAACGGGCCGGACGGGCGGCGGCACAGGCCGTTGCGGCGCTGCCGTTGCCGAGCGCTGCGTCGATTGGCGAGGCGCAACGGGAGGCGGCACCCGGCGCTGTTGTTGCCGCGGCTGGGCTGTGGGGATCTGCGGTTCCCGGCGCGAAGGCGCGATAACCGGCCCCTCTTCGTCATCATCGCCGAAACGCGGACGCGCCGTGGGCACGTCGTCACCGTAGAGCATGCGGCGCGTCGTCTCCGGCATTTCCTGCGGCTTCTTGCGACGCATCTCCTCCTGGTGCTTGGTGATCTCTCGCTGTTCCGTGAACTTTCGCGCGATCGCGACGATCACGAAGATCACGAAGAAGAGGAGATAGATCAGATCCTCGATGTTATTCATCGTCCGCTCCCTCGAACCTTAGGTCCGCGGATTGGTGCTGTCGTCGTCCGGGCGTCCTTCCGTCTTCGAGATGGATTCACGCATGCTCGTGTCGGCCATGACGTTCTTCATGCGGTAGTAGTCCATGATGCCCAAGTTACCGCTCCGGAAGGCCTCTGCCATGGCCTTGGGCACTTCGGCTTCCGCCTCGACTACGCGGGCGCGCATTTCGATCACCTGGGCGCGCATTTCCTGTTCGCGGGCGTAGGCCATGGCGCGGCGCTCTTCCGCGCGGGCCTGGGCGATCTGCTTGTCGGCTTCGGCCTGCGACGTCTGCAACTGAGCGCCGATGTTTTCGCCCACGTCCACGTCGGCGATATCGATCGACAAGATTTCAAACGCCGTTCCCGCGTCGAGGCCGCGCTGCAACACAACTTTCGAAATGCGGTCGGGATTCTCCAGCACCTGCTTGTGCGTCGGGGAGGAGCCGATGGTCGTCACGATACCTTCGCCCACGCGCGCGATGATGGTTTCTTCCGTAGCGCCGCCGACGAGGCTATTGATGTTCGTGCGCACGGTCACGCGGGCTTTTGCTTTGAGCTGAATACCGTCCATGGCTACGGCGGCCACCGTAGATTGACCCTGCCGGGGATCCGGGCAGTCGATGACCTTCGGATTCACGGAAGTTTGCACGGCGTCGAGAATGTCGCGGCCTGCGAGGTCGATGGCCGTGGCGCGCTGGAAGTTCAGCTCAATATTGGCTTTGTTAGCTGCGATAAGCGCCTGCACGACGCGCACGACGTTGCCGCCCGCGAGGTAGTGGGCCTCCAGTTCGTTGGTGGAAATGTTGAGGCCGGCTTTCACGGCGTTAATGCGGCTTTCCACGATTACGGAAGGGTTGACCTTACGGAGCCGCATGGCCACCAAACTCAGCAGGCTGACCCGCGCGCCCGAAAGCAAGGCCTGGATATACAGTTTGAAGAAGGTAAGGACAATGACCAGAAAGATGAGTACAACGATGGCCGCTGCCACGCCAAGAATCGTGTAGAAGGTTCCTAACATTAGCTGGGTCCTTTCCTAATCCGCGGCCGCCTTAACCACGACCATGTTATCTTTTGTTCCCACTATTTCTACGGTAGCACCTTTCGGGAGGTAACCGCCAACCGAGACCGCCTGTACCAATTCACCGTCCACCGTAACCAGCCCCGGCGGACCGATGGCATGCACTACCTCCGCGGTCCTGCCCACCCGAGCGGCAAGGGCTTCGCGGTTTGCCTTTTCAGCCTGCTCCCGCAGCCCGGTTTCTTTTGCATGGACAAGATCTTGCGCGATGGAAACGACATCGCGCCCGGAGAGATCGAAGCCGGCCGCCATGCGAAACGAAAACGATACGTCGGCCCTTCGAGCCACCGCCGCGGCCACCATGACGCGATTCACATTGCCACCCGCGAGCATGTGCGATTCGATTTCGTCAATCGACGCGTTCACGCCAGCTTGCTTTGCCAGGATATACACGTTGACCACGGTACCGAGGTTTACGCGCCGCATCGCCATCGTGCACAGCCGCAACCACGCTATGGGAGCGCGGCCCGCTCGTGCGCGCAGCCATGGCCCAAAAACGGTAAAGACCATGACTCCGATCGCGAAGGCTACAATCGATCCAAGGAATAGCGCTACCGCGATGACGAGATTCGGCATCAGCACTCCCGGAATGAAGCTAAGCCTTTGCAACTTCCTCGACGACCACGCGGTTACCGTGTACTTCGATAACGCGAACGGCAACACCGCTGGCAATGTATTCGCCTGAGGACACCGCGTTGACGCGCTCGCCATTAATCATCACGGTCCCGGCGGGCCTGAGATCGGTGAATACCTCACCCAACTTACCCATTAGCGCGGCGTTGGACGTGTCGGAAACCCAGCCGGCCTCCTGCTGTTGGCTATCTTCCAGAATCATTGCTCTGCCGACGACAGAGCGGGGGAAGAAGTAGAATCCGAGTCCGATGCAAAGCGCGGCCGCGAGGCCCTCGCCGAAAATGATGAACATACCGTGCTGGGGGAAATTGTATAATGCGATACCACAGCTCACGACGAGGAATGTGCCGCCCAAGATTCCGCAGACCAGACCTGGAAGGATGAACTCCACGAGAATCAGTGCAATTCCCGCTGCGAAGAAGAATCCGACCCACCAGATCATTTCTTCTGCTCCTCGGCGGATTCGAGCAGCGTGAGGAGCTGACCGATCTCGAGCCGGATACCCTGAACGACCTTCATCTTGTCCGCCGGATCCTTGGGGTCGGTTTCCTCGAGGGCCTCGAAAGTCCCGATTAATCCGTCCGTTTCGGGGAACAGATGGCGCGCCTGTTCGAGCAAGCGGTTGTATCGCCGGGCCATAGGCGTGCAACTGTAGTACCCGGCGCCTTGCTGCTGGATGGCGAGCATTTCCTCGCGCAGTCCTTTCAGCATGTGAATCAACGACGTGCGAACATCCATGGCTGTGTGTCCCTTCCCCCTTAACCGCTTACGCGTTTTCTTTCACGCGATCGACTACGTAGCGGTTGCCTTCTACTTCAACGATCGTAATGGGTGTCCCTTCTTCAATGAACTCGGCCCGGCTCACCACTTGGTACGTCTTGTCGCCGAATCGTCCCCGCCCGGCGGGGCGAAGCATGCTGGTCGCGACTCCTTTCAGGCCAATCGCGGAAGACCGATCCTGTTCGGATTGCACGGAATATCCCATGGCCACGTCTTGGGCGTCGGCCAGTACAAGCCTTCCATAAATGGGTGTGCGTGGAAACACCTTCCACAAAATCACCGTGAATACAATTAGGCCTACGGTGGTGAGGGTCACGGTTTTTCCGGCGTCCTGCAAGCGGTCGACCGACCAGGAGTAGTCCGGCAGGTAGAAATCCGAGAAGGTGAACGACAGATACAGCCCCGCGAGCAAACACAGGATCCCGGCAACACCTGCGATTCCGAACCCGGGCAGTACGAACGCTTCAATGGCGATGAGCACAAGGCCGGTCAGTACCAGCAGGAGATCGACCCAATCCGCCAATCCGATGACGCTTCGCGCGCCAAAGTACAAAGCCAGGGCAACGATGCCGATAATCCCCGGCAACCCGAAGCCCGGCGTGCGGATCTCGAGGTACAGTCCGCCGATTCCCAGCATGAGCAGGATTCCGGAAACGGTGGGACTCGTGAGCCAGCGGAACAGCTCCTCCGACCATGTCAATTCGAGTTCTACTCGCCGCGCGTTTTCCAGACCTTCGCTGCGCAGCAGGTTTTCCAACGTGCGGAACTCCCCCGTGGCGAGGTTGTACTTCACCGCTTCGTCCGGCGTGAGGGTTAACAGTTTGTCGGGTCCTACGACGATATGGGTCCCGGCCAAGCCGGACTGAATGGCGGCCTGCACGGCCTGTTCGCCGGATGTGGGGCCTTCCTCGTCGCCGCCGGCGATGCTTTCGACGAGTTCCTTCAAGGGGCCCAGGTCGATTTCCGAGTTTTCCTCAATACCCTCCAGGATTTCGTTCACAGCGCCGGAAGCGCTCGAACCGCTGGACTGTCCCGCGTTCGTGGCGTAGACGTCGTAACCGCCTTCCTCGCGCGGCACGGCGATTAACTCGATATCTTTGTCGACCATGGCCATGCCGATATCGGGATTGTGCCCCTTCTCTTCACCGAGGGCGGCAAATTTCGACCGGAGGAAGGAGGTTTCTTTCTCGCCGGCGGGCGTCATGCCTTCGCCCGTGAAATAGACGACTTGCGAGGCGCCGATGTTGCTGCCGGGCCCCATCGTAATGACATCGCACGAGTAGCTGATCAGGGCGCCCGCGGAGATGGCGCCGGTGCCTTTGATATAGGCGATGGTCTTGCACGGCGCGTCCATGATGGAATTCGTGATCTCGATTGCGGAGTCCAGCCGGCCGCCTGGAGTGTCGATGATGAAGATTATTGCCTCGGCGCCTTCTGCCTCGGCGATGGCGCGATTGACGAGCACGAGGATACCGTCGTCGATCATGGTCCCCTGTTCGGTAACGATGGGGCAAATGACGACGAATGGGCCGTCGTTGGCGGCTTCTTCAGGAGCCTGTGCCAGTGCCAGGCACGAAACAACCAGAAGCAGGCTTGCGACTCTGAATACGCTGCACATGTTACGCATACCTCTTCCCGCCATCTTGCGCGCTGTCCGAGAGCATAACGCGCGCCAGCTGCCCAATAGTCCCGTACGTCATTCTATGCCCCGCCTGAATATCAATCAATTCCGAGGGAAGCCGGGGAACGGTCACTTGGCGTCACGGGTGCGGCCTATCGAGATACCGGGCGATGGGCCCGGAACACGCCCCGCCCTTGAGAATCGTCGCATCGCATGGCGCTGGCGCAGCGCGTTGGGGTTTGCCGCCTGCAACCGGGCAGGAACCGGCCATAACTGTCAAACCGGCGGAATGCGTTTCTCAGACAACAAACTACCATGTAATTTGTTGCGATTGCGCTGCGTGCGTGGTTTGGCGCGGTCAGGAGATGAGGCGTCGCAAGGCGCCCAAGAGGCCGCTGCGGGTTAGACTGACTTTCTGCGCACCTTCGTGGAACCTGGTCCGGGGAAGGGCGCCGGTAGCGCGAACCAGCACCGCTGTCACGTTGTCCGGGGCTCCGGCGCTCAACGCGCGTCCCACGAGCACACGACCGGCTCCTTGCAGATTTTCGCCGGCCATCGCGGTCGCAAGTTGATCGTTTTCGACCACGTTCGACAACCCATCGGAACAGATGAGGAGGGTGTCGCCGGTCCGAAGCTGCACGGCGAACAAATCCACGTTTACGGCTTCTTTGGTGCCGACCGCCCGAGTGATGAGATTCTTGAGGGAATGGGTGCGCGCCTCTTGCTCGGAGATATAGCCGTTGCGGACTTGCTCGGCAACGAGGGAATGGTCGTCGGTGATCTGCCAGATGGGTTCGCCTTTTCGCAAGAGGTAGACCCGGCTATCGCCGACTTGGGCAATGTAGGCGTGATCGCCGTCAATCAGCAACGCGGAGACCGTCGTTCCCATGCCGTAGTATTCCGGGTGGTTTTCGGCTTCCTGATAAATGCGCCGGTTCGCCTGACTGATGGACTCATTCAGGCGGATCGGAATATTGGATTCGCGGCGCGCGTAGTACTCTTCCGCGAGCGTCTGGAGAGCGAGGCGGCTGGCAAAATCGCCGCCACTGACGCCGCCCATGCCGTCGGCCACGGCGAAGAGCAGGCCCCGGTCCTGAACGATCCGTGGATCGTCAGGGGCGCACATCGCGCAACTGTCCTCGTTGCGGGAGCGTTTTTTCCCGACATCCGAGATGAGATGCGCTTCGAGATATGCACCGGACCAGTGGTACTCGTAATTGCCGCCCTTTTCCGGTCCGGTGTGGGTATGTGCGATTACTGCCATCTAATCAAAACCCATACCGGTGGAACGGTAGCGTTGGTTCCACTGGCTCGTCTTTGCCCGTTCTGGCGAGTCATTATGGCCGTATTGTAGTGCCGAATCTCGCCGTATTGCAACGAGAACCAATTACCGTCACACTCGCGCAGTACGCCGGGGCGCCGCCAGCTTGATGACGAGAAGTTCCAGAGCCAGCGTACGATCGACTCCGGTGGACCGCAGTAGGATTTCCGTATCCATGCACAATGAGAAGGCGTCCCGGAACTTCTCTTTACCCAGTTTCGCCGCCAGAGGCCGGACTTTGTTCGCGAGAAAGGGCTTCAGGCGGTTATTGGAAGGGGGCGCCGCGAAGTACGCGGTCTTCAGCAGCCAGTTAATGGAACCCAGGATTTCGAACTCGTTCTTGCCGAGGTCCAGGATTTCCCGCAATACGCGCACCGCTTTGTCCGTATCTGAGGAAGCAATGGCGTCCGTAAGCGACCAGATTTCCTCTTCCGCCACATCGGCGCAGGCGGTGGCCACGTCCAACGCGGTGACCGTTTCGCTTGTTCCAACGAAGTTGACCAGTAGATTGATGGCGTTTGTCACGTCACTGAGATGGGTGCCGGTGCGGTCGATGAGTTCCTTCAAGGCGGATCCGTCGATGTTCTTGCCGAGTCGTGTGAATTCCTGGCTAGCCCAGGTCATGGCGTCTCGATCCCGCAGTTCCGGGCATTCGACGACCGTGGCGTTTTTTGAACAGACTTTGTATAGCTTTGAGCGTTTGTCAATCCGGGTCGCGACCAGGATCAGAATGGTGGATTCGGCGGGGTTCTCCAGATAGTTCAGAAGCGCGCCGGCTGCGGACTCTGATTCGTAGCGCTCCGCCCCGTGAATCACGACGACCTGCCGCTCGCTCAGGAAGGGAAGGGTCTGGCAAACCGACACAATTTCTCCGGGATCGGCTTCGTCGGCGTAGTAGGTTGTATACGCCAGATCCCGCGTACTGGGGTCGACATAAAGGGCAACCAGCCGGTCGACGGTGCGCTGTGCCAGCACGGGCTCAAAGGAGGCTTCCCGGGCGTTGGGGGCTTTGTATGGGCAGAACAGGTAAACGGGGGCCGGAGCCTGCTTGTCTACGCTCTTCAGAAACTCCTGGACTTCCAAGGGGCTACCACGGCTCGACGGTGCGGTAAAAGATATCCGAGGCCAATTGTTCGAGGGCTTCTGACGCGCCCCGGTTTTCTTCCTCGCTCGCGAAGGAGCGAACGGTCGGCAAGTAGACCTCGGCGTTTCCGCGAAGCCGATCCGATGACTGGCCGGAAGCCCGCGTATAGAAACTGGTTTCGCCGGCCATCCGCGGTTCTTCCCAGAGAACCGATCCGGTGTGTCCGTCCGTCAGGCGTGCGCCCGCGATGACGACGCAGAGAAATTGGGTGACTTCGTCTTCTTCGTCGTAGGTGACGCCCTTGAGCTGATAGTCGAGAATGACACCTTCGAGGATGAGGTCGGCCTCATCGCGATTGACCACCTGGAGCCGGCCGTCGGTGATGAACTTGCGCGTGACCGCATTGGTAAGCGGCGCTTGCAGGTCATACTCGCGGCTCATGTTCTGAAAGGCGGAGACAAAGACCGTCTGGTACTTCTCATCCAGCGAACTGTGAGTCGTGTACCCGCAGCCGGACCCGGCGACGATCGCGAGTGCCAGCCCGGAAAAGGCTATCCAACGGGTCTTCATGAAGAGGCTGTCCACCGTTTGCTGTGGCCGTGCTCGGCCAGCCACGCTGCCGCTTCGGTGGCGGCGGGCGTATTCGGGAATTGCTCCACGACCACTTCATAGTAAATCGCCGCGGAGTCGAACTTCCGGCGTTTCTCGTAGAATTTCGCCGTCATGAGCCGCTGCTCGGCGACCTTGTTCAGCATTTCGCCCCGAATCCCTTCCAATTCAGCCACGCGGCTGTCCTCGGGGAAGCGGGCTTTAAAGTCGTCGATGGCGGTGACCGCCAGCAGGCTCGGCGATTGATCGTAGGCGGGAGGCAGGGAGGCTTTGTAGTACGTGATGGCGAGCGAATAACTGGCTTCATCCACCCAGTCGGAGCCGGCGTAGTCTTCGATGACGCGCCGGTATTCGTATGCCGCTTCGGTGTATTCCTCAAGCGTGAAGTGGCACAGGCCGACCTTGTACTGGGCTTCCGCGGCGGAAGCCGTGAACGGCTGATTGTCGATCACCATGGCGTATACGTCAATCGCGCGGCGCAAGGGGCGCTTCTTAAAGGGGCGCCAGAAGCGTTTTGCCAAGTTTGCCTGGCCTTTGTCGTAGAACAAATCGCCGATCTCGTACTGCTTGGCGATGACGTCGTCGAATAGCTCGCTTTCTGGATAGGTCGTGACCACCTGCTGGAATTCCCGCGCGGCGGCGAGGTGATCCCCTTGGGCCATTTTGATTTCGCCGCGAAGGAACTGGTTGTCGTCCGCGAAATCGGTGTCTGCGTAATAATTCTCGAACTTCTCGGTTTCCCGCAGCGCACGCTTGTAGTCGCCCTGCATCATGAGGCTTCGCGCGAACTCGACCTGCAACTCGGGGGTCTCTTTGGGCAGGCGCTTCACGTTGATGAAGCGGCCCGTCTGGGGCGACCAGGTCCATTGCGCTTCCGCAATGGTTTGAAAGAGTAGGAACGGGACCAGAGCCGCTACGGCCCAGGAAAGGGATGTGCGCATTCTCACGCCTCCAGCAGGTTCACCGTGTTCGCGATTGGACGTAGCCCGTGGACGGTAAGTCCAACGGCCACTGACAACAAGAGCGATTCTAGCAATACCGTTGCTTCATAAGCAAGACAGCGCGGAGACCCTTTTTCCGGTCTCCGCGCTGCCGTAAGGATTCGCTATTCCGCGGCTTCGGCTTCTTTCAGGGCCTCCAACTTCTCCTTCTGGTAGCCGCCTTTGGCTTTGTCGGAGAGGTAGACCAGGAGGAAGACGACTGTGACGATAACCGGCAGGATAGCCCAAATCTGCAAGGCGCGGGCCGCGCCAAAGTTGTCGTTGATGCGGCCGATGATCGGGCCGGCGATGGACGTCGAAAAACTTCCCACACCACCGATGATGGCGAGGCCAAGCGCGCCGGTCTTCGGGCAGCGCTCGCTCGTAATTCCGAGCATGGTTGGCCACCAGAAACACACGCCAACATACACCAGGGTCGCGGCGAAGAAGAACATGGGCGCGCTGTTCGCATAGTAGAAGAGGAACAGTCCCAACGCAGCCACCGGCGCGGTCACCATCATCAGTGCCACGGGCGTCAGGAATGCGTGGACGGGTTTGCTGAAGAATTGGCGCAGAATGTACATGAGAATGCTCCCCCAAACCAGCGCCAGAATTCCGCCGCGACCGCCAAGAAGGTCGTTGTAGATGTTGGCGATCCATTGGCCCGTGCCCAACTCCGTCGCAGCGGTAAGCCACATGACGACGAACAGAATATAGAAGAGGGGTCGTCGTAGCGCCTCTGAGAACATCTCGCTGAAGGGGACGCCCGAAGCCACGCGCTCGGTGGCGGGGAATTTCTGGCCCATGATCATGAATGTGTAAATCACGGCCGGAATCAGGATCAGCGCCATCTTGATTTTCCAACCGATTTCGGGCGCAAGCCCAATCTGATCTTCGGACAAGAGCCAGGCCAACACACCGCCGATTACGATACCGCCGGGGAACCAGGCATGGAACAGGGTCAGTTTGTGGGTCTTTTCTTCAGGATAGAGTGTCGCGATCAAGGGGTTACAGACCGCTTCCACTAATCCGTTGCCGGCCCCCACTACGAATGTCGCAAACACCACAACCCAGAAGCTCGGGGCGAATATGGTAAGCAGAACGCCCCCGATATGGCATGCGGCCGCGAGTCGCAGCAGGTTGCCCATGCCCAGAAGATCGACTAGCGGCCCTCCGAAAATGATTGCGAAGCCAAACGAGAGAAACGCGATGCCGGCAATGATCCCCAGATTCTGCTTGACGAGGTCTGTCTCTTCGCTGATGCCCAGGATGGTGTTTGCCCAGTCCGGCAACGACGAGGCAACGCCGCTTTCGTGTTGCGCGTCCACATAGGGTTGCACGAACTCGGACTCAAAGTCCGTCATAATATCGCCGCGAATGGCGAACGACATTGCGGTCGCAATCAGGGCAATGTTGCTCGCCCAAAACAAGATCCGTCGATTCATGGTCTGCTCCCTCCGGCCCGTGCGTCGATTACACCCCTTGATGATGTGCCTGCGCTGCGTAACCCTGCCGCAGCCAAAGCCCGGATGATACTACTTACACCCCTCCATGAGGTCAAGCCGCGTACACGGCATTGGCCGCGGCCACAGCGACGCCACGCTCGATGGGTGCGCCCATGCTTCCAAGCACGGCATCCATGGCACCGAGGCACAGCAGTACGTTTCTTTGGCTGGAGGCGTGACCCATGAGGCCAATGCGCCAGATCTTGCCGGCCATCGTGCCCAGGCCTGCGCCGATTTCCAGACTGTATTCGCGGAGCAATGCCGACCGCACCTTCGCCTCATCGACTCCCTCGGGCACGGAAACGGCATTCAATTGGGGCAGCCGACAGTGTTCCGCAACCACAAAAGACAGTCCCATGGCCTCGAACCCGGCTCGTAAGGCCCGGTGGTTCAGCGCGTGCCGCGCCCACGCCGCCTCAAGGCCTTCTTCCCGGAGGATGACCAGCGCCTCGTGCAAGGCGTAGAGCTGATTGATGGGTGCGGTGTGATGGTACGCGCGCTTGCCCTCGCCGCCCCAGTACGAAAGCACCAATTGCAGGTCCAGAAACCAGGACTGCACTTTGGTCTTGCGCGCCGTGATCGCTTCGACCGCCCGGTCGCCGAAACTGACGGGTGCGATTCCGGGGGGCGCGGAGAGGCATTTCTGCGTGCCCGAGTAGATGGCGTCCACACCCCACTCATCGACTTTGACCGGGGTTCCCCCCAACGCGGTCACGGCGTCCACGATGGTGAGGCAATCGTATCTGTGGGCAAGTTCCACGAGGGTTTTCACGTCCGACTCGGCGCCGGTCGACGTTTCCGCCTGCACAAAGGCGAGGATTTTCGCGTCAGGATTCGCCTTCAGCGCGTCCGCCGCCTTGCCTGGATCGACGGGCGCGCCCCACTCGTCCTGGACCATGATGGCCGTTCCGCCGCAGCGTTCCACGTTCTCTTTCATGCGTCCGCCGAAGACGCCGTTCTGGCAGACGATGACCTTGTCGCCGGGTTCCACGAGATTGACGAAACAGCATTCCATCCCGGCGGACCCCGGAGCGGATACCGGGAAGGTCACGGTGTTCTTCGACTGGAACGCGTACTGAAGCAGCGACTTCACCTCGTCCATCATGCGGATAAACTCCGGATCGAGATGACCGATTGTTGGGCGGGACAGCGCGGCGAGAACGCGAGGGTTCAGGTCCGAGGGTCCGGGACCCATGAGGGTGCGCTCAGGCGGATAGAAGCTTGCGGTCATGAAGTAGACACTCCCCAAGTATAAGGATAACGCGTTTGCTGTTGTCAGAGATGCACGTGCGCCGCACATCCTACCGCGCGGGATAACCCCACGCCAAATTGGCGCGGGGTTGTGCAGCCGATTCGCAATGCAATGGACACGAGGTATAGAATTGACTTTGTCAATACACGGTGGCGGTACTATGGCGAAACATCCGATTCGATATAAACAGAACCGTCTTCAACAACTGCGTGGTTTCTATTACGCGGCGCGCGAGAAGAGTATCTCCAAAGCCGCCGAACGCATGGGGCTCAGCCAGCCGTCGGTCTCCCTCCAGATTCAGGCTCTCGAACGGGAACTCAAGACGACGCTCTTTGAACGGCGCGGGCCCAAGATCGACCTTACGCCGGATGGGCAGTTGCTGATGGAGTTGGCGCAACCCCTGGTTGACGGGATCGACTCGCTGGAAGACGACTTCATCGCCCGTCGCGATCAGGTGGATCACGGGCGCGTGGACCTGGCTGCCGGCGGTTCGACGATACTCTATGTGTTGCCGCGGTTCGTGGAGGCCTTCGTGAAGGCGTATCCGGGGATCGAACTGAAGATTCAGAATGTCACCGGGCGGGACGGCTTGGCGCTGTTGCGCGAAGGCGAAGTCGATTTCGCCGTCGGGCCCTTGCTGGATACGCCGGATGACGTCGTGTTTTACCCGATCCTCTCGTACGAGCCGGTGCTCATCGCGCCGCGCGATCACCCGCTCGCGACGAAAGAACGGGTGACGTTGAAGGACATTTCCAAGTACCCGCTCATCCTGCCGCCCCGGCATTTGAGCACGTGGCGCATCGTGGAGAGCGTGTTCGCCCAGCGCGGTCTCAAGTACGAAGTGAAACTCGAAGTGGGGGGCTGGGAAGTCATCAAGACCTATGTGGAGCTGGGGCTGGGAATATCGATCGTCATGAGCATCTGTATCACCGGCGACGAAAACCTCGCCGTGATCCCCGTGGGCAAGTATTTCCCGAACCGAACCTATGGGGTCGTGTTGCGCAAGGGGAAGGTGCTCTCCGCCCAGGCGAAGCGGTTTATCGGGATCATGGATCCATCGATCGAACTTTGAGGGACGGCAGAGACAGCAGCTAACCGAACAGAGACCCCGCAATCGAGGTTAGCGTTCGCCAGAACAGAAATCCCAGCATCGCCAGCCCAATGATCCCCAGGCCGATGCTAACAGGGCCATTTCGCAAATCGCCCATCGTCTTCTTGCTGGACGTGATGACCAGCAGGATGATCCCCGCCAGCGGCGCCGCGATCAGCGTTGAGGCCTGTGCCAGCAAAACCGAAGTAGTTGTGCCGGCGCTGTAGAGGAGCGTCGTGATTCCGACGATACAGCCGATGATCATACAAACCGCGGCAAGCAGGCGTGTGGGTTTGCCTTCCATGCGGGAATCGAGACCAAGGCCGTCGGCCAGGATCGCGCCGCCAGCGCAGGCGTTGACGATGAACGACGAGAATGATGCCGCGCCGAGTCCCAGGCAGAAGACGACGTTGGCGAAGGGTCCGAGCAGTTCGCCGAACTGATTTGCCAGATCGCCCCCGGATTGAAAATCCGCGCCGGTTCCAAAAAGGGTCTGGGCCGCGCCGATCATAATGACGACGACGATGGTTGCCAGGATGGCGATCCCGGTCCAGGCGTCGCCGACGGCGTTGCCCAGATTGTCCCGGTTCCAGCCTTTCGCACGCACGAGGTAGGCCTGGTACAAGGCGGCGATGATCGAGAAGTTCGTGGCCAGCATGGCCGCGGCAATCGTGGCCTGACCGGGACCGAGTCTCGGCACGAGCCCGGTGACCAGCTTCGGCACACTCAATCCGGTGAAGAAGAGGTTGGTGACAAAGCAGATAATCATCACTGCAACGAGCAGCATCATCAGGCGTTCCAGCACCACGTAGACGTGCCGCGCGAAGAAGAGGAACGCCAGGGACAGGCCCGTGAACACGATGGGCCAAATCCACAGGGGCGTGCCGGTCACGCCGCTCACGGCAAACGACACGCCCAGGTTGTTCCCGAACTGGAAGCCCGCGCACACGAAAAAGGCCGACAATCCGACCAGCACGGACAAGATTCGCCCCCGGTGTACGGAGAGATACGCGAGGGGAGTCGTATCCAATGCGCAACCCAGCCGCGCGCCCATGGCGGTATAGGTGGCCATCAAGATGCCTGCGGCAACAACGACCCAGATGAGGCCGTAGCCCGCCTCCGCACCGGCCCGGCTGGATGCAATGATGCTCCCCGGCCCCAGCACGACCGAAGCCGTAATCAACCCAGGACCCAAACGCTTGAAGAACTGTTGGATGAGATTCATGGAAAGCGATATTGACGGGCAGGTGGAGGGAAGTCAAGGCAGCGTATAGCCGGTGAACCGACCGCGGATGACGTTAGCCCCCGCGCCTTGCGCCAAGTGAAACTGCTCGCCTTTCTCCAACCGACTTTCGAGCACGGCAGTCCCCGACAACGGATTGTACACGGTTAGTTCCATGGCGCGCCGCGCTTCGAGCACGACGCCGCCCGGAAGTATCCCCATGAGCAACGCTACAAATTCGGTGTCCCGTGTGGCGCCGATGTTTCTCACAACGCCGCTTTGGGACTCGGGCGCATCGGGCCAGTAGGTATTCGGCTGTTCGTCGGCGAAGACCGTAAACGGGGCAGCAGCTTCGAGACCGTCGTTTGGTGTCCAGTTGGGAAGATCGGGCGGGAGGATCTGCTTGAGGTGTCGGCATTCCCGGATGCCCGGTTGATCTTCGAATCGCGTCCGGCCGAACACGCCTGCCTCGCAGTGGTAGACGTACATGGGCAGTTGCGCGATGTACGAAAAGGCCGCTGCCGAGACAATCTTGATCGGGTCGTCCTCGGTTGTCACGGAGGAGCCGGGTCCCATCGGCTCGTTGTTACTCACGGGCGGGATACCGTCGACCGACCGCACCCGCCACGGCGCACGCACGTGGCGCCACGTGCCTTCCACGGGATCGCGATCCCGCTCGAAATGTTCCGTGGCAATATCGGCTACACCCCCGCGGTTCATGGCGAAGAGGCTCGCGTTGTCGGCATCAATCGAATCGGACAAGGCGACCAGGATGTCCGTGCAGTCGGAAAGGTACCGGCCCAGCTCGCGGACCTCTTCCATGCCTTCTTCGCCGGGGAATCCGTTCTGCCAGGATTCGTTTGCCACTTCCAGGAGGATAACTTTGTGCTCGCGCGTCTTCAGATGGTCCAGCAGGGTTTGGGCGTGCCGGATGCGGTCGGATTTCTCCGGCATGAGTTGCGCGTCTGCAAAGATGGTGATCTGCGTGCGGATGCCGTAATCGTCGTAGGCGATATCAATGAGGTCGCAAAGCTGTTCCCAGTAGTCCGGCCATGCCTCCACGCGTTCGCCGGAACGGTTCGCAAAACGCACTGGGGCGATTTCAAGCCCCTTCCACGCTTCATACCATCCCACCATCGAAAGGATGCGGATGTAATCGAACTTCTGTTCGGAAAGGAAGGCCAGGTCCCTGCGAAAGCGTTCCCGGTCGTTGCGAGCGCGTTCCAGTGCGCGGAAATACGTCGCGCCAAGGCCGAGGAAGTGGCGGCCGTTGGCCTGTAGCGCGTTCCCGTCCAAGGTAACCATCCCGGCGGGGGATTCTTCCGCTGCCGATTTACACCAGGGCAAAAGGATAAGCATCAAGGCTGCGGCACAGATGGCGCTAGCGCGCGCTTGACGAGAATGCGCGATCTTCACGACGACCCATCTCGCAGCAGTGTATCAGCTTCTCTCATTACGCTTTCCAGCGGGTACCCCTTACCCGGTTCGATTTCAAGATCCCCGAGGGCGATCTGGCGAAACAGTTCCCTCTCGTGTTCCGGCATCTCACAATTCTCGAGACTTTGATTGGCCGCGGTGATCTGGCGCAAATCACTTTCAGGAATGATCTTGGTGATTTTCATCACACAGCATCTCCATTGGTTTATATGATTCTACTAGCAAGTGCAAACCGATTGATATGCTCACCCCAAATTCAGTATCTATCCGAAGGTCAAGACTTGCTGATAATGTCCTCTTTTGAACTCATTAGAAATGTCCTCTTAGGTAGCTC
>BTVY01000019.1:0-111038 GCA_045863335.1 Candidatus Hydrogenedentota bacterium | reverse complement strand
CCTACTCGTTCACACCTGCAGTTGGATCGACGTCGTACTGACCCCAGAGCCGACTTCGTTCCTCCCGTTCTACGCAAACCGCGCGCGACCGCTGCGCGCGGCAAATCCAGAACCTCAAAAACTTATCCACAGCTTATCCACGGGCTATCCACAATCTTTCCACAACCCAATAAAATTAGGCCTTTTTAGCTCAAATGGGGAGCGAGTGTGCATCATGATCGGCGCCCTTGTCAAGCACTCCTTTTGCACCCAAGACACACGCGAGTTTACGAACGATTTCCTCTCGCCATGCCATTGTTGCCGGAGTAAGGACGCGAACAGAGACTGGTGGTTTTTCCCGACTCGGGCGCGTTGAAGTGGAATCGGAGTCGTTGAAGGGATCGTGCAAAGAAGGGCTATACATCGGTCTGCCGACTGCACCTCGCGCACGCCGCTTACTCCTGTAAACAGACACACGTCTCCCTCTAGGGGATTGCGCATGACTACGTGAAGGTACGTGAATTTGACGAGCAACTGCGGGTTCTTGCCGGTCCAGCTTCGGCCTTACTAACCCGACTCTATGCTCCGACCATTAGATTCGCGCAGTATACCACCCGAGGGCGATATCCGCAAGCGATCTTTTCGATCGGAATTCACAACGTGTGGAGATTTCGTCCCGCAATGGCGTATGCTATGTCTCGCACCATGCTGGTTTACCTCATCGCCAAATCTGCAAAAGGACAATCGTAGTGATTCTTGAATCGGAGCGCGCGTTGCGTCCGCGTCTCGCCATCACGATGGGCGATGTGAACGGAATCGGACCGGAAATCCTCGCCAAGGCGCTTTCCCGCGACGCGGTCTTTTCGGTCTGCGACCCACTCGTAGTCGGCAGCGCGTCGATCCTGGCAGCCCAAGGGCCGATGCTTGCGAACTTGCCCCAACTGCGTGAAGTGCGGGATCCGGCGGGCTGGCGGCACGAACCCGGAACGCTGTCGGTATTCAGCGCCGGTGTCGCGGATCCGCCACACACGCCGGGCGTACTCGACGGCGTGGCCGGCGCGGCCGCTGTGGCGTGGATTCGAGCAGCCGTGCAACTCACCCTCGACGGTGTGGTCGACGGCATCGTAACGTGCCCAATCAACAAGGAAGGCATCAAGTTGGGCGGGTGCCCGTCAACCGGGCACACTGAGATCATTGCGGAAATGACCGGATCGCCGGACTACCGCATGTGTCTCTTTACCGACCAGATGCGAATCGTGCATATTTCCGCGCACTTTCCCTTGCGCGAAGCGGTGGAGATGGTGAGAACCGATCGCATTGAAACCTCGATTCGGATCGCCCACGATGCCTTGAACAGAATTGGCCTGCCGCGCAAACGGATCGCCGTCGCCGGGCTCAATCCGCACGCCGGAGAAGCTGGTTTGCTCGGAGACGAGGAATCGCGTGAAATCGAACCCGCCATTGCACGTTGCCAAACCGAAGGCATCGACTGCAGCGGGCCTTATCCGCCGGACACGGTCTTCCGTAGAATGGCGGATGGTGAGTTCGACCTCGTCGTGGCGATGTATCATGACCAAGGTCATATTCCCTTGAAGCTCATCGCGATGGACGAGGGCGTGAACGTCACACTGGGAATTCCGATTGTGCGCACGTCGGTCGATCACGGCACCGCGTACGACATCGCCGGAACGGGAGTCGCACGGGATGACAGCTTGTGCGCGGCGATTCGGCTGGCGGCACGCCTGACAGGAAAATCATGGGCCTGAACGTGCGATCGTGGAATGTGGCGGTTCTTTCCTTGTTCACGGGCATCTGCGTCCATTGGGCCACCGCAGAGACCTTCGTGAAGCACAGCCGCTGGATTCAGGTCGGCCCGAATCCTTGCGCCATCGTGACTGCCGATCTCAACGACGACGGCCTCCCGGAGATCATCACCGCGGATCGCGGAGAAATGGCGGACACACGGGAAGAGCGACCGGCAAACGATGAGCTTTCGCTCCTGGTCGCAAGGCCGGATCTCACGTATGAAAAAATGCCGCCGCTTCGTGCGGGGTTCGCGCCGTGGGCAATTGCGGTCGCGAACGTGGACGCGCTAAAGGCGCCGGACTTGGTCGTCGGCAGCTTTCATGCCACACGCGGCCGAGATCTCACGCTCTTTCGTAATCTCGGCGCCACGGGTTTTGAACCGTCATCCTACACCGTTCCCGAGGGAGGGCTGCGATACGAGAGTGTGCGCGACGATGACGACCGCGCAATCTATTCGGTGCCGGGTATCACGGCCGTTGCCGTCCGTGAAATCACCGGAGATCCCTTTCGTGACGCTGTGGCCACCGGTTGGTCAAGCGGCGTAATCGTCGTCTTTCCCGGTCATGGTGAAACCTACTTCGCGGAACCGCACATGATTGACGCGCCCGGAGGTCCCCGGGACCTTCAACTCGCCGACTTCAACGGCGACGGCAAAGTTGACATGGTCACGACCATGTACAGCACAAACGAAATCGCGCTTTGGAAGGGCGACGGCGCAGGCCAATTCTCCGAGGTGAAGCGATTTCCCAGCCGGGGCCCTCTCCCTCACAAGGTCCGCACTGCCGATATGAATGGCGACGGACGGTTGGACCTCGTGGTCTCCCATTGTTTCTCGTCGGACTCCATCGCCATATTCTTTGCCGACGGCGACTTCTCTTTTGAAGTCTCGCAAGAAATCGAAGTAGGCACGGACAACGACCGGCGAATCGTGCAGGATGAGATCCGCGATATCGTCGTCGATGACTTTGACGGTGATGGAAGGCCGGATATCGCCGCAGCGTGTTTTGCGTCGGCGCGCGTTGTCGTTCTGATGAACCGATCGCAGGGAAGCGGCACGCCCCTGATGATGGAACGGGAAGTCTACACCTACAAGGACGCGCGGCCGTACGCCCTGAGCGCGGCAGATCTTAATGCAGACGGCTCCCTCGATATCGCCATCGCCCTATGGGAAGCTAATCAGGTCGCTATCCTCCTGGGCAAGTGAGGTCAAGCAACGCCCGGATCAAGTGGACGGATCCGCCTTCCGATCCAGGGCGTCGAGCGCGCGACTCAGCGCCGCGTACCGGTGGCGATCCATAGGTCGACCCCCAAACCTCGCTTCGCGGTACGCCCGGATGATCTCCCCCACGGGTTTCTCGTAAGCCAGAAAATCGCCATTCAACGCCGCGAACACTTCACCGGCGGTCTTACCGGAACAATCAACTCCCATCCGGGTGAGCCGGCGTTTCATCTTCCCGTAGAGCCGGGTCGCTCGCATCTGGTCCGGCGAGAAAATCACGTGCGCGACTCTGCGCCTCGGCCGTCGCGACACCAAGGCGATTACGCCCAGTGCGAGTGCGATCAGAATCGTACCCCAGAAAACAATCCTGGGCACGACACCGGACAATATGGGCCGATTCAAAATCGTCGTGTTGATGGCATCGAAATCGAACCACAGCAGGCCCAAGGTAAAACGTCCTATATCGCCAATATGGATGCCGCCGGTGTAGCCGACGACATCGCGAAACCACATCATCTTCAGATTCAAGATCTGCCGCGAGACCAGTCGTGAGAAGGCGCCGATTTCCAACTCCGGCAGGTCGCTTTCGGGAGTTGGATCGAAGGTCGTCCACCCGTAGTTGATGAAGTACACTTCAACCCACATGTGCGCCATGCTCTTGCGCACGATGTACGCGCCGTCGGCATCCGACCACTCGCCCCCGCGATAGCCGGAGACCACGCGCGCCGGGATACCGATACTGCGCAACATCAGCGTCATGGCACTCGCATAAAGTTCACAATGCCCGGTACGCGTCTCCAATAGAAACTGGTCGATCGGATCCACCCCGTCTGCCTCGGGTACGGTAAGGGAGTAGACAAAGTCCTCTTCTTGAAACCACCGTACGATAGCCTCCGCTTGATCGTATGGATTGTCGTAGGGATCGGTGATCGCTCTGGCCAGTTCTCGCGCCGGGTCCGAAAGCTCTTCCTGCGTGAACGTCTCATAAGCGCGCAATCCCATCACACGCTCGTAGAAAAACGGAAACCCCCGCTGCCCCCGCAGCGATGCGAAGTGCTCCGGGTATTCGCGCAATTGCTCCGGTTCCGCCACAGGTACGACGGACGTGACCTCATAACTCAACGCGACCCGTCGTCGTTGCCTGGAATAGACGGTGTAATCGCCCGACACATCAATATCCAGCCGCCCACCGCCTTGGTCAGTCGGTTCCGCGTCTCGTGGTAACGCGAGACACGGCACCCCGGTCGGGGGCGGGTCGTCCAGGTAGATTTCCTGTTGCACCACCCGGTACTGGTTCGACTGGCGCCGTCCGGTCTGCTCCACGTCACCGTTGCGTTCGCGCCGCTGCCGATCCGCGAAATCCGCCTCGTCAATCCGTGTTCGCCCCCATCGTGTACCGACGTATTCATTCAGTGTGGTCACCCGCCACAACAATTCCCCGTCGTAGATTCCGTCCGGCTCCTCGGGAAACCGCACCCGCATCACGGGAGTACCGCTCGATCCAATCCGGCCGCCACGGGCCAGGTCGACGGAGTCCGTAACGTCGGGCGCAGACACCGCGAGCGAACTGCCACCCAACATCCCCACTTCCATTCTCGGCGTCAGCGCGAAGATGGCCAGGGAAAGCAAGAAACAACAAACCGCCGTCAGCACCAGAAAGGAACTCAGCGCCCCCCCGATGATCCGCGGTTCCTGCAACCGCGACATCCCTTCCGTCGGCACGAGACGCTCATTCGTGGATGGTGTCAAAAGCATGCCCACGGACACGTCCGCATGACCGGTCACGTCCTTGCGAATCTGCAGCATTCCAAAACACCACACGATCGCTATCATGAAGAACGGAATGACCAGACCCAGGCTCGGCTCCGGATTCTGCGCGCACGCGGACACCATCAGGAAGAAGGCCATCAGAAATATGTACTGGTAGTCTCGGATCGAACGGTCGTGGATTAATAAATAGGCTTGAATGTAGAGGCAAAGTATCGTCAGCGCGATAAGTACCCCGACTTTCATCACCATTTGAGGCAGAATCACCAACGCGAATACGAGGGTGAACAGCGAGGTAATTCGCCGAAATAGCGGCGTGCCCCGATCAACGGCTTCGAGCAAGGGGGCGATCGCCAGGATTACAATGCCCACCAGAACGACTTCCCCGCCAAAACTGCTCACCGAGGTCAGGGCAAGATAACTCAGCAACACGAGGCACACGGTGCTGAAGCGGAGCGCCCGATTTACGCTATCAGGCATGGATGACCTCCCGAGGGTCGAGCACACGCGACGCCCCCCCGGCATACCGCTTTCCCCACTCTCGCGGATCGGCGGAGACCATCAGAAAACACGTGTGCCGCGGATGCGCCGTTGAGAGGGCGCGCGAAAAAGGTTCCGGGCTGTCTGCGCCGGTGGTGGTGACACGGGCGAGGAATTCCAACACCTTGATGGCTTGCGCTTTCCCTTCCCCCTCCTTCAGCGAATCGGTCGGCGTTACCAACGCGACCATGTACTGCCGGTTCAGCAAGGTCACGGCGAGCGAAGCCACCAACTCGATCGCGTCCTCAAATCGTTCGTCGAAATCTTCAAGGCTCGGAATCACGCGCGTGTCCAGCACGAAAATCACATGGCGCGAGTACTCTTGCTCCAGTTCCTTGATCAGCAACGTTTGGCTCTTGGCGCTCGCCCGCCACGCGATCTGCCTCGGATCGTCTCCCGGAACATAGGGACGCAGACTGAAGAACTCATCGCCCGACCCTTGAAATACCTTCGGCATGTGGCCTGCCCCGCCCGCTTGCTCGACCACGGCCGTGCGCGCCGCCTGCACCCGCGGGTATACGACGACCTCGCGCTGGTCCGGAAAGGTCTTACTCGACGCGATCAAGCCAAAAGGAAAAGAGGTTGAGATTACGACCGGAGGCAGCGGATACACCCCCCGTTTCTCAAAACATTGACTGAGCCGGAGTTGCGCGGTCCGCCGAGGCGGAATGGAGATAAACACACCCGCGACGTCCTTGGGCGAATCGGCAAATGACACGCGCAAAGACACAACCGGCAACAATCGCCGTTCGTTCGTCACGCGTAGCACCATGCCGAATCCTTCACCGCGCGTTACCGCGTGAGGAGCCTCGCGCTCAACGCGAATGCGGCGCACGGCGCTGCCGGCCAGAAAATACGACGCAACCATGATACTCGCCATGCCGCCGAAGACGAGGTAATAGAGGCTGGTGCCGGAATTCCATGCTGCGGCCAAGGCGGCCAGAACAGCAATGAGAAACACGAAGCCGCCACGCTCCAGCCGCCGGACACGGGACCGTTTTATGAGGAACATTGTGCTATTCCGGACAGGGCGTCTGCTCGAGGATGTCTTGAATCGCCGAGGCGCGGGCTCGGGCAGACGCAATGGGGTTGCCATCCCGCGATTTGGCGAGGATACGATGCGACAAGACGGGCACGGCCATCTGGCGAACGTCGTCGGGCGTCACAAAGTCCCGGCCTTCGACAAGCGCGCGCGCCTGACACGCTTCATAATACGATACGGACGCCCGCGGACTCGCGCCCAGTTGCACGAATTCGTGGTCCCGCGTTCCCTTCACAATCGCCAGGATATAGCGCGCGACACTTTCCTCCACCATCACGGTGCCGGTCAATTGCTGCAACTCCACCACCTCGCGCGCAGTAACAACCGGCTGCAATTGGTCCAGCGCGACGCGCGGATCCCGCCGGCGCATAATATGAAGCTCGTCCTCGTCTCCGGGGTAGCCCATCTCAACGCGAAGCATGAAGCGGTCCAACTGCGACTCCGGCAAGGTATAGGTGCCCTCGTATTCGATTGGATTCTGCGTTGCCATCACGAGAAAGGGATTGGGTAGGGGACGCGTCGCCCCATCCACGGACACCTGAAACTCGCTCATGGCCTCCAGCAACGCGCTCTGGGTCTTCGGCGGCGTGCGGTTCACTTCGTCGGCCAAAACGACGTTCGCAAAAATGGGGCCGGGCCGGAATTCGAATTCCTGGGTACGCTGGCTCAGGATCGATACGCCCAGGATGTCAGACGGCAACATGTCGCTCGTGAATTGAACCCGGTGGAATGTCCCCTCGATGGATCGGGCCAACCCTTGCGCCAAGGTCGTCTTCCCCATTCCCGGAACGTCCTCGATGAGGAGATGCCCCCGCGCGAGCAATCCCGCCACACACAGTTTGATCACTTCACGCTTGCCGAAAATGACCTGCTCGATATTATCGACCAGGGAAATAACTCGTTTATCGACAACAACTTCTGGTCTTAAATCCGGCATCTGCGCTCTCTGAAGACTGGACATAGGCACTCCCCGACCGTGTTCGAAACGACGTGCGCGGCGATGGGCCTAACACCCAAGGCCCCCCGCTTATTCTCAGCGATTCTCGCGGGCACAGGATAGGTTTCCATCTATGTATTCCCTCTCGAACCGTTTATGAGTCAAAGGGAATTCCCTTACGTGCCCTGCCTTAGAGCCACCGCTCGAACCAGTCATCCATCATATCGAGCGTGTCTTGGGTAACCCGATGCCCATCCGAATGTACGTAGTGTTCGAGGGCGCCTTGGGCACCGAGCAATCTGTAGACGGACTGCGCTTGTTTCACCGCCTTCGCGCAACTCTTCGTATTGGAGAACGTATCGTCATTCAACGCCGTTACGATCAGCGTCGGGCATGGCGCGATCCGCGCCAGCAGATGCTCCCAGTCGAATGGGAAATTCTTCGAGTCAACTGCCTCTTTCAGTTTCGGCAAGTGGACAAAACCGCCGTCCGAAACCCACCGCTCCGGCTTCTTATCCTCGGCAAACCGGGTGAACGCGCAACTCGCTACGCAACACTGAATGCGGTCATCGTAACCGGCCAGAAAAAGCCCGTTGTAACCGCCAAAACTATGGCCCACGACACCCAGCCGCGCCGGGTCCACGCGTTTCGTCTCACACAACACGTCCAATGCGCGGCTATGATCGGCCACGTTCTTTCCGATGGCGGACATCTTGGGATAGTCCTTGTAGAAAGATCGCGTATCGAAAGGCTCGTGTTTGAGCGGCACGCGGTCGCCTGCGGTGATGGTGTCCGGCGCGATGGTCACATAGCCTTGCTCGGCAAAGTGACGGGCGAAGGCAAGCTTGGGATCGCCCTCGATACCCGCCGGCTCGTCTTTTCCTTGCGGCACGGTCTGGTGACAACACAGGATGGCGGGAACTTCGTCTTTGCCATCGGGAACGAAGAGCCACGCCTGGACCCGTTCCCAGTCCGTCACGAAGTAGCTGACGCGTCGCCGCGTATAGCCCGGGAAGGACAGCTCATCTAGCGTCTTGAGCTGGAGATCAACCCGCTCCTTCGGAATCTCGCCGACAACTGCCGCCACTGCGGTCTCGATACTGACGCGTACCTCCGGCCACTCCGACAGACGCTTTAGTTTGCCCAAATCATGCATAAGGTAATCCTGCTCCGTCCCGAGGCTTCATGCTAGCACCCAACCAACCTCCGTGCAATTGGCATGGTAGAGTTCAGCCCGCACGAACTTCAACCAAAACAAACCCGCCCCAAATGCCTGCAACCTCAACCCGCCCATGCCACGCCACAACACGCCAACTACAACCCACCCGCTCCAAGAAGCAAGACCTCAACCCAGAACCGCATGCTCCAAGCCACAAGACCTCAACCCAGAACCGCATGCTCCAAGCCACAAGACCTCAACCCAAAACCGCATGCTCCAAGTCGGTCCAAGTTTCCAGAAATCTGAGATCTCAAATTCCAAATCTAAGATCTCAATTCTCACCGGAATACCTCAAATCTACCTTTCTCCCAGCCACAAGCCCGCTCCCCAGTCTTCTTCCCAGCCCCGACTGTCTGTCCGCAATCCTACATTCCGCATTGCGCAATCCCGCATTGCGCAATCCCGCATTCCGCATTCCGCAATCAAATTGAAACTTCCTTTCTCCATTGCATAGACTGCCCGTTCATCTGCTCGACAGCACAGCAGGAGGGGCCGGGGTTTACATGGGTTGTGTCATCGTAACGGGATCAGCAGGGCTCGTCGGCAGCGAAACCGTCCGCCGGTTTTGCCTCGAAGGCCACCATGTCCACGGCATCGACAACGACCTCCGCGCCCGGTTTTTCGGCGACGACGCGTCGACGCGGCCCACCGCCGAACGCCTTGCCGCGGAATCTGAAAACTACGTCCATCACCCGATCGACATCCGCGACGAAGGGGCGCTCAGCGCCGTGTTCCAGGAACAGGCCGGCGCCATCGATCTCATCGTGCATGCGGCCGGCCAGCCAAGCCACGACTGGGCCGCCCGCGATCCCCAAACGGATTTCGCCGTCAACGCCACGGGCACCGTGAACCTGCTGGAACTCACGCGCCGCCACGCGCCGGACGCCCCGTTTATCTTCACTTCCACTAACAAGGTCTATGGCGACGCGCCGAACGCCCTGCCCTTTGTGGAAGGCGACACCCGATGGGAACTCGATCCCGCCCACCCCTACGCCGAACACGGCATCGACGAATCCCTCTCCATCGACCAGTGCAAGCATTCCGTCTTCGGCGCATCCAAGGTCGCCGCCGACGTCATGGTCCAGGAATACGGCCGCTACTTCGGCATGAAGACGGTCTGCTTCCGCGCGGGCTGCATCACCGGCCCCGGCCACGCCGGCGCGGAACTCCACGGCTTTCTCGCCTACCTCATGCGCTGCGCCGTGCGCAACCGGGAATACCGAATCTATGGCTACGGCGGGAAACAGGTCCGCGACAACCTCCACGCCCGCGACCTCGCCGAGGCCTTCTGGCTGGTATTCAAAGCCCCGCGCTGCGGCGAGGTCTATAACATCGGCGGAGGCCGCGAATCGAACTGCTCCGTTCGCGAAGCCATCGCGTTGTGTGACGAAATCACCGGACGCTCCATGACGACCACGACGATCGATGAACCCCGCCAGGGCGACCACCGCTGGTGGATCAGCGATACGCGGCGATTCCATTCCCACTACCCCGAGTGGCGTCGCCGGTACGATGTTCCTGCGATCCTCAACGAGATCTACGAGAATCTGAACGCGCCGGTTACGTAGGCGCAACCACGCATGCACACGAGGCAACACAACGTGAACGACCCGACAAACGATTGGAAACGCGTCCTCGATAGCCACCGGCTGCCGGAACCCGTGTATGTGACGAAACCGACCATGCCCGATCTGGGACGCTACACCCAGGAACTTGAACGTCTGTGGAAAACGGGATGGCTCACGAACCAGGGGTGTATGCATCAAGACCTGGAACGCCGCTTGGAGCAGCACCTCGGTGTGGAAAACCTGAGCCTCTTCTGCAACGGCACCATCGCGCTGCTGGTCGCGCTGCAAAGCCTGCGGATCAATGGCGGCGAAGTCATCACCACGCCGTTCACCTTCGCGGCCACGCCGCACGTCCTCCACTGGAACGGGGTGACCCCCGTGTTCGCCGACATCGATCCCGGCACGTACAACCTGGATCCGGCCCGCATCGAACAGCACATCGGCTCGAACACCCGCGCCATTCTCGCCGTTCATGTCTACGGCACGCCCTGCGATGTGGACGCCATCCAGACCATCGCCGACCGCCACGGACTCGCCGTAGTCTACGACGCCGCCCACGCGTTCGGCGTACGCTATAAGGGCCAGTCGATCCTGCGCTACGGCAACGCCTCGGTGCTCAGCTTTCACGCGACGAAACTCTACACGACCATCGAAGGCGGCGCGGTGGTCGCTTCGTCGCCGCAGCACAAGGAGCGCGTCGACTTCCTCAAGAACTTCGGCATCGCCGACGAGGAAACGGTGATCGGTCCCGGCATCAACGGCAAGCTCAACGAGTTCCAGGCAGCCTTCGGATTGCTTCAACTCGAAACCGTCGACCAGGAGATCGCGCAACGCGCCGCGATCGCGCGCCTCTATCGCGAACGGCTGGCGACGCTGCCGGGTATCGCGTTGCTTCCCCATAGCAAGGACTTCACGCCGAACCACAGCTACTTCCCCATCCTGATCGACGAGGCGCAATTCGGCATCTCGCGCGACGCCTTGCATCAGGCCCTGCGGGACTGCAACATCGTTACGCGCAAATACTTTCATCCGCTCTGCTCGCACTATCCCTGCTACGCGGCGCTGCCGTCCGCGCGGCCGGAGAACCTGCCCGTGGCCGAGCGCGTCGCGGAACGCATCCTCTGCCTGCCCATCTTCGGATCGCTGCCGCCGGAAACGGTCGGAGCGGTCTGCGACGTCATCGAAGCGATCCACAATGCCGCGGTGGCCTCATGATGCCGGTTCCCGCAATCGTCGTCGGCACGGGTGGCATGGGGCGCGAAACGCTCGCAATTCTGGAAGCCCACAACCGGAGCGGCGCACAGCCGCCTCTTGAGATTCTCGGGTTCCTGACCAACCAGCAGGATCAACACGGTTTACAGGTCGATGGCCAGTCCGTGCTCGGACCTGAGACTGCGGTGGCCGGCTATCCCGGGGCGCGCAGCATCTGCGCCATCGGCGATCCACGCGCCCGCATGGCCGTCGTTCAACGGCTGACCCAGTCCGGCGCCACCTTCCTGACCGCCGTCCATCCGGCCGCCGTATGCCACACGCAACACGAGATCGGCGAAGGAACCATCATCGCGCCGGGCGCGGTGATCACCGTGAACGTGCGCATCGGACAACACGTCATCCTCAACAACAACGCCTCCATCAGCCACGATTGCGTTATCGAAGATTTTGTCACCGTCGCGCCGTGTGCTACCGTTACCGGGCACGTACACCTTGGCTATGGCGCTGAACTGGGAGCAAACTGTACGATACTCCCCCGGATACGAATCGGCCGCGGCGCCCTCGTCGGCGCGGGCGCTGTCGTCACCCGGCACGTCGCCCCCAACACCATCGTCGCCGGCGTGCCCGCCGCCGTCATCCGGGAATTCGATCCGGACGATCGCCTATGAACTAGCGCAGCCCCGGAGGGGCGACCAGTCCCCTGGCCCAGGGTGCAGCGAGGCACGAGCGAATCCCTGGGGAAGTATCATTTCCTAGTCCATACAGCCCCCGAACGGGGGCGGCAGAAACCGCAACGGATAGAGACCAAGTTCAACGGGGAACCATGAGCGTGGACGAGAACAGCCCCCAACCCGACATCACCGCCATCGTCACATCCTACTTCGAGGAGAAAAGCCTCCCCGAATTCTACGCCCAGTTGTCCGACGCCCTCCGCGGCCTCGGCCGCCCCTACGAAATCATCATGATCAACGACGGCAGCACCGACCGCACCTTCGACATCATGAAAGAACTCTTCGAGAAAGACCCCAACATCTACGCCATCGTCGACTTCTTCAAAAACAGCGGCCAACTCGCCGCCATGACCGCCGGCGCCACCCGCGCCCGGGGAAAGGCCATTCTCTTTATCGACAGCGACCTCCAACTCACGCCCAAAGACCTGCCGCGCCTCGTCGAAAAATACGACGAAGGCTACGACCTCGTCAGCGGCTACCGCGTCGACCGCCGCGATTCCCCCTTCCGCGTGCTCCCCTCGAAAATCGCCAACATGATCATGCGCCGCGTCTCACAGACCACCCTCAGCGACTTCGGCTGCACCTTCAAACTCTACAACGCCAAGATCCTCCACGCCTTCGATCTCGGCCCCTTCAAACTCTTCAACACCGCCAGCGTCATCTCCCGCATCGGACGCTGGACCGAGGTCCCCGTGACCCACTTCCCCCGTCCCTACGGACGCAGCGGCTGGACCTTCCGCAAACTCTGGCAATTCAACATGGAGAACATCGTGAACCTCTCCCACAAACCGTTCCAACTCATCGGAGGACTCTGCCTCCTCCTCGCCGCCCTCGTCGCCCTGCGCATCGGCATCGACCTCGTGTTCCACATCAGAATCCTCTCCACCGTCACCAACGGCCTCATCCTCAACGCCCTCGTCATCTCCTGCCTCGCCACACTCGGCCTCCTCTGCATCGTCGGCGAGTTCACCATTCGAGGATTCCTGCTTAACCAACGGTATCCCGCCTACATCGAACGGGAATGCATCTCCCGCCAAAGCAACGGCCCATGCAGCTGTTAGATCGAGATTATCTTGCGACACGGTTGCAGCCGACATTCACGCGCGATTCGCTCGTTGAATGGGTCATCTGTCTTTCCCTTCTGCTCTTCTCAAGTACGCTCGGGATGACATATGTCGCAGTCTGGGGAGATGGTGCGGACTACTACCAACGAGAATATGGCCCTGCCGTGATGATTGCAGCCGGTAATGGGTTCGTCAACCCAGTCTCCGGTACCGTTCCCGGACTGGACGAATTCCTGGAGGGCCGGTCCCAGTCGCTGGCGCTTTCCGATATTCCCTCTGAAGTAGCCACGGAACCCCTGACTCAGCTTCAGGCCCGGTGGCGCTATTTGCTATACACCTCTGGATTGTTGTGGAAGTTCTTCGGCATTTCATGGCAGGCTCTGCTACCACTTTTTGGCGCGATGTTCGCTGTTTCTGGCTTGGCCCTGTATGCGCTGTTTCGATCGGTATGCGGACGTAGCCTTTCGCTTCTAGGCACGCTCCTTTGCATACTGTCGCCATTCAATCTCTACTACCTCGCATTCTTGCGCGACTACTCGAAGGTACCATTCATAATCGCCACGATCGCGGCACTGGCGTATTTGGTAAGCCGAAACTTTTCGTGGCGAAACCGTTACGTACTGATAGCACTACTTGGCGCAACTCTCGGAATAGGACTCGGATTTCGTAAAGATGTCGTGATTTGCATCCCGCCGACCGTAGTCGTGCTTGCAATCTTTATTCCTGGTTCGCTGAGGCAAGACTGGCGCAGGCGCGCATTCGCAATTGCACTGCTGATTGTGGCATTCCTCACAACAGGCTTCCCGCTCTTGGGTGCGATGAGAGAGAAGGGTGGTACAACTTCTCACGTACTAATCTTGGGCCTCATGGAACCGTTCGAAAAAGCCATGGGAGTCGGCAATACGCCTTATGCTTTCGGCCCCATCTATCGAGATCCGTATGCATATAGCTTGGCTAAAGACTTTGCCCAACAGGGAGGAGTAACGGAAGAGATCCTCTACGGAACACCAGAATACGACGAAATCTGTGCAGACACGTACCGCTGGGTCGCAGGCAATTTTCCGGCAGACATGCTCACACGATGGTACGCGGCAGCAATCAGAATACTGAACTACGGACCGTATTTCACCGAAGCCCCCGACGAGGAATGGAACCCCAACACGTTTGTCCATCGATTGTTCTCTCTGCGCTGGAAATACCTCGGATTCCTCTCAGGCAAAGGAGTACTGGTGTGCGCGACGCTCGCTATCATATTGAGTACGCGTTGCATTCGGTTCGGCCTTTCGTATCTGTTCTTGATGCTTTATTTCACCGGCTACTCCAGTCTTCAATTCTCCCAACGCCACTTTTTTCACTTGGAGTGTGCGCTTTGGTGGTCGCTCGTCGCTTTGCTCTCCATAGTTTGGTGTGCTGTCCAGTCGTGGAGAATAGCCCGGTCAGCCCAGAATCCTCCTAGGCGACCACGTGAGAAAATTATGGGTTTAAGACCACACGCGATCCGCATCGGAACTGTCGCTTTAGTATCTGCATGCACGGTCGTGTTGCCATTGGTGATCGCGCGCATGTACCAGGCAGGCATCGCGCGCCAATTATACGACCGATACCAGAAGACAGAACTTGTTCCCGTGGCGTCGCAGGCATTTGAAAACGAGGGTACAGCATGGGTATCTTTCGACATCGGCGAGGAAGGATTCGCATCCGCCGATCCCGACTTCGTGCGCTCTTCGTACTTTGCAATTGATTTCGAACTGGACCGTCCCGTGACGTTTTGGCCGCGGTACGAAGCGCGAACTACATTCAATGACTTCACCCACCGGGTTGAGCTGTCCCCGAACAAAGGAGATGCCCGCTTAATTCGATACTTCCTCCCTGTATTTGAAGCATCAGAATCGAGCACGTGGGGAGGGCGAGAATTCCGAGGTTTCCTTATCGAAAGAGACCTACTGCCTTGCGTTCGCGGCGTCTATACGGTGCGGGACCGAGCTGCTTTTCCTGTATTACTTCCAATGACGCTCCGGCCTGGGGAGCAGGCGTTGCCAGCGTACGCAACGATTACCACAAACCCTCTACCGTTCTATCCGCGCGCCCGCTTCGCACACAAGCACAACGAGTTCCCGAATGGGAATCTCGAACTCTGGTCATCAATAGATACACTAGAAAGTTTCGACTATCCCCCCGAAACGATCCGGGTCGAAAGAGACTACACGCTCTCTACTAACGGACAACAGTCAGCCAGAGTCTCTTGGGAACATCCGCCTGGACCTACCTCTGTCAACGCCAGATTTCGTACAGAGCCGATCGAATTGGAGAGCGGCAGTGAGTATGAGCTTTTCGTTGATTGTTTCAACCCTTCTGCGAATGCAGTGAGCATCTCCGGTTGGCAACTTAGTGACACCGGGGCTGGCGGCATTGAGTTCGTGCGACTCACCCCCTCAGTGATTTCTTTTGAAACCAACGATGGGTTCGTCACCAAAGCAGGTCGGTTTGTAACAGTCGGGGAGAGTCGAGCTTCTATTGTTCTTGCCGTTGCGATGCAGGGTGGGTCCTATCCGGCGCATATCAACCTCGACAACTTCCGACTAATGAAAGTCCGCTAATTGGCGTGTGCGAGAAAGCGAAGTTGCACCAAACTGGCTACGCATTTGTCCGTCTCTCTGTTGAAAGTTAGTTCTGCAATCCCACGATATTTCCATCCGCGTTACTACTTGGCAATGTATTGTGTACTCGAACCGTTCCATCATCTTCGACAAACAAGTACCAAGTAGTTCCGTTGCGTGACTGAATGGCAATACTTGCCGGCTCAGTTCCCGCTGCACCATTGGTTAGTGACACGATACCTCGTCTCGAGCCCGCGATGCCAGCGACAAGAGTGCCGCCGTTCGCAGATACATTGCCGTCGAATCGGCCGTTTCCCTGGCTATCAAGCGAGAGAACATCGTAGTCGTAGACTCCATCACGGATCAGAGCTAGCTTGAAGGAGCCGTCTTCACTACTATCAGTTACGTCGGAAGCCACGCACCAGATGGACCCATAGTCCTGACTGAGACCTATCCCGTCTGGCATGTAGAACCGAATGTGGGACGTATTCCCAAGCGTATTCACAAACCACAATCTACCCCCCGTGTTTTGAAACTGCGCAGTGTTGGAACTTACAAAGAAGTGTCCTGCCCCCGCGGGATTCAATGCGAGCAGGTCCCCGTCAGTCAGGATATCGTTGCCGTTGACGTAGAGGTCTTGTTCGATGGTCGCGTTGCCGTCGACGGTGAGGTTGCCGTCGGTGAGGAGGTCGCCGTCGGACTCGAAGTCGGCGCCGCCGTCCACGGGTTCGCCGTAACCGCCGCCGATGCGGAGTTCTTCGAGATAACGAGGCGCGGCGCCGATGGCGGTAAGGACGATGACGCACAGGGTTAGAAGAACGGCGAAGACGAGGCGGTTTCTCATGAGATTTCCTTTCGCGGTGGGCGCGGGCCGGCAGACGCGCCCGCAGTTGGGGTAACAGGTTGCTACCCCGTGGGCGCGGCGCGTTGCACCGGGAAGGGGTGGGAAATTGGGAGTTAAGAATTATGAATTAAGAATTACGAATTAAGAACTGGGGATTGGGGGGCGAGGGCACTGGGACTCGGATCGACAGCGGAGCGCCGGCGATAAGACACGGCATCGCCAGCGGCGAAGCCGGGAGAATCTCGTTCACCAATGGATGGCGATTGACCCTTTCGAAGATCTCCACTCCTGAAAAGACAGGGACAGTCAATTCTTAATTCACAATTCTTAATTCGTAGTTCTTAGTCCCCAATTCTTAATTCTTAATTCTTAATTCCCAATTCTCAATTCCCAATTCTCCCCTCCAACTGGTCTTCATACAGCGATTCCGGGACCAGTTGCGCGCCCCGCCCTTCGCCTTCGACGTAGTCGGCGGGCGCGGTGCCCTGGGCGGGGCCGTTGGCGAGGCTCACGTCGACGCGGATGTTTTCGGTCCCGATGACGTAGCCCGTGCCGTACTGGAAGGAGCGCAACACGCCGCGGCCGTCCGTGTTCCAGAACACGCACTGCGTCGAGGTATGCCCCGCGCCGGAGCTCTCGTTCTTGCGGTTGCCGGCGTACCAGCCGTCGTCGAGGGTGCACTGATCGACGAGGTTCGCCATGGCGAGGGAATGGTGGTACTCGTTGTTGGCGGGCAGGCCCACGGGCAGATTGCGGTACGCGAGGTTCGTGCTGCCCGCGCTGTAGCACCGGAGAAAGACGCAGCCTGTCGTGCCGAATCCCCAGTTCTGAATGAAGTTGTGCCGCCCGTCGAGGCCCGCACAATCGCGGATGAGCACCTCGTTGGACTGCGAGATCTCGAAGAGGTATCCGCATCCGCCGCCGCCCCGGTTCTGCGCGGTCTGCATCACGCTATCCGCCACGGTTACGCGCTTGGAATTCACGACTTCGATACCGCAGCTCTGAAGGTGGTAGCCGTCGGCGGGAGGATAAGGTGACGCAAAGGAATCCACGCCGCGCACCCAGCAATCTTTCACGCCGGAAAACAACAGGATATGCACCTGATAGATGTCCCACGCGTCGTCCCAATCGACCGCGTTCGCCAACGCGAGGTCTTCGACGCCGCATTCGCTGAGATACCCGCTTTCCTTACGCAGACTCGCCCCATCGCGCACGAGCGCCGGATACCGCAGGGGCACGTCCAGCGTGACGCGATCCGGGTTCGCGGCGGTATCGACCGCCACCACCGTGCGCCGGAAGATGGCCTGCCAGTTGCCATTAAAGGCTTGCCACGTGCCGGTCATGCCGTGCTCCGCCACGAAATCGTCGGTGATGACCCAGCCGAGGCTGACCTCATCGCCGGGGCTTAACGACGACGCATCGTTCACGAACACGTCGAAGGCGCGGTTCTCCCCATCCACCGCGAGGGGAATTTCCGGTCCGCGCGACACGGACCCCTGGAAGGTGATGTGGCTCTTGTAGGCCATGTCCTGGGACTTGGTGAAATACAGCTTCGTCGCGTCCGCCCCGTCGCCGCGAATCGTGACGCCGGGCTCGTCCACGCGCAACACGCCATCGCACCGGTAAAGCCCCGCCGGCAAGTAAACGACGCCGCCCGCCACCTCGGCCGCGTCGATCGCATTCTGAATCGCCGTGGTCGCGTCCGCTACGCCCGTGTTGTCCGCGCCGTAGGCCGTCGCCACATCAAATACGGGCGGCCCTATCTTCGCATCCGGCAATGGGTCTTCGCCGTAATGGTAGCCCGCGTAGGAAAAATCGTGAAGGAAACGTCCCCCCGCATAAGTTGCTTCCGGCGTCCAATCAACCGGATACAATTCGCTCCGCCACGGTCCGGAAGGCCGTGGGCAGGACACGGACACTGCGGTGAGAATCAGCAGGATGGCGACCTGAATGTAGCGCAGGCGTCTCGCCTGCTTTCGTGATCCCAAGGAGAGTAGGCGTCCCGCCTGCTTTCTTTGATGTTGGGGAAACAGGCGGGACGCCTGTTCTCCTTGAACACCCAATGCTTCACGGTTCCGATCCATCGTGTCACGACCCCTCTTTCGGCGATTGCCCCTCCGCGTCTTGCGCGGCCATATCGGCGATGGACTGCAAGGACTCCGCGGCCTGGGGATTGCCGGGATCGATGCGAAGCGCCGCTTCAAAATGGCGTTTCGCTTCGTCCCACTGTTTCGCATGCGTGAACGCCCCCGCAAGATTCAAGTGGGCGTCCAGGAAATCCGGCTCTAGCGCTACGGCCCTGCGAAAGCTCGCAATCGCCTCGTCGATCCGGTTCATGAGGTACTGCGCCATGCCCAGATTGTAGTGCGCGAAGGCGTCGTCAGGGTCTCGCTTCACCGCTTCCAGAGCCTCCGTCGCGGCTTCGGGATACTTCCCCTGTTGCAGCAGCCCGTTGGCCAGACTCGCGTGCAGGCTCGCATCGTCCGGCTGCAACGCCACGGCCTCACGGTATGACGCGACCGCGTCCTCCAGATCGCCCGACTGCGCGAGGGCGACGCCGAGGTTGTAATGGGCCTTCACGTTGAACGGCGTCGCAGCGATGGCCCGGCGGTACATCTCGATGGCCGCTTCGGCATCGCCTTGGGCGAGTTGCGCGTTCGCCGCATTGATGAGCGCGTCGGGGTCGTCTGGATTCAGTTCCAGCGCCTGTTCAAACTGCGCCGCGGCCGCTTCGTCCTCGCCTTGCAGCAGCAGGGCGATGCCGAGGTTGTTGTGCGCATCCACAGAGGCGGGCGCGACGGCAATGGCTTCGCGCAAGTGCTGCTCCGCCAATTCCAAATCGCCTTCCTGCGCGCCGGGCGAGTCCGCCCGTTGCATCAACGCCACGCCCAGGTTGTTCCGCGCCACGGAACTCTCCGGCGACACGGCCACGGCATGCTCGAACAAGGCGATGCTTTCGCGCCAGTGCGCCGCCTGGTGAAAAGTCGCGACGGTCATCGGAATGAACAGGACGACCGCGCACGCGGCGATCAACAGTTTGCGCTGGGGCACGCGCCGTGTCAGTTCATTAATGCCCCACGCAAAGACGATGAACAGGCCGATGTGGGGCATGTAGGTGAACCGGTCCGCCCGGGCAAAGCTGCCGATCGGGATGATGCCGATGACCGGGAACAGCGAAACCAGCCACCATCCCCACCCCGTTATGAGGTACGGACTCTTCCCCATGCGCAACAAGGCCGCCGCCGTGATCGCGAGGAGCAGCGCGGCCGCGCCGAGCACCATCCACACCGGCAACGCGCCTGGATGAGGATAGTGCGGCGCGAGGTTCACCGGCCACAGCGTGACCCACACATACGTCACGTACGACACCAGCGCGTTCCCCATGCGCTCGTACCAGGAGTACTCGTCGAAGCTGCGCACCGTCCCGCCCGCCCGTTGAACGATGACCGTAATCACGGACACCACGATGGAGCACAGCAACAGCGGAATCTTCTCGCGCATCAGCCGGAGCGCCACGCGTTTCTTTTCCGCGAGCACGGGAGTCGCATCGAGTCGGCCCAAGGGCCAGTAGTCGAGCAGCAGAAGCAGCACCGGCAGCGTCACAACCATGGGCTTGGACAGCAACGCCGCCAGGAAATGCACGATGACGAGGCCGGAGGTCTTCCAGTTCGGCTTCTCGACATAGCGCAGGTAAAACCGGATGGTCATCAGCATGAAGTGCATGCTGAGCACGTCTTTACGGCCCGACAGCCACGCCACAGGTTCCACGTGGAGCGGGTGTAACGCGAACAGCGCCGCAACGAACGCGCTCGGCCATCGCGCGCGCGTCATTGTGAAGAGCAGCAGGAAGAGAACCACCGTGTTCGAGCAGTGAAAGATGACATTGATGACATGCGGCGGCCCCGGATCGAGCCCGAAGATATCCACATCGATCATATGCGTCAACGTGGCGACGGGACTCCATCCCCCGCCCTGTGGTTTCGTGAAAGCGGCGACAATACCGTCCCGCGTGACGCCGCGCGCGACGTAAGGGTTCTCGGTGATGTTGACAGTGTCGCCGTCGTTCAGGAAACCAAACGCGTTGACCTGCCAGTACACGGCAAGTGTCGCTGCTACGATTGCGGCAGCGATCGCGGCATTGATGAGAGTATCCCGGGTGAATTTCGGCATGGTGGCCGTAAGTGTGGTCCAGCCTCGCCGCCTCAGTCAACCAAGTCAACGCGACAACTTGCTGAATTCACGTCAACGCAGTAAAAAACACACCAGATGTCTGCCCTGCCTCGAAGAACATCCCCCTCAATCCCCCTTCAAAGGGGGAATTCTCGCAACACTTCGTGTTGCGTTGGGTACGGCCAAACGGCTCGGTTTCGTGGCGGGAACGATAAGGATCTAGATAGTCTGCGTCTCGCGCACACTCCCCCTTTGAAGGGGGATCAAGGGGGATGTTCTTTGAGGTCTGGACCGTCCCATAGAATGTACCCGTAGTTGCGGAAAGTTGCGCTCAGTTCCCTTCCGCCACTTCAAGGATCGCTTTCATGAACGCGGGCAGGTCGCGAGGAATCTGCGCGGAGACGAATCTACCGTCCACGACACAGCGTTCGTCGACCCATGTCGCCCCCGCATTTTCCAGATCGTCCTTGATGGCGCTGACGCTCGTCATGCGCACGCCCTTCACGATCTTGGCGCTGATGGGCACCCAACCCGCATGACAGATTGCCCCGACAACCGCGCCCGCCTTCCAGCAGGCCGCGACAAACTCGTTGCACTCGCGATAGCGGCGCAACTTGTCCGGCGCGAAACCGCCCGGGACGACGAGCACTCTCACGGCACTCGGTTCCACGTCGCTGAAGGTGCAATCCGCGACGGCGGGATAGCCTTCTTTCGAGCCGTAGGACGCGCCCTTCTCGGGTCCGACGACCTTGACCTCGTAGCCCGCTTCTTCGAGACGAAGCTTCGGATAGTGCAGTTCGAGGTTCTCGTACATGTTCTCCGCCAACACGACGGCAAGTCCTTTGGAAGATTTGGCCATGGGATCCTCCCGATTTCTGGTTTGGGTGAGATTGAAGTTGGAGTGCAGCCCTATCCCTTGAAACCTCGCGACGGCACGCGCCTATTCCGCCGTTCCTGTAATCGGGTTCGCGATTGCTATCGGGATCGAGGTGGGTGACGTGAGTTAATCCCGATCTGGATTTCGATCCCGATACCGATAGCGATCCCGATTTCGAGAATGGGTCGTGGTTCCGCCAGACTTGAACCCAGTGGCGATCAGCGAGCAACCGGAACGGCAGCAATCTCATTCGCGACACGCTGCGCGTCGATGGCGATTTGTCGAAGCAGACCGGTCGACGGATTGGTGTATCCCAGAAAATACAATCCCGCCAAGGCCGACGCGCCCGCGCGCGGAATCGGGAATCCGTGCGGGTCCGTGACCGCCGCGGCGTCTTCGAGAAACTCGTCCAGAGCAGGACGATACCCGGTGGCGAGGATAACGGAGTCGAACTCCAGCGTCGTGCCATCCACGAACGACGCGCCGGCCGCAGTGAATGCGTTGATTCCGGGGACGATTCGGACGATGCCGCGCTTAACCAGATCGATGGTCCCGATGTCGATCAGGGGAACGCGTCCGTACCGGTTGATCTGCGCCGCGGGACTGATCTTCGGACGATGAATGCCATACTGCGACAGATCGCCCACGGCGATGCGCGCGACGGTGGAGCTGATGAAGTCCGACAGGAACGTGGGAAGCTTACTCAACATAATCCCGGAGATCTGCGTCGGCGTGCCGAGAAACTCGCGGGGGATGACGTGGACGGGGGTCCGCACACAGACCGCGATCGACGCGGCGCCATGCTCGTGAAGGTCGATGGCGATCTCGCCGCCCGTGTTGCCGAATCCGACGACCAGCACGCGCTTGCCGCGGTACGCACTGCCGTTCCGGTACTCGCGGCTGTGAACGACATCACCGCCGAAGTCTTCTATCCCGGCAAACGGAGGAATGTAGGGATGCCGGTTGTAACCCGCCGCGATGACAACCTGCCCGGAAATGTATGACCCGCCGGACGTCGTGGTATGCCACAAATCGCCATCGCGCCGGATCGATTGTACTTCCTCACCACAGCGCGGGTTCAACTCGAAATGCCGCGAATAAGCGTCAAGATAATCCACCACGTCCTGGCGCGATGGATACTGATCCACGTGCTCCGGAAAGGGCAAGTGCGGCAAACCCGAATGCTGCTTTACCGTGTGCAGGTGAAGGCGTTCGTAATGGTTGCGCCACGAAGCGCCCGGCGCGTCGCCCCGTTCCAGAATCGTGAACGGATGGTTTAGCCGGCGCAAACAAGCGCCCAGAGCGAGGCCGGCGGGCCCCGCGCCCACGATGAGCGTTCCGTCTACACGTTGCTCGTGTGCCATTCTTCCAGGTGCTGCATGCTGCGGCGGAAGGGCGCGAGACCGAGAATGAGTAACCCGGCTGCCACAATGCCGCATGCCGTTCCAACGATGCACAGCGAGTAGCGCACCATGGACTCGTCTTTGAACACAAAATCCGTCAAAGCGCCAACGGTCGGGGCGCCCAATCCAATGCCGATCAAGTTCACCACGAAAAGATACAGAGCGCCGGCCTGGCCCCGCATGTTGGCGGGCATGACTTCCTGCATGGCCGCGGGCGCGGCGCCAAAGGGCATGGCCACCGCGAAGGCCAGCGGCGCAAGCAAAACCATGGCGAGACGGCCGTCCGGCACCAGCGGATAGGCAAGACTCAAGGGAACGGATGCCAGCGCGGCGACGACGCCCGCGCGCATCTTGGAATCGATGTGGCCCTTGGCGGCGAGCCGGTCTGCGAGGTAACCGCCAAACACGATTCCGGTGGAGCCGAAAACCATCATGATGGCCCCGTAGGTCTTGCCCACGTCCGCCGCTTCCCAACCGTGGGTGCGGATGAAGAACGCCGGAATCCAACTGATGCTGCCATAGCCGGCCATGGCCATCAGCGCGAAACTCATGTTGTGGCAGAAGAACGTCGCTTTGTTCGCGTGGATGTAGTCGAGCACCGCCTTCAATGGAACGCTTGACGATGCGCCGGCGCGAGCCTTCAGTCCCCGCCGGAACGGTTCCCGAACGGTCAGCATGAGCAGCGAGAAAAAGATGCCGGGGATGCCGACAATCAGGAAGACCGTCTGCCAGGGGCGCACGGCGCCGAGAATGGGGACGTCGATCATGTCCGCGCCATAGACGAACTGGATCACGTAACCGCCCAGCAGATAGGCGAGACCTGACCCGAGGTAGATGCCCATTCCGTACACGCTGATCGCCGTGGCAAGCCGATTGCGCGGAAAGTAATCCGTTATCAGCGAATAGGCCGCCGGCGACAGGGCGGCTTCCCCGATACCGACGCCCACGCGGTACGCGAAGAGTTGGGCGTAGTTGCGCGCGATGCCGCAAAACGCGGTCATCAGGCTCCAGAGAAACACCCCCGCGGCGATAATACCGCGGCGGCTGCGACTGTCCGCAAGGCGGCCGAGGGGCATGCCGAACAAGGTGTAGAAGATGGCGAAGGAAGTGCCCATGAGAAGCCCCATGAGCGTGTCACTGACTTCCAGGTCGCGTTTCATCGGTTCGACGATCAGCGACATGATCTGCCGGTCGATGAACGACAGCACGTAGAGGATCATCAATACGCCGACGACGTACCACGCGTATCCGATGGGCGGATAGGGCGGTTCTTCGTTCAGTTCAGGCTTTGCTTGGGCAGACGTGTCCCGCGTATCCACAGGTAGCTCCCTCCTTGCAGACAGATGATTGCCGGGGAGGAGCCTGAAGCAATCGCGCGGGAAAGTCAACTCTTTGGCGCTAGTGCGGGATAGCCCCCGCGTCGCGCTCGTCCTTCACCACGACGAGCCAATAGCCGATACTCAGGGCCAGGACGACTGCGGCAATCGCCAAGACCTCCTGCCAGACCAGCTCCTCGAGGTCCATGATGATTACCTTCCGGGCAATGGCCATGAGCGCCGTCGCGATGACGATCTTCACGTGGATGACATCTTCACGCAGATAGACGGTAATATTGATGAAGATTTCGATGGCAATGAGCACCGCCATAAACGCGCCAAAGGTAGCGAGTATGTCGCTGATACTGAGCAGGAGGAACGGCGGCTCGAGCAGGCGCTCGTACAATACGTACACCACGTCTACCACGCCCCACACAATGACGGCCGTCATGAGCAATGCCAGCGCGCGCACCGACCAACGAATGACTTGGGTGAGGCCTCGAATGAATGGCTCGTCGTGCGGGTGCTCGGGATTGGCCGGATTGCCGCCCTCGATTAGCTTGGTAGTCATTTTCTTACGCCCTGGCATCGTGGCATTACTCCATTTCACTTCGATACGATTGCTTAGAGATTTCGTGTATCAGGCCCGTTAACACACAATCCCGGGGTTTCATTTCACGTCTACGCTGGAATGCCCGAGGATTCCCCCGCGTTAGCTCTAACGCATGTAAACCGATACCGCATTATAGCTTAAAGGCTTCGACAACGCATCAGGGAGGAGCAAAACACCCTATGGAGAACGAAGAGGAATCCCACCATACGGATTCGACCGCAGGGGAGTTGGCTACGGATCCCGTGTGCGGAATGACCGTCAATCCGGCGCGGGCGAAACTGACCTCGGAGTACGGCGGCCGGACGATTTACTTTTGCAGCGCGGGGTGCAAGACCAAGTTCGACGCCGCGCCGGAGTCCTATGCGCAGACGGACGCGAACGACCCGGTCTGCGGCATGAAAGTGAACCCCGAGACGGCGAAGCACCGTTTCGAACATGAAGGGCAGACCTACTACTTCTGTTCCGCGGGATGCAAAGAGAAGTTCTCGGGCGATCCGGAGAAGTACCTTTCGCCTCAACCAAAGCCGGCGGAATCGCATAAGGACGACCAACGCGAATATGTCTGCCCCATGTGCCCCGAGGTGCGGCAGAAAGGCCCCGGGGACTGTCCGAAATGCGGTATGGCGCTCGAGCCCGCCACGTACGAACCGGCGGCCACGCGCACCGAGTACACCTGCCCCATGCATCCCGAAATCGTCCAGGACGAGCCGGGGGACTGCCCCAAGTGCGGCATGGCGCTGGAACCACGCGAGGTGACGGCGGAGGAATCGAATGCCGAACTCGACGACATGAAGCGGCGCTTCTGGCTCAGCCTCGGGTTCACTGTGCCGGTGTTCATCCTGTCCATGTCGGAGATGATCCCGGGCAAGCCGCTGACAAACGTGATCCCCATGGCCGTGCAGACGTGGTTGCAATTCATCCTCGCCACGCCGGTCGTGCTGTACTGCGGTCTCCCCTTCTTCATACGCGGTTGGCGTTCGGTCGTCAGTTGGAACCTGAACATGTTCACGCTCATCGCCCTCGGCACCGGGGTCGCTTACGGATACAGCATCGTCGCAACAGTCGCGCCGGAACTGTTTCCGGATTCGTTGAAAACCCACGGTGGCATGGTGCCGGTCTATTTCGAGGCGTCGGCGGTCATCATTGCCTTGGTGCTCCTGGGGCAGGTGTTGGAACTTCGTGCCCGCGCCCAGACTAGCGGCGCCATCAAGAAACTCCTCGGGCTGGCGCCTAAAACCGCGCGCCGCATCAAGGAGAACGGAGACGAAGTGGATGTCCCGCTGAAGGACGTCCAGGCCGGAGACCGGTTGCGCGTCCGCCCCGGCGAGAAGGTGCCCGTCGATGGAACGGTCCTCGAAGGGAAAACCACCATCGATGAATCGATGGTTACCGGCGAGCCGGTGCCCGTGGAGAAGAATGCCGACGATTCCGTCACGGGCGGTACGGTCAACGGCAAAGGCAGTTTCGTCATGAAGGCCGAGCGGGTGGGCAGCGACACACTCCTCGCGCAGATCGTGCGGATGGTCAGTGAGGCCCAACGAAGCCGGGCGCCGATCCAGCGATTGGCGGACGTGGTGGCGAGCTACTTCGTACCCGCCGTCGTCGCGGTGGCCGTTGTCGCGTTTATCGTATGGATGCTCGTGGGTCCGGAACCTCGCTTGGCCCATGCGCTTGTCAGCGCGGTGTCGGTGTTGATCATCGCCTGTCCCTGTGCGCTGGGCCTTGCCACACCCATGTCCATCATGGTCGGCACGGGACGCGGCGCGTCGGAAGGCGTGCTCGTGAAAAACGCGGAGTCCCTGGAAATCTTCGAGAAGGTCGACACGCTGGTCGTCGACAAGACGGGCACGTTGACCGAAGGCAAGCCCCGGCTCGTAACCGTGGAACCGGCGAACGGATGGGACGAAAAGGATCTCCTTCGGCATGCGGCCAGTTTGGAACGCGCCAGCGAGCATCCTCTAGCCGAAGCCATCGTGCAAGGCGCGCGCGAACGGGACGTGTCCCTGACGGACGTGCAGGATTTCGATTCCATCACGGGCAAAGGAGTCACCGGGAAGCTGGACGGTAAGACCATCCACCTCGGCAACCGCGCGCTCTTCGAGGAGCAGGCCATCGACCTGGGCAGCTTGCCGGAACGGGCGGAAGAACTGCGCGGCAAAGCGCAAACCGTTATGTTCGTAGTCGTCGATGACCAACCCGCCGGCCTGCTCGGCGTGGCCGATCCCATCAAGGAATCCACCCCGGAAGCGCTGAAGACCTTGCACGAGGCGGGCGTTCGTGTGGTCATGGTCACCGGCGACAGCAAAACGACGGCCCAGGCCGTGGCCGACGATCTCGGCATCGATGAGGTCGAAGCGGACGTGCTTCCCGAGCGCAAAGTAGAAGTCGTCAAACGGCTGCAATCCGAAGGGAAGATCGTCGCCATGGCGGGAGACGGCATCAACGACGCGCCCGCGTTGGCCCAGGCCCACGTCGGCATCGCCATGGGTTCCGGCACCGACGTGGCCATGGAAAGCGCGGGAATCACGCTCGTCAAAGGCGACCTGCGCGGCATCGCGAAAGCCATCCGCCTCAGCCGCGCCGTCATGCGCAACATCCGGCAGAACCTCTTCCTGGCCTTCGTGTACAACTCCCTCGGCGTGCCCATCGCCGCGGGCGTGTTGTATCCCGTCATGGGCATGCTGCTCAGCCCCATGATCGCCGCCGCGGCGATGAGTTTCAGTTCGGTTTCGGTGATAACCAACGCCCTGCGCCTCCGGGCGACTCGGTTGTAGGGATAGGACGTATAGGACCGATAGGACAAATAGGACGGGCGGCGACCGCGTCGGCTTGCTCCGAGAAATGAAAAGTTGGTCGAACTCGACTCCATCCGCGGTGTCCAATTACGTGGGGAATAACTCACAGCGGGGAGGTCGTTCAAAATGCGACGAATCGCGTGCGGCATCGGCATACTCGTAATCCAGCTCGCCGGTGTTGGACATTGGACAGTCGCCGCTGGTCTGCCCCTGGCTAATGGGGAAGACGGTGCAAGTGCGGCGTTCACGCCTGCCATCGAAACGGTCGTTGTCGAGATCGCGTTGAACCACGCTGAACGTTCCCTTGCCGCCGACGAATCGCAAATGGCCGCTTACTGGGAGCAATGGGGCGAAGAGGCCGTACCCGTTGTCCGGGACTTGTATGAGGATCCGCAGTGGTCGGATCACCGGTACGGCGCGGCGCTTCTACTCGTGACGTCGCCTTTTCCAAGAGCGATGACCTATCTTCAATGCCGAGTCCGCTGGCTTGCACGTAAGGAAAAACAAGGCGAGAAGGACTTTGGAGAATTGGGAATGCTCTGCAATATGCTGGCGGTGAACCGTCCAGATGCTGCGTCATCTGTATTAGAGGAACTCGCCGGTTCTGAGGATTGGCGGCCCAGAAGCGCTCTCGCACGCGCAATGGTGTTGATGAACGCCGAAGACGACCTTACGGCACTGAGCGAAATTCTAAAGCGGCTTCCAGCAAAGGACCTTCGGCGTCTTATACGTTCTGTGGACTACTGGGAATCGCAGTCGCGCGCTTTGGAGCCAATGGAGCGGGTGATATCCGGGCAACCGGGTCTATCGCCGTTCTTTGGAAAGGCCGGGCGGGCGGGCCAGAACGTTGATTTAGCCGCTACCACGCGACGTGATATCGCCGCGTCTCGGCCCAACGAGTGGACTGATGCGTTCAGCGAAGGACGAATCAACCTGGAGAAACTGCGGCTGCCCACTACAGCGAGCAGAAGTGAACTGGTTCGTATCCTCATCGATCGTGTGGATGGGATCGATCGGGTTCACGTGAAAAATCGAGACGAGGTAACCCAATACGCCACGATCGCCCGCGCGTTGAATGACAAGGACACAGTTCGGCCTTTCGAGAATCTCCTGCTGCGCACGAGAGAGGATACGGAGTTGAGCGGGATGTATGGCGGATGGTCTTGGGCGGCTATCGCAACGATCGCATCACTCGCCGGAGACGACTGCATCAAGTTCCTCGCGAATCTGGCACAGAATCCCAATGTGGACCCAAAGGTTCGTGCGCACGCCATCATGGGACTTGGGCATTTAGGCACGCGGGAAAGTGTGGACGCGTTTGTGCGTCTTCGTAACGCAGCCCTAAAAAAGGCTGGCGCGCCCGCGCGCAAGGAAAGCTATACCCACGCGGAGAAGATGGCTGAGGCTACGAGGATGACCTTGTTTGTCATTCCTGATTCTGAGGACGCTGTCCTCGCAATCAGTATCGATGGCGCCCGCGTTGATTCAAATTACGAAACGGGAGAGATTGCGGTGGAAATTTCCGGCGCAACAACCCTCCGTCTACGTCGCTTTGGGGACGAGTGGCTGGTAGTGGACATTGTCGCTTCTTGGATTCACTGAGGCGAAATGCGCCTGCGGGCGATACCGTTTTAGGAATAGGACGTATAGGACCGATAGGACAAATAGGACGGGCGGCACGCGAAAGCGGGCACATGAGCGTCCATCGGGCGACGCGGTCTCGCTTTCAAAGCAATCACCCGTACATCGCGTCTGCTGTCTCTGTTGTCCCTGCTGTCCCTCGGCAATCGTTGCGCACCAAAATTGCGGGCCGCCGTGGTTTCCGCGTATAATTCCCGTTTTCGCGGGACCTGTTTCGCCAACTCTCTTCGGTCGTGCGCATACATTGTGTCTTGGCGAGTCTGGCGTTTTCCCCAGTTCTTGGTGACCCGCGCCGCACCGGGCGCAGCTACAAGGAGTACCTCATGCGTTTCAAGACCTTGTCGATCCATGCCGGGCAGGGTCCGGACCCCGCGTACGGGGCCGTCATGACCCCGATCTATCAGACGTCGACCTTCGCGTTTCGCGGGGTCGAACAGCCGGGACCCTTCGATTACTCGCGCAGCGGAAACCCCACGCGCAAAGCCTTGGAGAACTGCCTGGCGGCGCTGGAAGGGGCCAAGTTCGGCTACGCCTTCGCGACCGGCATGGCGGCCGAGGCGACATTTCTGGCCATGTACGGCCACGGCGACCACATCATCGTGCATGACGACCTCTACGGCGGCACCTACCGTCTCTTGACGACCGTGATCGCGGACAAAGGCGTCGACGTGGAGTTCGTGAACCTGCGCGATCTCGACGCCATTCGCGCGGCCATCCGGCCGGAGACCAAGCTGATCTGGCTGGAGACGCCCACCAATCCACTCATGAATTTGCAGGACCTCGGCGCGGTCACGGCCATCGCCAGGGAACACGGCATTCACACCATCTGCGACAACACCTTCCTCTCCCCCTACTTTCAGCGGCCGCTGGAACTCGGCATCGACGTGGTGTTGCACTCGACCACCAAATACATCAACGGCCATTCCGACGTGGTCGGCGGCGCGCTCATTACCAACGATGAAGCGTTGGCCGAGAAGATTGCGTTTCTGCAAAACGGCATGGGCACCTGCGCGGGCCCCATGGACTGCTTCCTCGTCTTGCGCGGCGTGAAGACGCTGGCCGTTCGCATGGAAGAGCACAACAAGAACGCGCTGGGCATCGCCCAGTGGCTGGAGCGGCATCCCAAGGTCGATTCGGTGCTACACCCGGGACTGGAGAGTCACCCGCAATACGCGCTGGCGCAGAAGCAGATGACCGGCTTCGGCGGGACGTTCTCGTTCCGCGTGAAGGGCGGCAAAGACGAAGCATTCCGCCTGCTCAGCAACGTGGAGCTGTTTGCCCTCGCGGAATCGCTCGGCGGCGTGGAATCGCTCATCGAGCATCCGTGGACGATGACCCACGTGTCCATGCCCGAAGAAGCGCGCGCGAAGATGGGCATTACGCAGAACCTGATTCGCGTGAGCGTGGGGATCGAAGATCTGGAAGACCTGATCAAGGACCTCGAGCAGGCCTTCGCGAAGGTGTGAGCGGGAGAAAGAATAGGACCTATAGGACGTATACGACTTATAGGACACACCGGTGTTTCGGCGGCCAATCGCAGATGCGATTGGCCGTTTTCTGTCCCATAGGTCCTATTGGTCCTATTGGTCCTATACGTCCTATTCTTCGCGCCTGCCTTCACCCATGCAGTTTCGCCAAGACCCCCGCAAGCTTTTCGCCAATCGCCATGACCGCTTTCTGCTTCGCGCCATCGAGGAGCATGCCGTCGGGGGTGAAGGCTTCGTTGGCCTTGGGAATCGCAATCTGATCGGGCAACATGGTCACCTGGATATTGCCTAAAATCGACCGCACCGTGACCAGTCCGCGCAATCCACCCAAGGCGCCCGGCGAGGCGCTCATGATGGCGGCGACTTTTCCCGCGTAACACGCAAGCGGTGCCTCGTCCCCTTCCCGGCGGGAGACCCAGTCGATGGTGTTCTTTAACACCGCCGTGATGGAGCTATTGTACTCGGGACACGCGATGAGCAGTCCGTCGTTCGCAAGAAACAAGTCCTTTAGCTTCCGGCCGTTTTCCGGCATTCCCTGTTCCCGTTCGAGGTCTTCGTCGAACACGGGCAAGGGGTAGTCGCGCAAATCGAGGTACGTCACGTCGGCGCCGGCGGCCTCTGCGCCGGACACGGCAATCTTCACGAGCTTCTTGTTGTACGAGTCCTTCCGAAGACTTCCGGCAAAGGCCAGGATTTTGGGCGTATACGCCATCTTCATTCCCTCCGCATCCCGCACGGGCATTGGCCAAACGAAGAAGGCCGCCCGGCATCCCTCACCGGGCGGCCTTGCCATGTGTTAACGCTTCTGCCTTACGGCTTATTCTCGCCGACCTTCTTCCCCCAGACCCGGACATCGTCAATGTTGCCCACGTCGTCGAAGGACCCAAACCCAATTCCGCCGGAAAGGAACGTGGTATCCGTCGCCTTCATGACCGGTTTGGTCATGTCGTCGAAGTACACCAGAATGGTCCCGGCCGCCGTATCGCGCTCGATGCGAATCGTGTGATACGCGTCGGTCCACTGGGTTCCGTCAGTGCGCTCTTCGGCGATGGAAACGCGGGGTTCGCCGTTCACGAGAAAGATCGAATTGGCGTGTTCATCCGCTTTGGTCGCCAGGTGGGTGTAGTAGAAATGAGCGGGGTCGTTGTATCCGTAGAAGATGCACTGGTCACGGTGGCCATACTCGCGGCCTGTCTGCTTCATCTTGACCTCGATGACAAAATCGCTGACCTCCAGATCCTTGATACGCGCGATATTGTGGGGAGACCGCACCGGCGGCTCGTACTGGCTGGATTGAAAGTTCGAGAACACGTGGTTGCCGTCTTCTTCCACGATCTTCCACGCATTGGGATCGGTCTCGACCCAGTTATCGCGTCCGGATTCGAAATCCTCGGAGAACACGAGGGGCAGTCCATTCATCTCCTGGGGAATCTCGGCATCCTCGGCGATCGCAAGGAATTGAACCACCGTCAACAGCAGACATGAAATCAACACGGTGCGCATGGCGAAACCTCCAAAACTAATCGAATCTGCGTAGAATCGCTCCATCATACCTGCTCCTGGAAAGTGGCGCAAAGAAGCGATAGCTCAGCGGACCCTGCGCCAGATCGGTCGGATCTGCTTAACCGATCATTGGCAACGCAACGCGAATGCGTCGCCCACCGATTTCCATGTGATACCGGTTTCGGTGTACTGTACGCCTTCTCTGGAGAACGCCATGCAAAACGACCCGACCATTCGAAGGTACGAGAGCGCCGGCGGCACGATTGTGTACAAGCTGCCCGTGGAGGCCTTTCCAAAGCACTTCACGAACTGCTACCTCGTCATGACCGATCCAATCACGCTGCTTGACGCCGGTTCCGGCCAGGAAAACTCGAACGCGTCGCTGCAGGATTGTTTCCGGAGGCTGGGAGACGAGTTCGACGAACGGGTACAGGTCTTTGACGTGGGCCGGCTCATCTTGACCCATGGCCACATCGACCATTTCGGCGGCGCGAACTTCGTGGTGGAACAGTCGGGCGCGGAACTCGGCATCCACGAACTGGACGTCAGCGTAATTCGCTCGTTCAAAGAACGGCTCATTCTCAATACGAAGAACCTGCATTTCTTTCTCGATCGGGCGGGCTTGTCCGCATCGGCCGTGGAAAAACTGCTGAGCATGAACAAGTGGTCGAAAGATCTTTTCCAACCCGCCCACGTGGATTTCACGTTCGACGAAGGACCGCTTCCTGGAACACCCTTCGAGATCTTTCACACCCCGGGACACTGCCCCGGGCAGGTCTGCATTCGGCTCGACGACATTCTGTTCACGGCGGACCACGTGTTGCAGCGCATCACGCCGAACCAATCGCCGGAATTCATCACCCGGTACACGGGTCTCGGGCACTACATGGAATCGCTTCAGAAGGTCCGATCGGTGCCGGGCATCACGCTGGGACTCGGAGGCCATGAAGGCGACATGACGGAGCTTCACCGGCGCATTGACGAGACGCTCGCGTTCCACGAGAAGCGGCTGGAGAAGACCCTGGCGTTGTGCGATCGGCCCAAATCGATCAAGGAAGTCTCGCTGGAGCTCTTTGGCGAGCGCCAGGACTACCACGTACTACTCGCGTTTCTAGAGACGGGAGCGCACATGGAGTACCTTTACGAACGGGGCCGGATCGGCGTCACCAACATCGAGGAAGCGGAACTCGAGTACAATCCCGTGCTCCTGTTCCAACGGCAGTAGGTCATGGATCGCGAATCACAGATCTTTCAACTCCTGGAACGTATGGGGATCAACACCACCCGCCTGAAATGGAAGCTCTATCAGTGGCAGAAACGCCGGGAGAATAAACAACCGGGCGTACAGCTTCCGGCGTCCTTGCATTGGCTGAAGTATCCCAATAAGCACTGCCTGCACTGCGGCAAGTTGGTGGATGGCGACGCCCGGACCTGCCCGCAATGCAACCGCCGCGTCATGGGGCTAACAACGTACCGCATCGCGCGCCTGCTGGGGCTGGCCCAACCGGGCTCCGCGCCACCGACAATCATGGTATTCCTCGCGATCATGGTCATCGTGTTCTTGCTCGAGATTGCGATGCAGGGCGCTTCCGCGATATTTGGGCCTACAGGCTATACCTTGCGCGTGTTCGGCGGATGGACGGCGCAACTGGCCATCGGCGAGCAGCAGTACTGGCGCTATCTCAGCTTTGGCCTGGCGCATATCGGCATCATTCACATCGGGTTTAATTCGTTTGCCCTGATGCAGGTCGGACCGGTGGTGGAAAGTCAGATCGGCAAGTCCCGCATGCTGGTCGTCATCACGGTGACGCAACTCACCTGCGCCTTTGCGTCCCAGTTCTGGTACTACAACTATCATGGCGCGATTCATGCCGCGACCGCGGGCGCTTCCGGCTGGTTATTCGGGCTGATTGGCTTCGGAATAGCGTATCTGTGGTCGTCGCATGGTTCCGCGAAGATGTATCGCGACGTGCTTGTCCAATGGGCGATTTACGCCCTGATTTTCGGATTCCTGATTGGTGCAAATAACGCGGCGCACATCGGTGGCATGCTGGGCGGCATCGTCTTGGGATTCCTGCCCATGGGCGACACGGCGCGGACACGGGCCATCGGCCGGATATGGGACGCGGCCGCAGTGGTCTCCGGGATACTCTGGTGCGTGACGATCGTCTTTCTGGCGATCTGCATCTTCACCAATTGGGCGCCGGGCGGAACGCCGCAGTAGCTTCGGAGGGTTGTTCTACGCAATACCGAGCAAGTCGCGGGCGAAGTCTTCGGAGAAGGGCTGGCCGGGGACGTAACCGCGCTTCCATTCGCCGTCGATGATGAGGTAAGGCACCCCGAGCTTGCCCGTTTTTTCCTCCAGTTCCCTGCCGTGTGCGGGGTCTTCCTTGATGTCGCGCAGCTCGTACGCCACGCCCTCGGAATCCATGAAAGACTTCAGGCGCTGGCAATCACCGCACAAGGCCGCTGAGTAGAGTACGATATGTTTTGCCATGGTTCCTCCGGTTGCTCATCAAAACGGGGGCAAGAGGGTCTCATGGCCGCTCTTGCCCCCGCACGCTGCAAATCGTTTACTCGGCCTGGCGTCCGCGGCCGCCGCGGCCTGTGCGCTCACCGCGTCCGGCTTCGCCTCCGGCGCCTTCCGGACGGCCGCCCGCGCGCGGTCCACGCTGCGGATATTCCTGGATCTCGATGTTCTTGAACGTCAGGTTTGTCGTGGGATCGTGGCCCTGCAAATGGATCGTACCCGGACCCGGAACGTAGCCGGCCTTGCCGTCGTTGTTCTCGGAGACTGGGCGCGTGTCGGTGAAATCGCTCGTCTGATAGCCGTTGACCCAGACAGCCGCATGATTGCCATCGACAACGATGGTCTTGTGGAACCACTCGTGGTCGCTCGATACGACCATGCGGGCCGGTTGATTGCCGTAGTTGCCGCCAGTGCCGAAGTCATAGGGATTGCGGCGATTGTCCGTCCAGTGATTGCGCACCTGCGACTCGTATCCCTTCCAGAATATGCCGACGGGGCCGCGGTAAAACACGCCGCTATTCAATTCCGTGCCATTGGAAATGATATCCAATTGCAGGACGAAATCCTTGTACAGGTTCGCGGTCTCGATCTGGCCGTTGCCATTCTCGATATTGATACCGCCATCCTTCACCGTAAACACCGAGGCATGGCCCTCGATGATGTTCCAACCCGTCAAGTCTTCACCATTGAAAATCGCACTCATATTGATGGGCTTCAATTTCGCCTCGGAGACTTCGACCTTGCCGCCGTGGCCGTGGTATTGGATGGCGATGTAACCAAGTGAGCGGGCGCGGCCGTCCAGCGTGACGGCGTTGCCGTCCAGCTTTGCCGTGATGTCGCCGCCGTTTGCCGTAACTTCGATGGTATGCCAATCGCCGGCCGCTTCCTTGGACCCGGCCACCGGTACACAGACGGCTCCGTTCTCGGTGTAGTGGCCCTGGAGCGGCGCGCGGACTTCCAGACCGGTCGTGGGCGTCTCGCCGGAGACGCGGATCTTGACGACCAATTCGTAATCTGCAAACTGGCTTCTGGTCGCCAGCAAGCCGCCCGAACCGCTCTGGCAGGTGAGTACGCCGTCCACGACCGTCCACTCGGCGTCGCCGATAGCGTTCCAGCCGAAGGTCGTTTCCTTGTCGAAGAGGTTAATCCAGCCGGCCTCGGCTTCCTCGGCCGGAAGCACGCCCGGGGGCATGGTATCGTCTTGTCCATGGGCCACAGGGACTATCGACAGGGCCGCCACGAAAGCGGCCAAGCCGAGGGAGCACAACACCGCACAACCACGCATAATCGATCTCCTTTCACGGGATGAAGGGTTGGTTTGCTGAGTCTCGCAATGCCCAAGCGCCGCAATCGTGCGCCGCGCGGGAACCGGCATGATACCTCGCGCCCACGCCCTGCTTCCACTGCCGGGCCGCTAATGGTGTCCACCGTGACCGTGTGCAAGTTCGTGGAGCGCGAGGCCGCCGCCGTTTACCGGGAACGATTCGCCCACCTCGCCGCTGTACCGAAGAAACTCCACGTGTCCGTCCAGGTACAACACGTTGCTACCGCCCGGAAGATGATTGAAATGCGACGTTTCCTCGCCGGCGATGGAGTCCCACATGACCGGCAGTTCGGACTGGGCCAACGAGGAGCCCGCCGGATTGTTCACATCCGTCACGAAGAAGCGCTCGATGCCCTCGCGCAAGCGAAACACCGTCGTATATCCGCCGAAGGTATGGTGATCCAATTCCCAGTCCTGGTCGACATACGTGGGGTCCAACTCGATATTCTCGCGCAGCAACGGGCCTTCATGCTCCAGATCGTTGAAATCGGCAGCGTCCACGAGCGTGTCTCTTCCAATGGCCCATCCCAGGTAGATGTATGGGTGGTCGGTAATCTCACAGGGAAGGACCTCTCCGTCGTTGGACTCCGCCGTCGCAATCCAATGGGGCGAGTCGATGGCGCCCGCGTCCCACAGTTCCACGGGGTCTCCGGACATCGCGGCGCTGGGACAAACGAGCACGTTCCAATCCGAGAGGTACTCTGGGTAGACGCCCTGGGCATCGAAAACCAGATTCAATGCGTGAATACCGCCATCGCAATCGAAGACTTTGATCGGAGGAAGTTTCTCGCCGCTACTTTCGGAGCTGTACATCTTTAGCACGAGTCCCAGTTGTTTCAGGTTATTCTGGCAACTCGCCCGTCGTGCGGCTTCGCGTGCCCGAGCCAGTGCCGGTAGTAGAATTGCAGCGAGAATGCCAATAATCGCAATGACGACCAGTAGTTCGATGAGGGTAAAGCCTTTTCGATCCATGATGCGCTCCTGCGGCGGGTGAAAACCCGCGCGTTTCATGCGTTGTTTGGTACGTGCGCGCTCCATCGCCGATGGCATGGGATTCCAGCGGCAACATCCAGTCAGCGCACACAATGAGATTTCGTATCACCAACTACGCAGGGGCGGGCGGCGAACGGGATCGCGTCGTATCCCGGGAGGGATCTTGCGGGTGTCTGAGTGGCACGGATGGCGCGGAGGCCAAGTCCTCGAAGGCAGGCTGCGGTGGCGCCACGCGCGCGACGGGTTCGGCAAGCCCTTTCGCAAGGTTGCAGAACGCACACGCGCGCGTCTCCGGCGGTGGCGCATCCAACGACGGCGCTCCCCCAGTTGCGGCGGGTGGCGCCTCGCAACAAGTTGCGAGACGCGACTCCACGGCGGCCTGGGTGGCGCACAGGCCGGGGATCAAGGCGCGGCCGCTGGCAAGCAGGGTGTACCCCGCCAACACCGCGGCAATCGCGCGGTACGATTTCGATCGAATACGCACCGACTTCCTCGCAGCTAACAAGGAAACGCCATTCTACCGGCGTCCCGCGCGGTGCGCAACCGGGAGGGGTGGCGGCGCTTTATGTCGCAGGGATGCAGTCGCTATAATGACCGGGTTGCTGTTTGATAGTGGTTCGGACAGCGTAGCGAGGGGGTTCCCACAATGAAACCATTCAAGTTGGGGTTTATCGGGGCGGGGTTTGTCGCGCATTTTCATGCGGCCGCGCTCAAGTCAACCCGGGTAGCCGATTTGGCCGGTGTCTTCGCGCCTAAGGGTGCTGATAGTTTGCAGGCCTACGCGCAAGCCAACGGGATCGGCGACTGCGAGATCTTCGATTCCATCGAGGAGTTGTGCAACAACGTGGACTCCGTGTCGATCGTCGCGCCGAACTTCGCGCGAATCGAAATCATGGACGCAATTGCGGATGCGGTGAAAAAGGGCGCGCCGCTGAAAGGCATCATCTGCGAAAAGCCGCTCGGCCGCACGATGAAGGAAGCCAGACAGTTGGTCGAAATCGCTAAACAGACCAAACTGCCGACGGCCTACTTCGAAAACCAGATCCACATGAAGGCGATCAAGTCCGCGCTGAAACAACTCGGCCCCCAACAGGCGGCCATGGGTCCCATCGCGCTCGCCCGTTCCGCAGAGGAACATGGCGGACCGCACGAAGGTTGGTTCTGGGATCCGACGCAGCAGGGCGGCGGCGTATTGTCGGACATGGGATGTCACAGCATTGCGGTATCGTGGTTCGTTTTGAATCCCCTCGGGACTGCGCCGGACTACCTGAAGCCGGTATCCATCAACGCGGAAGTCGGCCTTCTCAAGTGGGGACAGCCCAAATATCGCAAGAGCCTGCTCGATCGCATGGGCGTGGACTACACCAAGACGCCCGCGGAGGATTTCGCCACCGGCATGGTCACCTTCGAGAACCCGGATACCGGCCAACGCGTCAAGGCCCAGTTCACCAACTCCTGGATGTATGACAAGCAGGGGCTGCGCCTCCTGATGGACGGGCTTGGACCGGGCTACGCATTTGAAGTGAATACGCTCAAGTCGCCGCTCGAGATCTTCATCGGCGACGAGGCTGCCGAAGCTTGCGCCGATGCGGAGATGGCGTTGGAAAAGGCCACCGCTTCGCGCGGGCTGCTCACGGTCCAGCCGAACGAGCCGGACCTGTACGGATACCTCGATGAGATCGAAGATGCCGTCGCCGCCTTCAAACAGGGCAAAGACGCGCTGCTGAACTTCGAATACGGCCTCGAGATCACGCGCCTGTGCCAGGCGGGATACCTTTCCGCAGAGACCGGCAAGACCATCGATCTCACGGACCCGAAGACCGACAAAGAACTCGAGTCCTACGTGTCGCTCATCGCCCAGGGCAAGGCCCAGGAGCAACTGAACGTCAAATAGGACGATCGAGTAGGAGGGGGAGGATAGTTCCTCCCCCGTCCTCTCACACCACCGTACGTAAGAGGACATTTCTAATGAGTTCAAAAGAGGACATTATCAGCAAGTTTTGACAATCATCTTGTCAGATTCAACTTCGCCAATCCGTGCCATCTGCGGACAGAACTTATTTCGATCCGTTGCTCGCCTCTTCCACCTTTGCGGCGAAGATGAAGTCGCTCTCGGTCAATCCATCGATCTTGTGGGTCCAGATCGATACTTTCGTCTTACCCCAAGTCGTGAGAATATCGGGATGATGATTCTCTTCCTCGGCAATCGCGCCGACCTTATTCGTAAACGCTAAAGCCTCGACGAAATTCGGAAACGTGTACTCCTTTTCCAGATGGTGCTCTTCCACCACCTGCCAATCGTTCCCCAGCATCTTGTGCAGGCCTTCGAGCTGAGAACCTTTCAATGGCGGAACGCCACCCTTGCACGGTATGCATTTCTTCTTCGCCAGTTCCTGCGTCATGGGTTGTCGCTCCTTTCCGGCGCGGCTACACGTCGAACACGGGCTGGGGCTGCTCGTACCAGATGTTCAGGTCGGACTCGGCGTCCACGGACACCGCGCCCAGTTTTACCGTGTAGGGTTGCGCGCCGTTCGGGTAGTAGGTCACAGTTGCCTCTTCGATATCCCAGGTCCCTTCTTCCGGGCCGCTCAGCAACAGCGTATGCGGAAAACTCCCGGGGTTGCCCGTGGCCTCGAAGATTTCGCCGGGTCCGGTGCCGCCGCTGGTTTGATCGAACTCCACCGTGAACCCGTTGATGATCCATTTCGGTGTCGTGTTGCGACCGGATTTCCCGGTCTTTACGACGATGTCAAAGGTATTGAGTTTCGGCATATCAACGCATCCCCGCGGGCAATTCGTTGTAGAACGGGTTCTTGCCCGCGCTGTGATCGGTTACGTCCAGGATCGCGCCCACGCCCGGCATCGCGCTGCGGAAGGCTTCGTGAATCCCCTGCCGCAAGGTGATGTCCGACGCCGCGCAGCCCTGGCAGCCGCCCATCATTTCGATGTACACGGTGTTGCCCTCGACCCGGTCCAGCTTGATGGCCCCGGAGTGGGCCGCGATGCCGGGATTGATCTCCGTGTCGATGACCCGCTGCAAGGTTTCGCGGACCGTGTCCTCCGAGGGGAGATCCGCGAGAAACTTATCACTCACCACCGGCCTCTCTTCGAGCAGATGCCCGCGAATGATGGAGCCGATCTCCTTGGCCATCTGGTCCCAGTCGCCAAAGACGGTCGGTTTGCGCCGGACCGTCACCGTAAAGTCGTGGATGACCACCGAGTCCACACCGTCCACCGCGAACAGGGCCTGGGCCAGCGGCGACTCCCCGGCCAGTTCGGCGCTGGGGAACCAAGCGGAATGTCCTTCGAACACGGGACGGTCCACCATAAACACACAGGCGCCATTGCCCTTCTCAACCCGCGCCTTGATGCGGATGTCGGCGCTCCAGCTCGATTGTTCGATGTCGTCGGTCAGGACCGGCGCATTGACCACGCGCCGCGGTTTGGCCGGTTCGGGCTGGGGCGTGGGTTCCTCGTCGTCCTCGGAAAGGTCGATGCCCCCGACCAGTTCGTCCCGGGTCGGCCTGTTCTCAATGGGCTTCGCCTTTCCCGTGTCGTTCTTGAATACCTTGGAAAACCATGATGGCATGGCACTTAGACTCCTTGTCATGGAATGGACAGATCAATGGTGTCCTTTTCAGAGTAGGGACACAATCCTAAGCCATTTTATTCCCATGAGTTGCGACGTTTTTCTGCCGACCGGAGCGCTCGTGGTTTATTTGACTCCAAGGGTGCCCGCGCGATAAGCTTACCAGTTCCCTATCGAAAAGGATTCCCATGAAAAAGCATTTCTGGTCCAACTGGTCTGGGTCTGTCCAGTGTACGCCCGAGTCCATTCTTTTACCCCGCAGTGTCGAAGAGGTGTCAGAAATCGTCCGCACCGCGGCCCGGGACGGGAAGACCGTCCGCGTCGCGGGGTCCGGCCATTCCTTCACGGATCTCGTTAAAACGAACCAAGTCATCGTTTCGCTCGACCATCTCGGCGGGATGGTGGAGGTCGATACCCGCACCCGCGAGGCAACGGTGATGGCGGGGAAGAAGCTATACAAACTCAACGACACGCTGGAACGCTACGGCCTCCACATGGAGAACCTCGGCGATATCAACCGCCAGTCCATTGGCGGCGCTATCGGCACGGGCACCCATGGGACCGGCCTGACCTTCGGGAATCTTTCCACCCAAGTCATCGGGCTGACCCTGGTATGCGCATCGGGCGACGTGGTGGAGTGTTCGGAGGAGCAGAACCGGGAGATCTTCAAGGCCGCGCAGGTTTCCTTGGGCGCGTTGGGCATTATCGTGGAGGTCAAACTGCGGCTGGTTCCCGTGTACCGGCTCGCCTATGTGCGCAAGAAGGGCGACTTTCACGAGACCCTCCAGAAAGGGGAAGCCTTCGCGCAAGCCAACCGGCATTTCGAGTTCTATCTCTTTCCCTACACGGACACGGTCCAGCTCAAATTCCTGAACGAGACGACTGAGCCGCTCATGCGACACGCGTTCCGCAAGTGGTTCTCCGAAACCCTTCTCGAAAACACCGCCTTCGGCATCATCAGCCGCCGCTGCCGGAAGAAGCCGGAACGCTGCCCGGCCATGTGCCGGTTCATGGCGAATCAGATCGCGGACACGCAGGAGATCGACGTGGGTCACCGCGTCCTCTCCACGAAACGCAACGTGCGGTTCAACGAGATGGAGTACGCCGTCCCCATGGCGGACGGACCCAAGGCGATCCAGGACATCAAGAGCTGGATCGAACGGGAAGGCATCGCCGTTCACTTCCCCATTGAATACCGCTACGTCAAGGGCGACGACATCCCCCTGAGCCCCTGCTACGGACGCGACTCCGTGTGCATCTCCGTCCACATGTTCCAGGGCATGCCCCACGAGCGCTACTTCGAAGGCTGCGAACGCATCTTCCGCCGCTACGACGGCCGCCCCCACTGGGGCAAAATGCACAACCTCACCGCCAAGGAACTCGCGGACCTGTATCCCGATTGGCATAGCTTCCAGCAGGTGCGAATGGATTTGGACCCCAACGGCGTGTTTCTGAATCCCTACCTACGGTCCCTGTTCTGCGGCTGACAAGCAACGCGTCCTATGGACTGCGGTCCCTTGGGACTGCTTTGTTTCAAGACCTTTCTCATCCACCTAAGAAGTTGCCGCGACGCCAATTCGGTCTAAACCTGCACACCTGCCTGCCGTAAAGCCGCCGCAAGCCCGCTTCATGAAAGCAGCCACGCCGTGGCGTGGCCGCACTCCACACGCGCCGCTAGGGCGAGGTCGAGGGCAAAGCGTAGTCGGTGGTCAGGAAGCCGGCGATGTCACATCCTCGAATGGCCCGCCAACCAGATCGTCGACGTACGCCCGCCATTTGGCAATGGCGTCTTGCTGGTGCGTAACGACCTCTCGGCCGTTGTATCCGAAGTCCTGGCCAGTCAGCCGCCGGAGCGCTTCGTTCGCATCACCACGGAGAAGTTGATCGCGGTTCGACAGGAGATCGACGAGAATCGGTAGGACTTCGGACCTTCGCTCCTCCGCGATTCCACTCTTCACAATCAGTTGCGGTCCGAACTGGTGCTTTCCACTCCGCAACGCATCCAAGTAGAAGGCGTCAATTTCCGGTGAGCGCAGGAGGGATTCCATAGACACCGTGCGCGGCCAATCCTCCCACTCGCCGGTGACGGAGACACGGGGCATTCGGAAGCCTCCTTCCCCATTCGCCCAGGCGATCAGCGTCTCTTCGCCCCGGTGATCGCCGAGATATAACAACGCCATGGCCGCAACAACCGCGACACGCTTTCGTTCACCGTCAAACTGCTTCTGCAAGAGGGGGATGGCCTGTTCCTTGCCCGTTCTGGCAGCGGCAACGATTGCGGCGGCGTGAAGGCGGGTGGCATTGTTGCTCGCACCTTCAAACTCCCCGGAGGTCGGCGGCATGCCATAATACAATCCCAATGATTCCTCGTCGAGATACGACGCGACCACGGGATAGGCCGCTTCGTCACCGAAATACGCGGCCAATTTGAGCAGTTCTACTCTCCAACGGAACTGCGCGAAGTTCCAGTGCCACTGCTCGTCACTTTTGCCCGGTTCACCATCTGCCGGAAATGACTCCAGCAATGCGCTGACTCGTTTCACGGCATCTTCGCGTGCGCCACACTGGTAGAGCGCGAACAGCATCGCCGCCCGTTCACTGTAGTCCTGCCAGTAAGCCGGCGTGCCCTTTAGATTGAGCGGCGGGTTCACCGGCTCGTCCAATGCAGCCGTAAGCAGTGGGATAAAGGAGGGGTCCGGCGCGCTATGCGCAATGAGATCGGCAACATCGCGAACGGGCGCTGTCTTCAGCCAGTAGCTGTAAGGACGCCCATCCTTAGGGAAGCGTCTGCGGATCTCGTGGATCAATTCGGTGTCGCCCGCGTCGTATGACGCGAGGAGAAGTTCGAAATCACTTTCGGTGCTCGGCAGATTGCGATTTAGTTCTCCCATCGCACGATTCGCCGCATCTACGACGTGACTTGGCTCCGGCGGGTTGGCGAACCCGCGGGCTATCTCGCCGGGTTCCGCCAACGCGTCTTCAAGCGCCGGCCGCAGGTCCGCCATGCCGCGTCGTCCCATGGCGATCCAGAGGTTTCCCAGATCATAGATGCCATCAACTCCAAACGCCGAGGGGTCGTTCATGATCTCCAGGAACAACGCGTCGATATCTTCTCCCGGCGTTTTGGCCATGACATCAAAGAGCGCGTGCTCATCGCTCACGTACTCGTGCTGCCAGGAGTTCAGCCCGTCAACGATTTCGCCCGTCTCGCCGAGCAACTTGATAATGCGTTCACGCCGCCCCGCATCCGGCACACGGAGGAACAATTCGATGAACCGATCTTCCAACGGGCCTCGCCGATCGAACACTGGACTCTGCCGATCGCGGTCTCGCACGTAGAACTTGAACAACGCCTCCACACTCTCCGAATCTGCAATCGGAATAAGCGATTCCAGAGCAGCCTGGACCATGTGCAAATATTGCGACTCCTCCTCCACGGATATTTCTGCCTCGCCGGGATACAGGCGCTCGATCGCACTCGTCAACTCGACGGACGACAGTTCAAGGTAAGGCAAGGTCTGCAAATAAGTCATCGCGCTGATACACTGCGCTGCTGTACCAATGTGGAGTTGTTCTTTCCACTTGGCGATGGTCTCTTCGGACACTTGGTTGTACTTATGAACTGCATCATACACGTCGCGGATAATCTTCCATGCCTCATCTACCGTGAGGTTTCGCCCGTAGTCCATTATCCCTGGGATGCGACCGGTTTCAGGATTGATGCGAAATAGGTGCGCCCGAGAAGGTTGAAAATACTCCCCATCCCGGATGGCAAGCGGCACGATGCAATCGCCGCCCATGTAGAGATTATCCAGGCCCTCGACGGACACTTGGGTATGAAACGTAACGGTTTCGGCATCGATCTCCGGATAACTTTTCGTAACCCGCAGTCGCACCGTCGTCCGGATGTGTTCTGACGGCGGACAAAGGGCTACCACCTTTTTCGCCAAGTCTTCCTGGACGAAGTCGAGTGATTCGATGCGTCCCTGTACAAATACGTCGGCATCCTCTACCTGCTTATCAAACGGCCACGGTATCGTCTCAAGCTCCATCGGTGGGATTGGCAACCGTGGCAGTTCGTTTCGCAGTTGGGCTGTCTTGACAAGAACCGGCTGCGGCAGCCGCTCCAGGAAGAGAGGACTGAAGAAGCCGCCCACGGGCAAAAGGATGACGACACCCACGGTGAACACGACCCGGCGCCTCAGCGTATGGGCCCGGCGGGATCTCAGCAGAGGCCTGACTTCAGCGTCCAGGTAGTCCCGATTCAGGTCTCTAATAGGCGGACGTTTCGTGCCCTGCAATAGGTCTTGCAGATCATCCATGGTCGTCACCTTTCGACGCTCCCGATGAGGCGCTGTAGGCCGCTCGGAAAGCGTCGCGCGCGCGGGTCAGGCGGGATTCGACGGCCTTTTCTGACGTCTCCAGCGTTTCGGCAATCTCACGCACGCTCCTGCCAAGGACGTACTTCTGTTCAAGCACCTCCTGCCAATCGGGCCGAAGCGTAGAAAGAACGTACTCGACATCCAAAGCGCTTTCCGTCGAGGCGTCCATGGTGCGGTTCGCCGCGCGATCGCCCATGCCCTCAGCGATGCGGCCGTCGCGGGTCTTCGACCGTGCCGTTTCGCGCAGTTTGTTCATCGCGATTCCGCACAACCAGGCCCACATGTCGCCTTTCCTCCAGTCGAAGTCGCCGATGCGCTCCACCCCGATCACCAGCGCTTCACGGGCCAGGTCCCTTGCCGTTTCCGCGTTCCCATGGGACCGGGAAAGCACGAACCGGAACACCGGGGTTGCGTACAAGGCATAGAACTCCCGCCAAGCGCGGACGCTCCCTTTTCGCAGCGCCTTCGCGAGCTTCCGGTCATACCGTCTCTGGCTGGCGTCGCCGTCTTCCACTCGGCCCCCCCGCTGTTTTCTACATAGTATTGCAGTTCGCGCCCGAAATCCTTCGCGAAAAAAACGGCGGGGGAGAAAGCTCGTTTACAACGGCAAGAGCGCGACCGTTTCCCGGGTTCGCAGGGCGTCGACCATGGCCCGCCATTCCCCGGGCTTGTTGGGGAGGATGTCGTAGTAGGTGGTCAGGAACTCGGCGATCAACGCGGCGGGGATTGATTCGCGGCTGTCGTCGGTGGGGAGGAAGCAGAGGTCGAGTTCGGTGACGGGTTCGCCGTTGTTCTTCCAGGACGGGTGGATGTACGGGAAGTCGAGGCGGCGGTAGCCGAGGTGAGACAGGACTTCGCGGCGGACGAAGGGGTCCATGGGTTTGATGCCGCCGAAGGCGTGCCCTTCGACGCGGTAGGGGTCGTAGATCTCCGCGAACATGCCGAGGGGGGTCTGGCCGTGGCGCTTGGCCCACGCGTCGAGGTCGCGCTGGCGTTCGAGGTAGAGGAATCGGCCGATGCCGAGTCCGGGGCGTCCGACGATGGTGAAGTCAGTCATAGCCACGTTCAGGTCGGGGTAGTAGCGGTACTCCGTCGCGCCGACGACTTCACCGTCGTGGACGGCGACGCACACGCGCAGGCCGTCATCCTGCAAAGGCCCTTCCCAAGCGGAGAACTCCAGCACTTCCTCGGGCGGGAAGACCTCCTGCATGAGGGCATGCATCTTGCCAAAGAGCGGGTCATCGATGCGGGTGATGCGAACGAAGTTCAAGCCGGAATCTCCTCAGGTTAAAAGAAGCGATCCACCGATTTCACCGATGGCACCGATTGAGCCTTGACCAGCGCACGGACGTGAGCGTCGCGCCAGCGGTTTTGTCAGCCGCAGTTCATCAAGGTTTCGGATGTTTTGAATTTTGGACATTCGAATTTGTTTCGGATTTCGTGCTTCGAATTTTCCATTTCACCGCCAAGGGTTGCGCCATTCCATGAGCACGGCGTTGTTTCCGGATTCCTCGTCGTCGAGATAGTTGGGCACGACGCGTACGGGCACACGGCCGCAGCGCAACAAGAACGTGACGATGGGGTCGCTGATGTCCCCGGCCAGGACCTTGTCCAAGTACCCCTCGGGAGTCAGCTTGTCCGCGACTCTGTGGTAGCCCGGCATGCGCGCGCCTCCGAGAAGGCGGGTCAGCCTTTTCTCGACGACCACTTCGTACATGGAGAGCATGAGCCATTTGCCGAGTCCGAGCTTGCGGTGCGAGGGCCGCACGCTGATATCGACGATGTACAAGGTGTTGCCGTCGGGGTCGTGGTTGCGGATGTAGCCGTCGTCCGTGATTTCGCTCCACGCATGGTCGGGGTCGCCGGGTTCCCACGGCACGACGAGTCCGGTAATGGACCCCGCCAGCTTCCCCTCCACCTCCACGCACAAGGCGCCGTCGGGAAACAGGCGCACATGGTTGCCGAGCTGCTCTTGGTTCCACCACAATTCCGATGGAAACGGCGGCGGGAAACATTCGCGCTGGATATCGATGAGATCGTCGAAGTCGGCTTCGGTGTAACCGCGGATCACCGCTTCGCGGGGCCGCAGTTCTTCGAAGACGTACAGGTGCTTGCGAAACATGCTGCGGCCTACTGAGTGCGGATCACGTTGACCGCGCGGCTCGGCACGAGGGTGTAGAGGTCCGGCCGCCGGTCGCGCAGCGGCCGCACGGTCCCCATGTCCCGCTGCAACGCGAGGGTTTCGAGATCGAGATCGGTGATGACCACCATCTCCGTGTTGGGTTCCGCTTCCGCCGCGGTCGCATGCGGGGGGAACGCGAAATCGCTCGGCGTAAAGATGGCCGCCTGGCCGTAGTTGATGAGAAAGCTGCGCACCTGCGGCAAGTTCCCCACGTTGCCCGCGATGACGGTATAGATGTAGTTCTCCACGGCCCGCGCCTGGGCGCAGAGCCGCACGCGGGAGTAGGCCTTCTTCTCGTCGGTCATGAACGGAACGAAGACGACTTCCGCGCCGTACAAGGTGAGGAGCCGGCTCATCTCGGGGAACTCGATGTCGTAACAGACCTGGATCGCGATACGCGCGAACTCCGTCTCGAACACGTTCAACCCTTCGCCGGGCTGAATGCCCCAGAACTTCCGTTCGTCCGGCGTAATGTGCAACTTGTCCTGCGTGTAGATCTGTCCTGTCGGCGAAAACAGGTGCGAGACGTTGCGGAGCGAGCCTTCCCGCATGACCGGATGCGATCCGCCGATGATGTACCCGCCGAACCGTTGCGACATGGCGGCGAACATTTCCGTGTATTGATCCGTATAGTCCGCAAGGTGGCGCACGGCCTCCAACGGCTCCATGTCGCGGTCCATGGTGCTGATGAGCTGCGCCGTGAACAGTTCCGGAAACACGAGAAAATGGCAGTGATACTCTTCCGCCGTCGTGACGAAGAAATCCACCTGCCGTTCGAAATCTTCCCAACTTCGAATGCCGCGGAGATCGTATTGCGCCGCGCACACGCGCACACGCCGCACAGGTCGTGTAATGGGTGACGACGCGATGCGCCGCCGCTCTAGTTTGAAGTCGGGATTGATCAACTCGAGGTGGGTCGCGTAGTTCAGGCTTGCCTCGTCGCTGAGATAGTCGTAGTGGATCCCCTTGACGGAATACCCTGCCTTGATGTGCGCGTTCAGCGCCTGATCCTTAAGTTCGCCGGCGATGACCTTGTCGACGTACTCTTCCGCGGTCATCTTCCCCGCGTACTCCCAGTAGCCCGGGATGCGCCCGCCCGCCACCATGCGACGGAGATTGAAGCGCTTCATGAGTTTGATGCGTTCCTTGTACAACGCGCCCGCGACGCCCATCCCGCGATACTCGGGCCGTACGGCGATCTCCGCGCCGTACAAGGTGTCGCCGCCGGGGTCGTGGGTATTGAAAGTGCCGCTGCCGGTAATCTCGTTGTAGGAATGCCAGGGCGCCGAGTCGTCCAGCATCACGATCAGCGACGCGCAGTACCCCGCGATCTGGCCGTCCACCTCCGCAAGGAACTGGCCCTCCGGGAACGCGGTGTGCTGCAAGTGGAACAGCCGCTCGTTGCAGAGCCGGTAGTGCGGAAAGTCGCTATACGCGGCATACTGGCATTCCACCAGCGCGGGAATGTCTTCTTCCTTCCACGGGCGCGTCGTGATCTTGGGACGTTTCTTCGAAGGGGGCATTCGTTTTGGTCTCCAGTCGCGATGTCGCGGAAACTGTCGTCAGGGAAGGATGCGCAGCACCGACTCCGGCGGCCGGCCGATTGCGGCCTTGCCGTCACAGACGACGATGGGGCGCTCCAGCAGAATCGGGTGCTCGGCAATCGCGTCGACAATAGCGGCGGTTGTGCTTTCCGGCGACAGACCGAGCGCCTGGTACTCTTTCTCCTTCGTCCGCAGCAAGACATGCGCATTGCCCAGGAGCTTCGCCAACTCCCGGAGGCGGGCCTTCGACGGCGGCGTCTTCAGATATTCGACCACCTCGGGTTCAACGCCCTCTTCGCGTAGCAGGGCCAATGTTTCGCGGCTCTTGGTGCACCGTGGATTGTGATAAATCGTGATCGTACTGCTCATGACGTGTTTTCGCCTTACACCAAGGTGATACCGATCGGAATGACCGGCGCAGAAAGCCTATCACGCGCTTTGCAGAACGATCAAAGGCGCGCTTGATGACAAGTGGAGACCTCGGCGAGAAGGCAGGAACATCCCCCTTGAATCCCCCTTCGAAGGGGGAATTGCGCCAGGTCGGTGCCTTTGTAACTCCGCGTCGCACGCAGTGATGTCATGTCGTCGGGCCGAACTATCGCAACGCTCCGCGTTGCGCGAAACTCCCCCTTTGAAGGGGGATAAGGGGGATGTTCTTGTGGAGAACAGGATTGACGCTTACCGCCTACTCATCGGCGGTCGCGACGGTGATCTCCGCGTCTTCCTTGTGCTCGGGCTTGGCCGTCTGCACGAGGTGATCGAGGTAATCCGCCAAGGCCGCGATCTCGCCGTCGCTGCCGACGAGGGGCGGCATGTACGCGCGGTATGGCGAGTCGTCTTTGTACTCGTGCAGCATGGTGAGCACATTGGTGATCGATTCCCGGTCCCGCTCGGCAAGCAGTTTGCGCAAGGATCGGTAGCCGTCGACCGTATGGCAGGCCATGCACTGTCCCCGCAGCATGAGCTTGCCGCGATCCAGTTGCGGCACCCGTTCGGGTTGCGGGGCTTCCGCGGCGGGTACCACGGTACCCGGCACAGGCGTGGCCGCGTCGAGTCGTGCCCACTCCGCCTTCTGCTCTTCCGTGGCCCAGATGCTGCGCGTGAGGTAGCCCTCCTCATTGAACTTCGTTACCTCCGTTTTCGCGCGAACGCCGTTGGAGTAAATGTGGTTCACGACGACGTAGGGTTTACGCAGCATTTCGCGCGCCTGCTCCGTCGAGGCCGTCGCGGCCAGCGCGAGAAACAACACGGCGACCGCATGACCGAAGGTAAAGTCGCGCGGGTTGCGGAACGCGAGGAAGTACACGATCATCGCGATGGTTGCGGACGTCATCATGGTCACCAAGGCGGCCCGCGTCACCTGCGTGAACACGCCTTGTCCAATGGTCGCAATGCCGAGCTTGATTAACCCGCGCTGCTCGAAGGGCACCATGTGAAGGAACCACAGGAAGAATACCGGCAACAGAATGAAGGCGGGGATGAGCCACTTCGCCGACCAACGGACGAAGGACGTCTTCAGCGCGGGATTCTCGAATCCATCGATGCGGCTCGCCGTGACCAGCGCCCACACGCCCGCCAGCGAGATGCAGACCAGGGTGCGAATGCCGAGACTCGGCCAGTACGTCGGATTGAAGAAGGCCTGCCAGAAACGCGTCGCTTCGTTTCCGGTGCCCGCGACTTCGAGCCAGCTCTGGCCCGGCGTCAGCATGAAGGTCAGAATTCCGTTAATGATAACGAGCGTAAGGAAGGAGAAGAACGCATAGACCCAACCGACTTTGAGGTGGAGCTTGTCGGGAATGCGCCCCCACGTGTAGTAATAGACCGCCGCCGAGGACAACTCCACGAAGAAAAAGGTCCATTCGATCGCCCATCCGAAGACGAAGTTGTGAATGAGCGTGCTCGTGCCTTCCGGATTGGCCAAACCGATGGCAAACCAGATTCCCACGCCCGTCGCCGCGCCGAACACGCCGGTGAGGATCAGAAAGAACCGCGAATGCCGTTTCAACACGGGCATCCATTCGGTGCGCCCTTCCCGCAGCGCTTTCCGTTCCGCCATGGGCAAATACAAACCGCCGCCCACCGCAAAATGGCTGATGAGAATGTGGACGATCGCAATGCCGCCGATCACCCAGCCGCTGCCAATAACCGGCACGTCCCAGAACGGGTAATTCATTCCAACTCTCCTATACCTCGGCGTAGCCCCAGATTGTAAGGGCGATCAAACCGAACAACGCGATAACGCCGAACCACGTGGCCGCCCGCGCGCGCGCGCCGGCCCGGCTGCTGGTGTCAAACAGCGGAATCAGGCCCCAAAGCAATCCGCCGATCCCGAACAGCGCAATGCCCGCGAATTCGCCGGTTACGCCCGGCAACCAATTCCCGAGAACCTTCAGCGCTTGGAACTGGCTCATGAAATACCATTCGGGATGAATGCCTTCGGGCGCGGGCGCCGCGGGATCGGCGGGCGCGCCCAATTGCCAGGGATACATCGAGGCGAGAATCGCGAGCACGTTGAGCGCGATCAGCCACATGGCAAGATCCTTCGCCAGAAAGTTCGGAAAGAACGGGATGGACCGGCGTTCGGTCTCGGGCACGAGTTCTTCGCTTGGCGGCACCGCGTTGCCGTGCTTCTGCACGAGCCACAGATGAAACGCGAGAATGGCCATGAACACCATGGGCAGCACGACGACGTGCAACGCGAAGAACCGTTGAATGGTCACCGCCGTTACCGATTCGCCGCCCTGGACCAGCGTAACGATGATCGCGCCGACTCCCGGGATACTGGCGGGAATTTCAAGCCCCACCTTGGTCGCGAAGAAGGCCAGTTCGTCCATGGGCAAGAGGTAGCCGCTGAACCCGAAGACCATCGTCAGTCCGAGCAGGGCCAAACCGCTCCACCACCCGAGTTCGCGCGGGTTGCGGTACGCCTTCATGAAAAACACGGAGAACATGTGAACGAAGGCGGCAAGCACCATGAGATTGGCCGACCACGAATGGGCCGACCGGATCAGCCAGCCGAACTCGATGTCGTACGTAATCTGACGGACCGAATCATAAGCGTCCGCGCCGGGCCGGTAGTAGACGAGCAAGAGGATTCCGCTGATCAGTTGAATGAGAAATAGGAAAAGCGTGATCCCGCCCCAGTAGTACCAGAACGAATGGCGGTGCTGCGGCACTTCCTTCTTCCGGGCCATGGCCCGAAGTTCAGCAAGCCCCAAGCGCGCGTCCAACCAACGATACAGGCCGGATTGTATAGCGCTAGGCGCGAGAGACGACGATCTGCCCATCGACAACCTCCACATTGAATTGACGCAACGGCTTCGGCGGCGGGCCCGCCACGTTCTTGCCGGTGTGCATGTCGTAATTGCCCCCATGGCATGCGCAATGAATGCGGTTCTGGTCGGGTTGGAACTCGACCGTGCATCCCAGATGCGTGCACACGGCGTCGAAACAAACCACGCTGCCGTCGGTGTGATGAATGAGCATGGCCGGGCGTGGTCCGAACATGAAGCGCAGCGCGGAACCCGCGGGCGGCATGTCCGTCTCCGGAAAAGCCACCTCGGTGATGGCCCCCATCTCCGCGGCGCGCACGGCGGGGGTGGCCAGGTACCGGTAAATGGGATAGCCGATCGCGCCCGCGTAGCACGCGCCGACCAAACCGAATCCCGCCTTCACAAACGCGCGGCGCGTCGGCGAGGCGCTGCCGTTTTCTTCGGGCGTTTCCATCGAATCCAGCGTGGCATCGGCCATGAGTTACACGACCTCCTTTTCAACCAATCCATCCGCGAACGCGGCGTAGGATTCCGGCTGTGCCTTGGCCCGCGCCACGACGGAGATCAACCAGACCATCATGACCAGCGCAAGCATGAAACAGAGGAGAAAGATAATGACGATCGACCAGTTGGTTGCGACCTCGCGCGCCCACACGTCGAAACCAGCCGCAGCGAGCGTAAGATCGCGAATGCCGTCGCGCAGAAGCACCATGGCGAATACATTCAGAAACGCCGCCAATGCGGCGATTGAAACAAGCCCCCCGTGCACGCGGGTTCTACGCGCGACCATCACGCCTAGTCCGATCGCCGCCAAGGCCGATACCGCCCAAAGGCCCATCATCGCGGGATAAGCCGCGCCGCTGGTGAGACCGGCGCGCACGGCCTCGGGCTGCGTGCGAAACACCCAGAACCCGAGCGCGATTTGAACGACGGTGAATCCGGCGAGCAAGCGTCCGCCCCACCGCGTGAGGAGTCCCGCAACCCCGTCGTCAACGGTGCTCTTCATGCCGATGAACAGCAGCGCGATTCCGGCAACGCCGATGGATCCAAGAATCATGTAGAGCCACCGCGGCATCATCGTGGGATCGCCGGAATGAAACTGCACGCCGGCCGCGCTGTTCTCGTACATGGCCCCCCACACGTCCGGCCGGAGCATGAGGGTCATATTGTTCGTGTAGATGAACCCGATTTTCAGTACCACGATCAGCGCGATGAGCCCTGCCCAACCGGCCGCGCGCCCCGATTCGGCGCGGCTGCTCATGATGTAGAGGAAGGTGTACGAAACGATGAGCAAGGCGACGACGCTGATCCACCACGCGCCAATGAGGACGCTGCTCGTATAAAGACCGCGCCCGTACAGCACCTGGGTAAACAGCAACGGCGGCACGCCTAGATTGATCACGTAGGTCATCACGATCGGCAGGCGATGCGTCACCATGCCGGAAGCGTTCAGCAGCACTGCATCTTTTCGGGAACGGCCCACAAAGGACCAAATAATCGCGAGGAGGAGTCCTCCGACGAGAAAGTGCACCGAAAAGAAATGCAGCACCAGCGTGACCGAATGCAGCGCCTTGAACAACCACACCGGCGCCGGCAACGGAATCGGATCCGCGGCAGGAAATACGTCCATGAACGGACTCCCCCTTGTTAATATCCCCCAACGATGACGCGGCAATGGTGCCATCGGCACCGCAGGCAGGACCCGCGGCGGCGGAAATCGTGCCATAATTCACGATTAAAACGCAAATGGATTGCCTGTTTGGGCGGGCGCGCGTGTGGCTCACGGCTTCCCCGCTGGAGCCGTGATATACTCGACTCAGGTTTTCCTGGTGTTAGGCGTCACACGCCGTCTCAAACGCATATCGCGAAACCAATGCGCAAGGTTCGACATGGATAGACGATCGTTTCTCTGGCATTTTGGCGGTGGATTGGGTGGAATCGCGTTAGCCCATTTGTTGGGCCGCGAACACGCCTACGCTTCCTCAGCAACCCAACGACACACGGGCGCACTGAACGGACTCCATCACCCTCCCAAGGCGAAGCGCGTGATTCAGCTCTTCATGTCCGGCGCCGCCAGCCAGGTCGACACCTTCGATTACAAGCCGGAACTCATCAAGCGTGCCAACGAGCCCTTCGATCCCGGCGAGAAAGTCGAACTGTTTCAGAGCGACCCCGGCTTCGTCATGCCTTGTCCCTGGGAGTGGAAACAACACGGCGAATGCGGCAAGTGGGTGAGCGGACTGGTGCCTCACCTGGCCGAGTGTGTCGACGACATGGCCTTCCTCCACGCGATGATCGCCAAGTCGAATGTCCATGGTCCCGCGACTTTCATGCAGACAACGGGCTTTGTGCTGCCGGGTTTCCCCAGCATCGGTTCCTGGGTCAGCTACGGCCTGGGCAGCGAGACGGACGAACTGCCCACCTTTGTTGTGTTGCCGGACTCCCGCGGGTTCGCACCGGGCGGCCCGAAGAACTGGTCCGCGGGATTTCTCCCATCGGACCATCAAGGAACGCTCATTCGCCCTGCCGCATCGAATCCTATCGCGGACCTCCACCCGCCGGACGGCACCTACGTTACACCGGAGGGAGACGCGGAAGCGCTGGAGGTGCTGAACGCGCTCAACCGCGAACACGAAGCGAGCCGGATGGGTGATTCGCGGCTCAACGCGCGCATCGCCAGCTACGAGATGGCGGCCAAGCTGCAATTGAGCGCGCCGGAAGTGTTGAATCTTTCCGGTGAATCGGAGTTGACGCGGAAGTTGTACGGACTCGACGACCCTGTCACGGAAGACTTCGGCCGGAACTGTCTGGTCGCCCGCCGTTTGCTGGAGCGGGGCGTCCGATTCGTTCAGGTCTGGAGCGGCGCGGACAACGGGTTCCCCCGCCGGAATTGGGATTCGCACGAAGATCTCAAGAAGGATCACGCCGACATGGCGGGCAGTATGGACAAACCGGCCGCGGCGCTCCTGAAAGACCTCAAGGGCCGGGGCATGCTGGACGACACGATCGTCATCTGGACCACGGAGTTCGGGCGCATGCCCTGCAGCCAGGGCAGCGCAGGCCGCGATCACAACCCCTTCACCTTCACCTCGTGGGTGGCGGGCGGCGGATTCAAAGGCGGCGTCTCGTACGGCGAGAGCGACGAGTGGTCCTACAAGGCCGTCGACAAACCGACTTACTGCTACGATCTCCACGCCACCGTGTTGTATCTGCTCGGAATCGATCACGAGAAGCTCACGGTCCGCCATAACGGGATCGACCGCCGCCTGACCGACGTGCACGGCCACGTGATCCACGAAATCCTCGCCTGATCGCCCGCGGCCTTCGCGTCAGCGGACCAGGGGCGGCGGCGCCTCATATGGCACGGGGGCAAACAACGTGCCCTCGTCCTCCCCCGACATGGCCAGCATTTCCATCGGAAAAGCCCGGTCAAACACATAGAACGGCGCGAACAACGTGTGATGAACGACGGGCAGCAAGCCGATGCAACAGGTCAGACAACCCACGAACAGCGTCGCGATACTGAATCCGATGCTATATGCGATCTTGATCAGGACGAATCCGGCGAGGGAGCCCGCGTTTGCCTTCGCAAGGGGAACGAACACCTGCCAGGCTTCCGTGCACGACAGATCGCGCGCCCACATGAGGGGCACGACGAAGGCCCGCAACATGACCTGAATCAACGCCAGAACTACCCATCCCGCCACTACTACGAGGCCAAAGGGAATCAGGGTATACAGCAGCGCCTCACCGGATCGGAATCCACCCTGCAACCCGACCGCAACGAGAAAGAACAGAATCAGGACAAGCACGAATACCAGCCAAACGGCGAGCAGCCCGAGCCGGAAGAGGAACAGTGACCACGCGGGCTGCTTTACGGCGCTCCAGTGCTCGCCCAGCTTGCCGCCGTTCATGGATACGGAGCGTACAAACATGACCTGGCCGCGACACCCCACGTACATGAGTCCCACATGAATCGCCAACGCGATCAGGATAAGAGGGACGGCGATCATCACAATCAAAACGGCATTCTCACCCAACCACTCCGCCACGCCGTCCAGATTTGGCGAAGACTGCGAGCCCCCTTGCCCTTGACCCGAGAACCGCGCGCCGGATCGGGACAGGCCACCGCCGGCCAGAAAGATATCGAGAAACGCGATTACCCCGAACGTGAGCCAACGCTCGAAATCGAATGGCTCGAACAACATCGTGCGCGTGCGGTCGATGGATGCCTGCACGGCGTCCATGACGCGCATGCGCCCGCCTGCATCCTGGAATCCCCCTGTTCCCATGGCGTGACCTCCCTCTCGAGAATCGGACGGCAACGGCACATTGCTCGGGAACTATTCTAGGGGATCGTCGACAAAGCGTCCAGCGCGGAACGGGCCAGTTCGTATTCGGGATCGATTTCCAGGGCTCTTTCGAAGTGGGCTTTGGCATCCTCCGGCATCCCCATCGCGGCAAGCGCGGCGCCCAGGTAGGCATGCGCGGAGGCCGACCGGGGATCAATTCGGACCGCTTCTTCCAGGTGCTTGCGCGAATCGTCGTTTCGGCCCGACTGGAGCAGCGCGATGCCGAGGTTCGTATGGATCACCGAGTCGCCGGCCTTGAGCCGCAAGGCCTCCTCGTATTTCGCAATGGCGCCCTGCGCGTCTCCCATCATCCGCAGTGCCGCGCCCCAGTTCGTATACGTGGCCGCCAGGCCAGGACGGTCCTCCTGCGCCGCTTCGCAGTGCGGGATCGCCTTTTCCGGTTCGTTCTGGGTCAGGTAGTAGTACGCGAGGTGATTGTGCGCTTCCGCGTTCGTTTCGGTGACCGCGATCGCGCGCTCGAACAAGGGTACCGTCCCCCGCCAATAGGTCATCTGCCGCCAGCAGACAGCGGCGAGCAGTGCGACGCAGGCCGCGCCCGTCCACAAAGCGATGCGTCGCCGCAACGGACGGTCTTCACAAAAGTCCGCAATCCCCCACACGACGGCGGTGAACACGCCGATAGCGGGAACATAGAGATAGCGGTCAGCCATGGATTGATAGCCGATCTGGACGAGGCCGATCACGGGCACGAGGGTACCGGCAAACCAGAACCATCCCACAAAGAGATACGGCGCGCGACGAATCAGGGCAACCGCCGCGAAGGATATGGCTGCAAGTATTCCAAGCGCCACGAAAACCGTGACGAGCGAATAGGATTCTCCCGAATGGGGATAGATGGCCGCGAGTCCTGCGGGCCACAGGAGATGCTTCAAATACGCCCCATACGCGAGAACGGCATTCGCAAGCCGCGCGTCGAAAGGCAACTCGGCCATCGCCGACATCGCTTCGCCACGATGCTGCGCGGCGTAGGTGACCATCGATGAGACAACCGAGACCGCAAACAATGGGATCTTCTCGTATGCCAGGCGTCCGAAGCGTCGCAATGCCTGCATGGGCGTGCGGCCCGCATACCGGTTCAACGGCCAGTAATCGAGAAGCAACAGGACGAAGGGCAGGGTTACCAGCATGGGTTTCGTCATCAGGCCGAGCAGGAAAATGACGGAGACCACCAAGTACCGGCGAAAGCCAGGCAGTTCGACGTGGCGGACGTAGGCCATCAGTGTCGCCAGAAGGAAGAACGTGCTGAGCACGTTCTTCCGCTCGGAAATCCACGCGACCGATTCCACGTTGACCGGGTGCACGGCAAACAGTAGCGCCACGAACGCGCTTCGAAGCGTCGCGCCCGTCAACGCGCGCAGCGCCAGGAAGAGCATGGCCGTGTTGGCGCCGTGAATCAGTACGTTTACCGCATGATGCCCGCCCGCCCACATGCCGAAGCACTGCGCGTCGATCATGTGGGATACCCAGGTGAGCGGATGCCAGTTCGCGAGGTGGCCGGTTGTAAACGCCCAAACCACCCCTGCGCCCGTAAGGCCGGAAGACACGATGGAATTCTGGAATACGTACATGTCGTCGTCGAAATAGACGAAGGGGAAAGCCATCGTGCGCGCGTACAACGCGACCGCACAGCACGCCAACGCCAAGGCCAAAAGGCCGGAGCGCTGTCTCGGGTCAAGACCGGACATGATCCCTCAGGATTCTGATGCGCGTGTATCGTCCGCGGCGTCGCGCGTATTGAGTTCCTGATACACGGCGCTCTGTTCTACCAATTCTTCCAGTTGGGCAGAGCTTCCCTCCGCCGGCAAAGAAATCGGCACGTACGTCTCCGTTTGAATGTACCGGTTGATATTCACCAGCTTGTACGGGACGTCCGCGACGGTGATCACGTCCACACTTGTGTGATCCAAGGGCAGGTCGAAGCGGTATTCCGCGGCGGCGGGCATCCCCTTGCCGTCCACAGCAAGCACCGTCACGGTCATCCCATCGAGTTCCACGATGTCTCCCGGGTGCATCGGGACCGTCGGCGCGCGAAACACGCTCGTGGACGCGTTCCCAATCAGGTTGGGGTCGGCGCTCAGGCGCAGCGTGCGTTCGTCCACGCGTTCGACCCTTACGCTGCGATTGCCCGACGACAGCACGCGCATGCGCCCCGGGTAGGGGATATTCAGCGATGCGCGGATCAACGCGAAATGCCACGGCATGAAATCCGTCGGCGCACGCAGCAACACGACCGTGCGGTCCGCCACTTCTGGAGCGGACGGAATGGCCGCGTAGGCGCGTTCCATCTTTTTCGCCGAGACGCCCAGCAGCATGCTCGATCCCGGCATGGCGATGGGCGCCGCGATCCCGTGAAAGATAACCCACAAGAACGCAAGCACCGCCGCGGGAATGCGCCACGCCTTGGAGTGGGGCATCCACTCCGCCCGCGCCGTCGCGAACCGCAGCAGCACGGCGATGACAAGTAGAGTCGTCGCGATCAGCGCCGCTTGCGTGTAAAAGGACAGGGTTGGGATGCCGACTGTGACGGCGATGAGACCAAGAACGGCGAGGACGCCTGCAAACCCGAGCCATTGGCGCGGCGTCGCCCAGGCCGTAAGGAAGCGCGCTATCAACGGCGCACAACCGATGCCCGCGATCAGAACGACGCGCGGTTGCGGCGTCACCGCGCAGACCGGTACGAGCGCCAGCACAAGCCCGAGCAGCCAGAATCGCGAAACGGGATCGCGCTTGAGCATGGGCACTAGCAGCAACAGAATTCCGACGACGACCAAACCCAGCAACGCGACGATATAGGGGAACTGCGCGGCGTTGAATTGGTTCAGAAGCGGCGACGGCCACATGAGAAAAAGATCGGCCAGCAGGATCGGCAGGTGTTGCGAAAGCGCTCCTAAAAACCCGACCGGATTGCTGGCGGGGTCCGTATACCATCCGGAACCGGCGGAGCCAAACCCCGAACTCCGGTAAAAGACATTCCATATGATAACGACGACGCCATACGGCAGGAGCGTTATCAATCGGTGTGGCCACTTGCCCTTGTCGAGAAACAAGGCGTAGGCGAGCAGGTAACCGCCCACTGCGATCACGGCTTCCGCGCACAGGAAACCGAAAGCCAGTACGAGCGGACCCAGCACCGCGCACGATTTCATGCCCGACCGGCGCCAGCCGTCATGAATGAGCAGGATCAGGATCACGCAGGCGGCCGCCATCAGCATGTTCCGGTTGGCCAGCCAACCCACGGCGTGGCCATTGTTTTCATCGATGGTGAACAGGAGCGCGGCGAAGAATGCCACCCAGGGAGGCTCCATGAGCCGCCAGTACAGCAATGCCGCGAAAAGGCAGACCAGCCCGTACAGCAGCATGTTCTCCAGATGCATGGGCCAGGGATTGTCACCCCACACGCGGTAATCGAAATAATGCGACCACGTCGCCATAGGCCGCCAGAAGGCCAGCCGCGCCGCCGGCACGGTCCACCAGGGGAAGACGCCCCGATTCATCAATGCCCGATTCTGCTCCGGGTCGCCGCGGGAAAAAAGGAATGCGTTGAAGGCGTCGTTCTCGTACTCAGGGATGCCTGGGAACCCATTGAATGTCGCGCGCGCAAAATGATCGTCCGTGGCGAACCCGCTTTGCAGCGATCGCGCAGTGAGCAACATTGCCAGCCCAGCGATGATCGCAGCCGCAAGCAGGATATGCACTCCACGTGGCACAGGCATCCCCTTTTGAAGTTGAGCACCGAACACGCCGCCGCAGCGCGAGACCGGAGTATAGCGCAGCACCGCATGCCGGTCACGCGCGGAGCAAAGAAAAAAGGCCCGGATAAAAACCCGGGCCACCAATTGGAGCAGCGTGCGCGAAATTACTTCGCGGGCGCGATCGCATCCTTCGCGGCTTTCGCGATGCGGAACTTCAACACGCGCTTGGCCGGAATCTTGATGGATTCGCCGGTGGCCGGATTGCGGCCCATGCGCGCCTTGCGATTCACGACGACCAGCTTGCCAAGACCCGGAATCGTGAAACCGGTCTTTGCCTCTTTGTAGGCAAGATTGGTCAGCTCGGCGAGCACGTTCCCCACGTCCTTCTTGCTCAGGCCGGTCTTGTCGGCCAGCGATCCTACGATCTGCGCTTTCGTCATCGGTTTCTTTGCTGCCATGGTTAGCCTCCTCGCATAGTCTATCCCAGTAATTTCGCCTCACTAGAACCGTCGCCACACCGATCCGCGCAAGAGGCGCGTCCCGCACTCGAGGTTCCGCGTTTCCCTGGTGGCTGGGACCCCACCCGACTCGGCGTCTGTTTACAAACTAACGAGGCTTTTGTCAAGCCCTATTTTTGGGCCTAAAATGAAATTGGGTACACGAAACCCTTGATTTTAAAGGCCAAGATGTGGCAGGAGAACACACACCGATCCGCACACTCGCGCAAACAATTGCAATAAAATGATTTATCGATACCGTTGACCCCTCTCCGGCGCGCCTGTATAGTGACCAATTGGCAAGCACGACCGGGGACATGGGGTCCTTCGGCGAAGTGATGTGGAGAGGATCTCGCGGTGTTGATGGCCGCATTCGGGGGCATTTCGGGCAACCTTCCTGCCTTAAACGCCGTTCTCAAGGAGATCGAGGACGCCGGTATTCAGACGATCGCAATTGCCGGCAATCTCGTTGTGGGGTATCCCTGGGCCAACGAAGTCGTGCAGCGGATCCAGTCGAAACGCGTGCAGACGGTCCAGGGAGAACTCGACCGCTTGGCGGTGCGCTCCCGGCGTAAAGGCGAGAGTTTAAAATCGCGCGTCGACCCCGCCGTATTCGAAGCGACCGAGTGGACACATCAAGCGACGTTCAGCCGAAACCTGGAGTACTTGGGCACCTTGCCCAAGAAGAAAGTGTTCACGGTGGAAGGCCTGTCCGTCTGCCTCTGTCACGGGACGCCCGCGACCCAGTCCGAGCGCTTGCGCGCCGAAGACGACGAACACCGGTTCCGGCGGCAGCGCGAGTACGCCAACGTCCACATCGTGATCCTTGGTGGAGGACGTCAACCCTTCTGGCGTTTAGTGGATGACACGTTGTTTGTCAATCCCGGTTGCGCCGGCCTGTGGGATGGGGAAAAGCCTACGGCATGCTACGCGACTATCAGCACCGAAGGCAGTCCGTGGTCGGTCCAGTTCAACCACGTTCCGTACTCCATGACCGACCTTGCCGAAAAACTTGACGAAGCCAACCTGGAAGCTCCCTGGCTCCTTTCCGACGAATACGTTTAGTTCGTCATCGAAAGGCGTGGGAGCAACTCCACGAATTCGCGCCACTCCGTAAAGGTGTAGTCCGCCGTCGTGTTGCCGAGATAGCGGCGATTGTCCCCCGCGAACAACGCCGCGCGCGCGCCGATTCGCTTTGCGCCGGCGATATCCGTCATTTCCAGATCGCCGATGTGCAGCAGACCCTGCGGCTCGACCTCGAGCCCTTCCGCCGCCGTTTGAAACATGAGCGCCTGCGGTTTCGCAACACCCACTTCATCCGAAAACGCCAGCACACGAAAGTGCTTCGTGAATCCATGCCGGTGCAACAGTTGGCGCAAGGAACTGCCCGGACTTATCCCCGAATCGGATACGACGCCCACTGGGTAGCGCGCCGCCGCCGCTTCGACGGCCTCCAACGCGCCCGGGATGGGAATGGGCGAATCCTCGAGGATCGCCTCGCCGAACACACGAATGAGTTCACGCTCCTGGTGCGCGGCAATGGACACGTGAAGATACGCGGACACCATTTCGAGCGCATCATGCGGACCGAGCGTACGCTGTTCGCGAATATGATGCTCCAGAAACTCGCGCTCCGCGTGCAGGAGCGCCTCGACGGCCCGTTCCATCGACACGCCTGTCGCGTGCGCCAGGGCCTCTGCGCGGATCTCCCTGCGGCGAACCGGCGGCTCGGGATCGTGGAAAAGCGTGCGCCAAAAGTCGAACGTAATTGCCTGGAGCAGAACCATCCCTAGAACTCCCGGCGATCCTGCTTTATCCCCTGCTCCTGCAAGAGGCGCTTGGCCAGGTCGTCCAACTCCGCGGGCAAATCATCTATCCGGTGGCGAAGAAAGCGCGCCGGCGCGCCCACCCACACTTCGAACGGCGGGACATCCCGCGTGACCACGCTGCCGACGCCGATGACGGCGCCCTTTCCGATACGGACCCCCTTCGAGATATAGGCGCCGCTGCCGATCCAGGCGCTCTCCTCGATGATCACGGGCGTGTAGTAATTGGGCGTGTATCGCCAATTCGCCTCGGTGCCGTAAATGAGGTGGGTGCCATCGCGAATGATCGAGTATTCCGCGAGCCCAACCTGATCGTGAATCTCCACCAACTCGCCGGCTTCGATGATCACGTTCCAACTTAACAGGCAACGGCTGCCGATGATTATCTTCGCGTTCTCACTCGCGCGCAGCTTCACGGCCTCGCGAACCCGGCAGAAATCCCCCAGTTCCACGTGACCCGCCAGTTCCAGGTCGCGACCGAGGAACCGGCATCCTTTACCCAGTTTCGCGAACTTCCGTGCATGGACCCAATTGCGATACGCCCGTGTGAGTGCGTTCATAGAATTGCGGAGACTCCTTTCCAAGACAGTTCCGCATAGTGTACCGGACGAGAAGGCCGCGAGAAAACCCGAGCCGCGCGACGAACTATACGGGGTTGTATCTTGAGGCTCTACGACGGCGGAAGTCGCGAATGTTGAGTGCGATCGACAGCGGAAAGACGACCGCCATAGACGCCACCGCCGCGGCATCTACAAGGCGGGCGTTTACGTCCAGCCCTGTTAATCTGTCGAAGAGGAATTTGAGATACGAGTAGGGCAGTTCCGAATCCCCCAAGCCTTCGCGCACGCACCAATGCCATTCCGTGAGCGGACAATATCCGAACCCGTACCAAAACCCCAGCACGATCCAGGAACCCAGCGTCAGCGTCGCGCAAGCCAGATGGAACGGGCGCGCACGGCGCCACACCCACCCGAACAGATTGAAGAAGATCAGTCCGGTGTGCAGAACCAGGAAAAAGTAGTCGAGCGCCACGAGCATCGTATTGAGTTCTTTTCCTCTGGTCTTACTCGAGTAACCAGCGCAACGGAATCGCCGCCATCGCCGCCAAGACGCTCGAAACAAGAACCAGCACGATCATGGCCAACGGATAAATAACCCAAAGCTGTCGCGCGGTCCCGCGGAAGAGCCTGCAATAGATTGCGATTTGAACCGCGAACGCAAACAGGCCCAACCCAACGTACATGGGCGTCAACCACGGCCAGGGATCGACGAAGCCGCGCCGCAACGCTACCGCGATCATCCGATCCCAGGTGAATTCGCCATTCCGGGTTCCCGCAATCCACGCCATCCAGGGACCGGGAAGAGCCAAAAAGACTGCCGGCAAAGACAACCGGTACATGACCTGTGACCAGTCTGGAAGTGCGCCAGGGAGCACGCGCCGAGCAGTGCCGACCAACGCGACAGACCACAAGAAACCGGCGAGCGGAAATACGCCCAGCCAGTGAATCGCTTGTAGTTCGGTGTCGACATTGAGAACGGAAAAGTAATACAGGACGAGCGCGGCGCAGGGTTCCGGCATCGGCATGGGCCAACCGGATCGGCCATAGTAAGTAAACGTGTAGTACCAGCCAAGACTAAAGGCGATGGCGAGCCAGATCGCGAAGGCGCTAGCACAACGACCTGCTGTTGGGAGTGCTTTCACGCGGGCATCGTACGCGTCACCGTTCGACCGGCGCAACAAAAGGGACGCGGAGCAGGCGGTTGAGCCTACTCCGCGTCGTACAGCATTCGGCAGCGACTAGCCTGCGGCCTCTTCTTCGGGCGGGCAGAACTCGTCCAGGATCCCCAGCAGACGCTCGAACACGCCGCCGATAACCGGAATGCCCGCGAGGGCGCCAAAAATCTGGGCCAAAATGTCGCACAATTGTTCTGGAAGCATCGTTTCTTTCCTCCTTTTTGGTACTCTCAAATGCATCGGTACCTGCCAATGCCAGGTCCTCGGGTGGACGGGGAAGATGGAGGGTGGTACGCCCCTGGTACTCCGCCCGGTCACTCCACCAGACGATACAAGCGAATTCGGGCGGCGTTACGCATCTTCTGAGGACCAAATGACATGAAACAGATTCGTCGCTTGGTTGTAGCGCTCAATTCCGGCCCATGCGATTGCTCTACAGATCTGCACGGCAGGTTGCACGATACGTGCGGAAGCAGTAGAGTACACGCTTACTGGGAGGAGCCGCCAAGATGATCCGAAGTCTGTTGATACTTGCCGCAGCCGCCGCCACGCTTGGCTGCAGTCCAGAAGGTACCACCCCGTCCGCTACCGCCGATCCGCAAAAACCGGCGAACAAGATCGTCGGAGCCTCGCTATTGACCCAAAGCCACCAATTCTATCGGGATCTTGTCGGCGCGATGGAGGAAACGGCGGCTGAGAAAGGCATCACGCTCCGGATTCAATACGCCGAGTTCAACGGGCCGAAACAGGTCAACCAACTCGAGACCTTTGTGCAGCAGGGCGTGGACGCCGTCATTGTGGCCCCGAAAGACTCTGCGGGCATCGCGCCCGCCATCCAGGACGTACAGGCGGCGGGAGTTCCGGTTTTCACGGTCGATATCGCCGCACACGGCGTGGACGTCGTGTCTCACATCGCCTCCGACAACGTGCAGGGTGGCCGCCTTATCGGCGAATACCTGGCCAAACTGCTGAACGGAAAAGGCAAGGTCGCCATCATCGACCAGCCCGAAACGGCATCCGTGCAGGAACGCGTCGCAGGATTTGATGAGGCCCTGGCCAAGTATCCGGAAATCGAAATCGTGCAGCGGGCCCCCGGCGGGGGTGTGCGAGACAAAGCCATGCGCGCCGCGATGGATGTCATTCAGGCCAATCCCGACCTAGACGCCATCTTCGGCATTAACGACGATTCGGCGCTGGGCGCGCTGGCGGCGCTGGAGTCTGCGGGACTGCAGGACAAAGTCGTCATCGTGGGATATGACGGCACGCCCGAAGCCCGGGAGACGATCCTGGCGGGCAAGGCCTTGAAGGCCGACACGGTCCAGCATCCTGTTGAAATCGGCAAGACAACGATCGAAACCATCGCGGCCCACTTCGCGGGCGAGGAAGTACCCAAAGTTATCCCCGTGCAGGTAAACGTCATCGACCGGGAGAGCCTCCTGGCGGAGCAGAACGGATGAGTGAATACGTACTTGAGATGAAAGACATCGTGAAGCGGTTTCCCGGTGTCGTCGCGGTGAAAAACGGCCAACTGAATCTGCGGCCCGGCGAAGTGCATTGCCTCGTCGGAGAGAACGGCGCGGGCAAGTCGACACTCATGAAGATCCTGTCGGGCGCACAACCCGCGGATTCCGGCGAGATTCTTCTTTCCGGTGAGTCCATCTCCATTCACAATCCACACCATGCCCAGCAGTTGGGCATCAGTATGATTTATCAGGAATTCAACCTGAGTCCCTTCCTCAGCGTGGCGGAAAACATTTTTCTGGGGCGGGAACCGCGTCTCGGCAAGACGCCTTTCATCAACTGGTCGAAGATGTACCAGGACGCGCGCGAGATTCTGGGCCGCATTCGCGTGAACCTCGACGTGCGCAAACCTGTCAACGAATGCAGCGTTGCCCAGCAACAGATGATCGAGATCGGCAAGGCGCTTTCCTTCAACTCGAAAATCATCGTGATGGATGAGCCGTCGGCGACCTTAACGGATCACGAGCTGGACGCCCTGTTCGCACTGATTCGCGAGCTGAAGGAACAAGGGATCGGAATGATCTACATCTCCCACCGGCTCGAGGAGATCTTCGCCATCGGCGATCGCGTCACCGTCATGCGGGACGGCGAGTACATCTCCACCAAACCCGTTTCGGAAGTTACCCGCGAAGACATCATCAAGATGATGGTGGGCCGCGAACTCACCCACGAATTCCCCAAGGAGCTTTTCGAACTCGGCGAAGAACGGCTTCGCGTCGAAGGCTTGACGCGAACCGGTGCGTTTCAAGACGTCAGTTTCTCGTTGCACCGTGGCGAGATCGTCGGCCTGACCGGTCTCGTGGGCGCCGGGCGTACGGAGGTCGCACGGGCCATATTTGGCGCCGATCGGATTGACGGCGGGCAAATCGTTCTCGATGGCAAATCGATCGCGGTGCGTTCGCCGCAGGACGCGATTCACCACGGCATCGGCCTCTTGACCGAGGACCGCAAGAATCAGGGCCTGATCCTGGGCATGACGGTCCGCGAAAACACGACCCTCGCCAATCTTGCGTCGCTCGTGCGCGGCCTGTTTGTCAACCGGAAACGCGAGCGCTTGGTTACCCTTAGCTACGTCCAGGACCTGCAAATCAAAACACCGTCGATCGAACAGACCGCACAGAACCTGAGCGGCGGCAATCAGCAGAAGGTCGTGCTCGCGAAGTGGCTCTTCACAGAATCAAAGGTGCTCATCTTCGACGAACCCACACGGGGCATCGACGTGGGCGCGAAGGTTGAGATCTACCGGCTCATGAACGATCTCGTGCGGAAGGGCGTGTGCATCCTGATGATTTCGAGCGAACTTCCCGAAGTGCTGGGCATGTGCGACCGGGTTTTGGTCATGCACGAAGGTCATCTGGCCGGCGAACTGCCGCGCGACGAAGCCACGCAGGAGCGCATCATGCAGTTGGCCACCGGCGAGACCCTCGCCGCAATGGCCTGATGGTGACTGCGACGAATGAAACTCCTTCTTCTTCTGCGGCCACAGGCCAGTTCTTGCGAATCTACGGGTTTCTGCTATTCGCGCTCGCCATCGAGTGTGCCGTGTTTGAAGGCATCGCCCGGTACCAGGGCATTCGCCCCTTTCTTTCCGTCGATAACCTCATTCTGATTCTGAACCAATCCGCCATTTATGGCGTGGTCTCCGTGGGCATGACCTTCGTCATCATCACCGGTGGAATCGATCTCTCGGTAGGATCCATGATTGCCTTCGGCGGGGTCGTTGGCGCGCTCGTCACCCGCGCCATCGGCGGCGATTCCGCGTGGGCCCTGGCTAGCGGATGGCTGGCCGCCATGACCGCGGGACTCGCGACCGGTTGCGTATCGGGGTTGTTCATTACGCGGTTCAAGATTCCACCGTTTATCGCGACCCTCGCGGTCATGAGTTCCATGCGCGGGGCCGGCTACCTGCTCGTGCAGGGCACCCCGGTAAGCGACTTGCCCGCGAACTACATCTTCTTGGGCCGGTACACGATTGCCGGGCACGTCCCCGTGGGCGTGGTGGTCATGCTGATCGTGTTCATCGCCGGAGGCATCCTGCTGAACACGACGCGGTTCGGACGCGAAGTGCGGGCCATCGGTGGCGGCGAAGAATCCGCCCGGTTGAGCGGCGTACCCGTGAACCGCGTGAAGCTCGCCGTCTATTGCATGAGCAGCGTGCTGTCGGTTTTGGGAGGACTTATGCTGTCGTCCAAACTGCGGTCCGGCGATCCCACCGTGGGCGTGGGCGACGAATTGCAGGTCATAGCCGCGGTCGTCGTGGGGGGCACCAGCCTCACGGGCGGGCGCGGCACGATCATGGGCACGTTCATTGGCCTCCTGATCATTGCCGTCCTGGCCACGGGGCTTACCTGGATCGGCATGGAGAGCTTCGGCCAGCAGGTAATCTTGGGCGTCGTAATTCTGGCGGCAGTGCTGCTTGATCAGTTCAAGGGATCATCCTGATTCGAGTGCGCTCCGCCCCGCGCATCCCTTACCGGATAGGCAAAACTTCGAAAATGTGGTACAAGAGGGACAGGGGAAGCAATGACGCCATCCCGAGTCAGCCACGGTAGCACCAAACCTGCAAGGGATTAGACCGATGGCATTAGCTGCAGCGCCGTTAAAGTCCTTCGCCCGGGCGACGCCACCATTTTATGTATTCAATCGCCCCGACGGATACCGGATATCCATCCCGGTCAAAAGCACCTGGCTCGTGTCCGCCCCGGCCATGTTCTTCCTCGCGGCGTGTTGTCTTGCCGTGCTCTACGGAATCGACCGTCTGGTTCGGTACGAGGCGATGACCACACAGGGAATTCCTGCCTTGGCCGCTGTATTCGGCATGGCCGTAGGATGCGGTTGCATTCTTTACTGGTGGCTCTGGATGGTTGGCGGCGGCGAAACCATTGCGGCCGACGAGAAGAAGATCACGATCGAACGCGACATTCTGGGAATCGGACGCAAGACAGAGTTTGACCTGCTATTCGTCCGCGACCTTCGGGTCGAATTGCTCCCCCCCACTCCAGAGACGCATCTGAATATGATCAACTGGCGCGGCGGTGGCGGCTGCTGTGTCGCCTTTGATTACCAGGGTGTGCCGCAGTATTTCGGGATCGGCTTTTTTGAAGACGAAGCCCACGCCTTGGTCCGCGCGATTGAACGCCGTGTCCTGGTGCCGACGAACCCCGCCCGCAGGCGGCCGCTGAATCATCTCGAGCAGAACTGGGATTCCTAGTCTCGCGAGCTTCCCGTGCCGGATCTCGTTTATGATGCCGTCCTATGGCCTTACGCGCGGACAAATGGAGATACGATGAGCGAAGGAAACGTCGCACTTTCTCGGTGAACCCTGCCGTTGCGTTTCTTGCGTTTCTTCTCTGCGTGGCATGCGCGTCCCTCGCGCAACCGCAAGGTCCAGAATTCGTGACGGGAGGACCCGTTGCGCTCATCGAGACGACCACTCTCGACGCTATGGGCGAAGCGGCGCGCGTCTATACTCAGGCCCTCGATATCGGGTCCGGAGAGGCGATTTCATCCCCAATGCTGTTGCCTGGAAACCGGCCTCTCGGATTTCCGCTGTGTTCGGAGACTTACTCATCCGTCGCCATCACCACGGAAGAACGCTATACCGACAGTACGGCCCCCTCCGCCACCTTCGTCACCTTGGTTGATGACGCGACGGGGTATCTCGCGCCCTTTTCTTGGTCGATATCCGACGTTGGCTGGTCACACCGGGCGGCAGCCTTAGTCCCGCCGGAGAACGAACGAAACCCACTGCTCGTCACACTGACCACGCCGCAGAATCCGGAATCTGTCGGGCCGGGCCGCGTGGAAGTTCACAGGTTAACGCGAGAACGTCCTGCGACTATCGTCGAGAAAGCCGCGTCGTGGTTGCTTCCGGGAAGTCCGGCTGCGGCGATCGTGTTGGCCGGGCGAAACGATGTAGCGGTTCTGTGCGGGACTGGCCCCGAAGGCGCTGTTCTCCATGTGCGCGATCTCGAGCGCGGAGAAGTTGTCATGGAGCGCCTGGACCTCTACCCCGGTCATCCCGAATATACGCCGGCCGCTCTGGTCCAGACATCGGCGACCGGAGAGATCGTTGTCCTCGCCACGGGTCCCGGTTCCGACCGTCAATCGTTCAGCGACGCCACGCGGGTGTGCGCCGTTGATCCGGACACGTGGGAAGCCGCGGGGTCCATTCTCGAACTTAAAGGAGTTGCCAATCCCGAATTAACGCCGGTCCAAGTATCCGGCGACGGCACGTTCTGGGTCTCCACGCGTGAGCCGCATAGCGGATTTGCCTACCTGACCCAACTGCGAGCCAGCGTGTCCGGAATTGAGAAGCTCGCCGAGTATCCTTTCACAGGAACGGATGGACCGTTGCTGCTCGCTGTAGCACGGACAGGAAGCGCCGTGGCCGTTGCCATCGGAAACCGCGTTGAAGTCTGGCCGGGCGGCGCCCCCGGAGGAACGCCCTTTCGGTTCGAGTCGAGAGTGAATGCGCTGGCGTGGGCGGGCCATTCCCTTCTCGCGGGGGAAGCCAACCGCGTCCACGCCATCGAACCCGTGACTGGCGAAATGAAGCCGCGACTTGTGACCGCGATTCAAACAGGCATCATCAACGCAATCGTGCCACTCGCCGGCACTCCGTTGTACGATTCGGACGCGGTGGAAAGCATGGCGGCGTTGGAAGTTCCACCGCCGCACTTTGTCCGGCTCCGGGGCGAATCCGCAGGAAGCGAATTGCGCGCCGTGCAGGTCATCCCGGATGACGCCCAGACACGATGGCGCGTCGACTGGGATCGCCGCCAGATCCCCTGGCTCAGCCTGTACCCGCAAACCGGTAATGGACGCGGCTGGTTTCTTATGGGCGTGGACAAACAGTTGTACGAACGAGGTTCGACCGCTTCCGGTTCGATCAACTTGTATCTCGATCCGGATTCGCCAGACGGCGCGCGCCAGCAATACCGCATTGCGGTGCGGGTCGCTCCGTCCCATCCACTGGTTCGGAGAGTGCTTTGGGTTTTGGGGCGCCCGACCAGGAACGATCTCCGCCACACAAGCGACCCTCTGGGATTCAAAATGTTGGCCGATCTTCTCGCCGCGCCGCCGCTACACTTCAGCCATCATCTGGCTGAAGTTCCGATCGCGACGCCGCTGACGCCATACGCGGTCGTGGTGCTTGACTCGGAGGCAGTCGTCACCGGCATGGTAACGCGGCAAGCGGTGCTCGACTATGTTTCCCGCGGAGGCGCGCTGGTCTACCTCCCGCAATCCGTAAATGAACCGAATCGCGAGCGCGTCGCGCGCTGGCTCGGGCCCGCTGGCTTGCTGCTGATTCCCAATGGATCGGCACCCGGACAATTCGTGCGCGCCGCGAACACCCCCCTCACCCGAGAGACGAGGTCGTGGCGCGTATCGGAAGCGGTCGCGCTTCAGGCCGAACCGCCGTGGCAAGTGCTGATGGCCACTCCCGATGGCCGATACGCCGGTTTCGCGGCTCGAAGGTTGGGTTCCGGCCGGATTGCGGTGCTCGCGTCGCGCGAACCGCTCGAATCACAAAATCTGGAGGCGATGGAGGATAGACAGTTCGCGGCGGACTTGTTCGCGTGGCTCGGCGATGCTGGCGTGGACGTTCAGGACCTCGACGACGACGGCTTTGCGGACGACCGGGAAGACCCCGATCAGGACGGCGTCGTCGATCCCGGGGAAACGGACCGTCTGGATCCCGACACCGATGGAGACGGTGTGCCCGACGGAGTCGATGTCGACCCATTGAATCCGGACACCGACGGCGACGGCACGCTCGACGGGGCGGATCTGACGCCGAACGGACCGACGGGCGCGGCGCCCGGCCTACTCCCGCTCGCCGATTAATTGGACCCCGTCGCGAATCCATTGTGCCGCCGGGCCTGACGTGAGCGCCGCACCCATTCCACCTTTGCGGGCATGTTGCAGATCGATATCGGCGGCAACCAGCTCCTCTCCATCCATGCTCCCTTCCGCGAGCAGGTTGCCGTCCGGTGCGACAACCCGGCTCTGCCCATGCGACGCGTCTCCCGCGGACCAGTCGTCCGAGCGGGCAGGGGTATTCGCATGCACGATGTACACGCCATTCTCCACGGCCCGAGCCTGGATCTGCGCGCGATAGGGGCCTATCTTGTGTTCGTCTGCCAGGCCGGATTCGCACGAGATATAAAAGAACAACTGTGCCCCGGCCAGCGCGCGCAGTTGCACCAAATGCGGATAGCGCTCGTCGTGACAGATGAAGGTTCCGCATTGCACGTCGCGAATCGGAAACATGGTGAACTTCCGGCCCGGCGTGGCCCACTGCTCTCCGGCGAGAAAGGTTTTCTCGTAAACATCGATAATCTCCCCGGAGGGATCGATGGCAATCGCCGAACAGAACAACGCATCCCCGTCGCGCGTCGGCGCACCCAGAATCGCGTACACGCCATACTCCCGGCACGACTCGCGAATGCGTTGAAAACTCGCGTCGATCAAATCCCAGTCGATGGAATCCGCGAACTCGGCCCGTTTGGAATAGCCGGTAAGCGCCATCTCCGTAAATGCGACCACATCCACATCGCGTTCGGCCGCTTCGCACAATAAATTCACGATGCGATCCGTGTTGTAGGCCACATCAAACTTTGTGTGAAACTGCGCAGCCGCAACTCGCAGCCGACGAGACTCCCCATTCCCCTGAACCAATGCACCCAGCGCATCTTTTTCCGCGGGCCACGCATTATCCAAGCGCTCGATCTTCGCCCCAAACTGGCCTTCCGTCTTCGCCGTTGTCGTGTACAAACCAACCGGGTCATGAGAAACGACACGCATACCATAGGATAGGGTACGAAGCCGATCGCGGACTGGCGCGTCGATTAGCGGCGCATAGGGGATAAACAACGCGTCTGCGGTGAGCGGCTCGGTCAAAATATTCTCGTCTGTCACGACTCGCGTGGAAATCCCCGCCGCGCGCAGTGCGCCAAGCAGGCCAAACTGGCGCCCATACAGCCATTCGTCCGCTTCGCGATGGGCGTAATTCTGCCACTTGGAAACGTAGTAGAGGACTTCCGGCTGTGCGACCGAACCGTCATCCACGTCAAGATTTCGGAGGCTCTCTCTGAGTCGCGTCATCCAGTCCTGCGTGCGGACATCCGTGCTGCCCCAGTTCGTCACTTGAATCCCCGCGGCACCGGCCAAGCGCGCCAGCCGTCCGACGTCTTCATAGTCGTCTGTTGTGTATCCAAAGTGCTCGATTGCGTAGGGGCCGTCAATCTCCAGCACAACCGGGAGCTGCGTGATCCCAGTCATGGTCTCAACGGCAGTCTGCACCTGCGCCTTGCCGCCGGGCCCATGCCAGAAGAAGTCATAGGAGTGGACAACCTCGTCCGCCGCGCGCGAATACCCCCAGTAGTCGAGATTGGCAAAGGCTGCGGATTCGCGCCGGTAGCTCTCGCCCAGTGGCACGGAGATCTTCGCGGAGGCGTCGCTCGTGCGAACGGTATGTGCGAACCCCTCCACCCAATTCCGGAGCGCCTGTTCCCGGAACAGAATCCAGTCGCGCACCGCTGGACTCAAGTCCGGCTCACCCGACGTCGCGCCGGGCACCGGGGGGTCGATCGCGTCGAAATGGCCGAACCCGGTGCGCCACGTCCGATTCAGATCCTCGATGGATTCGTATCGCCCCACTAACCAATCGCGAAACGCGCTCTTGGCCGCGGGCTCGTACGAGTTCCACGCCGCGAATTTGACCTCCATGTGGACGCTGAAGCCCGGCGTGTACGTGAAACCGCGATTTGCGAAGTGTGATGCGAGTGCGCTCACGAACCGAAGCTGATGTTCGCGGTTGCGATGACTGAAAACACTCAGATAGCCGCGTTCCGGAATGAAAACCGTTCCGTCCGGATTCTGAAACAGCTCCGGTTCAAACCAGTCCGGCCAATGGCTCACGTCGACGCGCAACCGGATATCTAATCCTTTTTCGCGGACGTAACTTACGCGTTCGTCGACCATCGAGAAATCAAAGCGGCCCGGTTCGGGTTCACAGTCCGGCCATCCGGCACCCAGTTCAATCACGTTGAACCCCGCGTCGACGCAGGCATCGATCTGGTTCCGGAAGAATACCAGGTCACGGTAACCCTTCTCCCAGTTCCAGAGGGTGAAAGCGTATTGGCAGGGAGCATCCGCACTCGCCGCCAAAAACGGCACGGCCAGCATGATAAGAGCCAAGACGATTCTCATGACGTCGATTCCTTCGCTTCCCGCTGTTCGCGCCTCTTCTGGTGACGCTTCTTCTTTTCCGCGTCGCGCCTGTCGCCCTCACCCGGTTCCTCGGCGGCGCGAAGTCCCATATACATACCGGCGATTTCGCGCTCTTCAATCTGGTGAGGCACGCCATACCCCATGCGGGACACATAACAGGGGGTCTTGTCGTTGAACGCGTACCACCGGATCAAATTGCGGCTGAGTTCATCGGGCATGGTCTCCTCCCAGGCCCCGGTATCGATGGGGTGTCCGCTGAGGTAGCCGATCGCGACTCCGAGGTCGCGATCCCAGGTGAAATAGACAATCTGGTCCGGCTCAGTCTTGGCCTGGATCTCTTCAGCCACGGTCTGGCAGTCCTCCAACGATGCGAAGCCCAATCCACCTCCGCCATCTAGGACTTTCAGTCCGCCCGCGGCCACCACCGGCCCGACCATCCACGCCGACGGCATGGGGTACACGCCGGGGGGATAGGGCGTCCCGTGGCCGATGAGGGATGGCGCCGGACACAGCGCAAGCAAGGCCAGCGCGCCGACGCGCCGCCATCGCAGGGGTTCGCCGGCAAAGCCAAGAAATGGCACCGCGGCGAAGATCGCCCACAAGTGGATGGTGTGAATGTAGTATCGACCGCCGTAACTGAGCAGCATCGGCAGGAAACCGATGAGCAGGCAGAGCAGGACGAGGTTGCGGGTCTCGCGCCAGCGGATCTGCGGAACCGCGAGAATCACGAGAAGCACGACGAAGAGATTGATCATCTGAAGCCAGGCGAGCTTGATGAACGGCAACTTCCACGGTTCGATGATGCCGTACAGGCCCGCGTCGAGCGGATGGGTGAACCAGTCCCGAAAGACGTAGATTCGGATGAACCACGGCGACGCCAGTGCAAGCGCCGTCAACGCCATTCCGACATAGCGCGTCAAATACTGGCGCCGAACCAGGCAGAACAATCCGAGCCCGATGAGCGTCAGCGCGGGAATGCCGAGATGGGTGTAAAACGCGACGGTTAACATCGCGCAGGCAAGGATCCACCGTCCCGAAAGGAAGAACACCACCAGCAAGCTCACCCACGAGGTCACCAAGACACCCGGCATGCCCAGTGCGGACGACGTGACCAGCACGGGTTCTAGCCCAACGATCAGAAGCGCAATAAAGGCGCGGCGCGAGTCAAACAACCACCGCGCCAGGTACCAGGTTGTTAAATGCGCAAAGGGCAGCATGGCCGGTTGCAGGTTGCGAAAAGCCGCGAGTAGATCGCCATTGAAGGGCACGGCAAAAAGAGCCAGCAAAACGTGGTACAGCGGCGGGTAGAGGTGCGGACGCCCCAGCGGCGCCCATTCCCAGGAATTCCACAGCGGTACAGAATGGGTCTCGTAGATTTGCCGGGCGACCATGAGGTGGTAGTACGAATCCGGCGGAACGGGGAAGATCGAATTTCGGCCAATCCAAACCAGGACGAAGAGCGCAAATAGAATCGTCAGGCTCAGCTTGTCCAGACTGTCCAGCGGCACTTTCAATGGCCGGCCAAACCACTCGGGCTCGGGCTCGGGCTCTGGAGCGGTTGGCAACTTCCGTAAATAACGCCAAACGACGAACAGCACTGGAATCGGCCACAACCACAGAATGGCCACGAGGATTGGATTGGGAACACCCATGATGTCCGCCGTCCGGGGCAAAGCGGTTACTGGAACAGGATTCACCGGACCCCGGCCAGAATAAAGACGCGAATGAGATCTCGTGGCTTGACCCATGAAGGCATCCCGTGTCCGTCACCGCCCGCGATTGTACGGGTTTGCCGATTCGATGACCAGCCGACGGTGTGTCGGCTCACAAGCGTTCGAGCCCTCCGCAGGAAAAAGCAAGCGGAGGGCTCGGTGATGAGCGTTCAAGACGGCTAAACGCGCAGGAAGATCTGCCGTTTGTACAGGAAACGAACGAGCCAGATGCACAGCGCGACGGACACAGTCGTATTCAGGAGCGGGCCGTAGATTCCCAGAGATTCCCGCACCGGACCCCCAACAAAGCGATCTGCCAGGGCTTCAAAATCCACAATGTTGGTCGCCATGTAGATCGTCAGCGGGTTCGCGCCAATCCAGATGAACGGCGTGGACCACTTGCGAATCTGCCAGATGTCGATGATCTGGTAGAAGATCGCAAGCAGAACCAGGCTGTATCCCCCGGCCACCAACACATACGAGGATGTCCAGAGTCGCTTGATGATTGGGAACTGGTAACTCCACAGATACCCCAGAAGAATCATCGCAACACCCGTCCCGAACATGTACAGAACTTTCTTCTGATCGGGGACGGATTGACTCCGAATCAGAAAAGCGGTGAAAACGCCCAGTAAGCAGGAGCAAACCGCCGGGAAGGTGCTGAAGTATCCCTCCGGATCGGTTCCGTAGTACGGCGGAATCTGCTTGTCGATCCAGTGGGAGATGTTGTGGTTCTTCGCCAGCGAGTATTCCGGCTCGTCGGGCGCGGGCACGAAGGAGCAAATCGCCCAGTACGCGATCATGATCGTCACGAAGACGGCGATGAGCCCCTTCAGCCGAAGGTGGATAAAGAGCAGACTCGTCAGGAGGTAACACAGGGCCAGCCGCTGTAGCACGCCGCACAAGACGTTCTCATCGAAATCGCTGTAGTCCACCATTCCCGCGTCCGTGTACTCGTAGAACTTCGCCATGCCTTCGTCGTAGAAGACACCGAGCAGGAACAAGAGCGCGAAACGCTTGAATACTCGTTTGTAGACCGCGGCTTTTCCTTCCCGCGCTAGCATCTTCTGCAACGAGAACACGATGGAAACGCCGATAATGAAGATGAACATGGGAAAAATCAGATCGTAAAAAACGAACCCTTCCCAGGATCGGTGCTCAAGTTGATTGGCCAGAAATCCGGCGACGCCTGACTTCGCTAACACCGCGAAATCCTTGATCTCCTCCCCGCCCCGTTCGGCAATGATCTTGAGCGAGTCGTAGAACGCGCCCGAACCGATAATCCAGAACATAGTGAAACCCCGGAGGGCGTCCAGCGACGTGAGCCGCCATTGCGGAACCGCTTTGACTTCATGGGGCTGTTCACCGGTTGTGTTTTCGGTCGTCATCACGATTCCCCCTAGTAGTTGCAATCCGCAAGATGATACTTGCGCACAGCCTCTCGATCAAAAACTGCGCCTGTGACTTCCATACGTACGATGCCGGGGCGAACCAAAAGGGGAAAAACTGGTGCTTCCCATTTCGACAGTCCCGGATGTACCATAGGCTACCCCCGTCAATTCGAGCGGAGTCGTTTCATGAAGCACCTTTTGGGAAAGTTGGGCGCGTTTGCACCCCTGATCACGTGCGTTGCCATGTTCCTGTTTTTCTCGTTGATCACCGACACCTTCCTGACCAGCGAGAATCTGCTGAATATCCTGCGCCAGAATTCTGCCCTGGCCATCATGGCCGTTGGCATCACTTTCGTTCTGCTCACGGCCGAGATCGATTTGAGCATCGAAAACATGGCCATCTTCGCGGGAGTTCTCGCGGCCTACCTGTACAAATCATTCGCTGCCAGCGGGGCCATGCCCGGCGTGCTCGTGCAGGCGTTGCCCATTCTCATCGCCGTGCTTGCGTGCATGGGATTCGGTTTGCTCAACGGATTCGGCGTCGCACGGCTTGGCGTGCCGTCTTTCATGATGACGCTGGCCCTCTTTCTCATCACCAAGGGGTTGTCCCTGCGCATCACCCGGGGAACCCCGATCTTCGAGATTCCCCCGGTGCTGGCCTACGTTGGCACGAAATCCATCCCGCTGCTTCACGGCACGAACGAAGCCGGTGAGCAGATTCCCTGGATTGAAATACCACTGATTACCATTGCGGCGGCCGTCGCCTTGGCCATCGCCTTGGTCGTTCTCCGCTATACGCGATTCGGGCGCAGCGTCTATGCTGTCGGCGGCAACCGCCAGGCCGCCCAATTGTCCGGCGTGAATGTGTCCCTTACCCTCGTCGCCTGCCTGTGCATTTGCTCGATCACCGCAGGCCTCTCCGGCATCATCCTCATCGGACGTCTCGGTAGCGCCCAAGCCGGTGGACTCGACAACATGCTGATTGCCTGCATTTCAGCGGTTGTCCTCGGCGGAACGTCCCTCTTCGGGGGCAAGGGGGGCATCGCGAACACGGTAGTCGGCGTGTTGACCCTCGGGATTCTGTACAACGGTCTCAACCACGTCCAGATCGACATCTACCTCAAAGAGTCCATCAGCGGCGCGATTCTCATGGCCGCCCTGGTTTTGAACGTTTCGATGGCGCGGATACGCGGCGTCCAATAATCTCATCTACATTGCAATTCCGGCTGGTTTCCACTAGGATCGCGGGCAGCAACTTTGCCCGGAACGCGGGGGACCAGTTGGTCGCAACACCAATTCTGGAGAAGGGGAGCGAGTTCCCAAGTCCCGGCTAACGTGAAGATACCTTCCCGGGCACCGATTGGTGGGACACAGCGCGCGAGCCGAGCGCCCGACCACCACAACTCGAAAATCTCGAAAATCGCAACATATAGTCGCATTCTACTCTTGACACGCAATCTATAGTTGTCTAAACTCATAAATTGAGAGGGATTCAAAGGCGGTTGCCTCCTCGCGCAACCCTACGAAATAGGAGAACGCTGCTCAGTGCGCAAGACAACATGCCTGCAAGCCGCCGGGCTTCTGACCGCCGGCGCTGCCATCTTCGCTGGATGTTCGACCACGCCAGACCAAACCCACCAGTTCGAACCGGTGCCCGTCGCCAAGGTAGGCGCCCAGGATCTCGATCCGGTTTCCAAGGACACGGCAACCGATTTGCTCAAAGCCGCCGACGCCGCCTTCCGAAGAGCGAACGAGGCCCAGGAAGCGGGTGACCAACAGGGCGCGCTTCGCCATTACAACACCATGCTCCAGCTTTTGATCGAAGCGGACCTCGACCCATCGGTCTTTTACAGCCTCCGGACGGAATTCGAGCGGATTCTGGATTCCACCACCGAAACGGCCAACCTCTTCGAACGAAGTGGAGTCGGCGAATTAGGACCCGACGCGCGCGTAGGGGGCGAACTCTTCGCAAAAGGCTTCATCAATGAGCGAGTCATCGCGGAAATCGAAGAGATCCAAAAACTGTACCCCAAGAATTTCCAATGGGGCCTCGATCGCAGTTACCTCTACCGGCCGTATATCGAGCAGGAGTTGATGAAAGCCGGGTTGCCGAAGGATCTCGTCTGGCTGGCCATGGTGGAAAGTCAATTCCATCCGAACGTCACGTCTCGCGCCGGGGCATCGGGCATGTGGCAGTTCATGCGCGCCACCGGTTCCCGCTACGGCCTGCAGATTGACAGCTACGTGGACGAACGTCGTGACTGGCAGAAAGCCACCCATGCCGCGATTGCGTATCTGCGCGATTTGAACGCCATGTTCGACGGCGAGTGGCCCCTTGCTGTGTCCTCGTACAACATGGGCGAAGGCGGAATCAGCCGCGCCATCGCCATGAACGGGGGCGAGCGCGACCTGTGGCAACTTATCGAAACGCCGCCGGCCTCGAGTCACATGAAAACTGAAACCAAGAAGTTCTATCCCAAATTCTTGGCGAGTGTAATCGTGGGCAACAACCCGGAACGCTACGGGTTTACACGCAATCCCCAGCCCCCCGAACCCATCGTGCGCGTCCCTGTCCGCGGCTCCTACTCCCTGTCCATGCTCGACAAGGAAAGCGGCCTCGAATCGGGCACCCTGAAGCGGCTCAATCCCGATCTGATTAAGGGTGTGACGCCGCCTTCCGGCGAGCATGCGATTGCCGTGCCGGCGGCAGCGAACGAGAAGTTCCTGGCCGCGTTGGATGAAATCTACAAGAGTCCGAAGAAGGCCACCTACGCGAGCACTTCGGGCGGTGCGACGCACACGGTCCGCCGCGGGGAAACCCCGTCCGGTATCGCCAGAAAATACGGCGTGCCGGTAAAGGACCTGATGGAAGCGAACCGAATCCGGTCTGCGAGCAAGCTCCACGTCGGAAAGAAGCTCGTCATTCCAGGACGAGAGGCCGCGCCGGAACCCGCCCCCGCCGCCGCAACGCCTGAGCCTTCGGCGCCGGCCGCAGCCGTGGCCGCAATCGACTCCGGCAATGCGGAAGAGTATCGCGTAAAGCGAGGCGACACGCTCTACGACATCGCGCGCGCCAAAGGCGTATCGCTCGACGACCTCCAAGCGTGGAATGGACTGGACCGGCGCGCCCGCATCAGCGTGGGACAATCCCTGTACGTGTCCGATCCGCGCTCCGGCAGTTCTCCAGCGGCGGCCCCGGATGGGCAGAAGATCATCCACAAGGTGCGGCCTGGCGAGTTCCCCTCCAAGATCGCCGAACAACATGGAGTAGACATCGACAACTTGCTCGCGTGGAACAACCTAAGCAAGAGGTCCATCATCCGCGTCGGCGATGAGCTGGTCGTCTACTCGAAGACTGCGCCGCAACCCGTACAGGTCGCGTCGACCGCCACGCCGGAGAAACCCACGACGGCAGTACTTGAAAGCGCAGCCGCGTCGACCAGCACGGCGGAACCCGGGCCGCAGACGACCCACAAAGTGGCTCCCGGTGAAAGCGCCTCCGTTATCGCGTCCAAGCACGGGATCAGCCTCGACGACTTCCTGAAATGGAACGGCCTTTCCAAGAACGACATTGTCAAAGTTGGTCAGGTCCTGGTCGTCTCCGCGCCCGGGACCGCGGCGCCGACGGCCCCAAGCACAGTAGAACCCGACATCGTGACCGCAAGCCACACCGTCGCCAGCGGCGAAAGCCCCTGGACCATCGCCTCCAAGTACGGGATGGACCTCGGCGATCTCCTCGCGATGAACGGCCTCTCCAAAAACGCCGTACTGCGCACAGGGCAGACCCTGAAGGTCGCCGGGGCCACGGGGACCTCCTCACCCCTGCCGGCCGCGTCCCAGGGCCATACCGTAAAGTCCGGTGAAAGCGCCTGGACCATCGCCCAGAAATACGGCGTGAGCGTCGACGATCTGCTCGCCGCCAACGGGCTCTCCAAGAACTCCGTACTCAAAGCCGGCCAGGAACTGAAAGTGCCCCTCGGCGGCGTCGGTTCCAACTCATCGAGTTCATCCGGCAAGACCATCGTCCACAAGACCACTGCCGGGCAAAGCCCCTCCACCATCGCCCAAAAGTACGGCGTCTCCACCAGCGACCTCTTCAAGTGGAACAATTGGTCCAAGAGCCACGTCCTCCAGATCGGCGAAGAAGTGACGATTCACACAAAGTAGCGAGTGAAATTCCAATTCGCATTCGGGCCGCTTGCGCGCGCAAGCGGCCCGTTTTTTGTACCTGGCAGGGCATCACACGACGCGAGACATCTTGCGCAGTTTGCTTTGCTTGCGCAGGCTCATTGACGGATCTCTTGTGACCGCGTATGATGGTCGCGCGTAGACCGGGGGCATGCGCGCATTGAGGCGCGCAGAGATGGCCGACGCGGCCGGAGAAGAGGGAGAGCATCCATGGCGGAGTTTATCCTGGGGGTGGGGCGGCAGAAGGGCGCGCGCGAGATCATTGCGACCGCTGAAAAAGAGCTGATTGAAAAGGAAGGAGTCCCGCGAAAAATCGTCGCACGCTCGGCAGCCCTGGAAATCATCGCGGAGCGCGAGGCGTTGGAAGGCCCTTTCACCTCGTACCGGCTCCGCGCCCATGCCAAGGGTCACGCCCTCGAGATGATGCAGAAGGTCGTGGCCGACTTCGAGGGGGATTGTTCGCTCACCGATGAAGACGGCTGGAACATCCTTCGCTGCCCTTGTCCCGATGCAAAGGATCCGGATCGCGGACTCGAAGCCCTCGATGAGTATTGTAAACTGGTATCGCTTCCGGAAGTCTGGAGAATCCACGGCGAGAAACACCGGATCGAACCGATCAGTCCTGAACTGCTGTTCAAAGCCCTGATCGAATACAAAGCGAGCGACGTGCATCTGTGCGCGGGGCAACCTCCCGTGTTCCGCGTCGATGGCGAAACCCACGTGTCGGACGTGCTCCCCACCTTGTCGGCCACACAAATCATGGCGCTGATTCGGGATATCGCGCCCGAGAAAGATTGGAAGGAGTTCACCGAGCGGCAACAGGCCAGCTTCAGCTATCACCAGGCCGGATTAGGGTATTCGCGTGTGTCCTGCTTCATCAAGTCGGCCGCGCCGCACCTGACATTCCGGTACTTGCCGGAGATCATTCCATCCTTCGAGGACCTGCACATTCCGCCGGACTTGATGGAATCACTGGCCCATATGCATCACGGACTAATCCTTCTCGTCGGGATGACCGGTAGCGGCAAATCCACGACGGTCGCCGCGTTGGTCGACTACATTAACACGCACAATACATCCCATATCCTCACCATCGAGAATCCGGTCGAGTACGTTCACCACGACAAGAAGTCACTCATGTCGCAACGAAACACCGGTACCGATACCCCCAGTTTCTTTGACGCCGTCACGGGCGCCCTGCGCCACGATCCCGACGTGATTGTCATCGGCGAAATGCGCGATCCCGATACGATCCGGTCGGCCATCAGCGCCGCGGCGACCGGTCACCTGGTCATTAGCACCCTTCACTCGAACACGGCCTATGAAGTCATCAACCGAATCGTGAGCTTTTTCGACCCTGTCGAACGCGACCTTGTGAAACTGCAGATTCGCGACTGCCTGCGCTGTGTGATTTGCCAGCGGCTCGTGCCCAAGATTGGCGGGGGCCGGCTCCCGGCGCTTGAAGTCATGTTCAACGACATCAAGCCCATCAACGACGCTATCCTGGAGGGCGACACCGACGGGATTCGCGTGGGCATGCAGCAGACCGTGTCGCACTCGTTCCTCTTCGAGAATTACCTGTACGGAATGTATAAGAAGAAGGAGATATCCTTGGAAAACGCCCATTTCTGGTGCACGGACGCCAGCATCCTCGATCAGATGATTATGGGCACCTACTCGGTTCCCCGCCTGGACAGCATCAAGGCAGCGAAAGCGGCAGGCACCCGCACTTCGTAAAAGGTGCGATAGAAACCCAACGGCCCCGGTTTTTCAACATTTCGGGTCGACTTTTCCACAGGTTATCCACACGAGGCGCGGCAATCGATCCAGAGGATATGGAGGCGTCACCTGCCCGGGAAGGGCGAGGGGTCAATACGAACTAAGCTATTCAATTTAAATAGTTTAGCTCCGCATCTTGGAAGCCAAACACTGACGGCGGGCCCCATGAAAAGTATCCATGACATCGTCGATGTCGTTCCTTGTTCGGAATTCCACTGCATTTACTAACATTACCAAAACAAAACCGAAAACCCCGTAAAATGACTGAGAATCTGTTGATCGGACAGCCGGTTGACCGTTGGGCTAAAATGAGAACCGTACCCCGGCATACACGTTCGAGTTATTCTCGAATTGCCCAAAGAACGTCTGGTCCCAAGCTCCGGAGAACAGGTTTCCGCCTGCCTCAACTGTCCAGTGGTCGTTCACCTTGTAGCTCAGGTGGGGCCGCAGGTAGGCGTCGCTGTCGGAAGGGCTGTAGTACGCGAACAGGGACAGTCTGAGGTTTTGATTCATGAGCAGTTTCGTCAGCCGGACGGTAAACACGTGCCGATTTTCGTCGCGCGGCTCACCAAGAACCCGGGTGAAAACAGCATTGCGATACGACTCATAATCCATCATGTGTTCGAGGTAGTACTGAATTGAGCCGGTCAGTTCCTTGGCAAGTTCCTGCTCGTACCCCACGAGCAGCCGGAATTCACTGTTGTTAATAAAGGGACTGCTGCCACTCCGGTCTTGGCGCGAATCGTAATAGCCTACTTCGACGTTGCCAATCCCTTTGAAGACGTTGCCGCGCACACTCGCGCCGTAGACGTTCAGCTTGGGGAAGGACGCCTGCAAAGGCGGGAAATGCTGCCCCCCCGGGCTTTTCCAGTACCCGGAATACCCATACAGCGCGACCTCGACCGAGCCGATGCTTCGGTAGAGCCGCAGCGCGAACTCGTCATCTTCAAACCAGTCGCTCGGAGCGTTGTACTTCACTTGGCGGTCCGAACCCGCGTAGCGGCTGAACAAGGGATCCCAATAGCTGATGCGCTCCCCCGTGATGAAACGGTCCGGCGCAAACTGGGGCGTGTATACGAGTTCAACGTTCAGGAAGCTGTTGTACCAACCAACCTTGACGGCGTCGGACGGCGCCTTCAGGTATTCCGTATCCCGGCCGATGAAGAAGGATTGCCAATCCTTGGGGAACATGTCGTTGATGAAGAGCAAGTCGCCCGTGCCCCAAGTGAGGATTTGGCGTCCCAGGCGGATGTCGATGGAATCAAGCGGCCGCCACGTAAGGCGGAGTTGCCGTAAGTCGAACTCGCCCTCCTCCAGGACGGCGTCTCCGTACACATCTCCGGTAAACTCGAGAATGGCCTGATCCCACGATTTCTCAAGTTCCAATTGTACGCGAGTCTCGCCGAGAATGAGGTCTTTCGATTGGGCCGGGTCGTCTTGCACACGGACGCCGGCGCGCGTTTCCCAATAGCCGTGGAACCAGGGCGGTAACCGATCAACCAAATCCATATCCGGCGATTCTTGGTCCTTCGTAGTCGCGGTATCCACCTCATCACCCAGACCAGCAGGCAACTCCGGTCCGGAATCCATGCCTTCGGGGAGGGCAGGTTCCGAGGGCGCGGGCGCATCGCCGAGCCCTTCGGGGAGCGCAGGGCCTTCGCTCGGCGGGGATTCTCCGAGCCCTTCCGGCAGCGCGGGAGCCTCCGCCGCCAGAGCGGCGATCGATCCCGTGAGGACAATGGCCAGGGCGGCAAGCACTCTTGCCACCCACGCCATTGATGGTTGCCACAATTGGCATTTCGGGGTCGAAACCGGGTCCATCGCTACCTCATTTCAAGAGTTCGCGGGGCACACTGCGCAGATACCGTTCCGTAAAGATGTCATCGGTAAGCCCCACCTCGTACTCTACGGATGAGTATTCCAGCACCGTTTCTCCGCCGCCTTTCAGGTCCTTCATGCTGGACTTGGTAACGGTCTTGTAACCTTGCACGTCGTCCACCTTCAAGGCTGTCGTTTCCCGATAGACTTCGCCGCCTTTCTCGTAGGAAACCTTGACGGGGATGAAGGTGCCTTTGTGAATCCACATGGTGAACGAGTCAAACTCGACCGTGCTCGGGTCCTTCGGGGTATTCTTGAGCACGTAGTAGGTGTCGGTCGTCTCGACCAACTCGTGAGTGTCCGCATCGATGCCGCGCCCGGAGACGTCTTCATAAAAGAAGTTCGATCCCACGAAACTCGTCCGCTTATCCGACGCGGCGATCCGTTTCGTCACGTCCAGTGCGGGCAGGTACAACCACCGGTCATCGTCTTTGCCCACGTGTTTCCACACCATGAACACCACGCCGCGCTCGTCCGCCGGCTCATGGAAATAGACGTAAAACGCCTGTTCCTGGTCCACCTCGTCGCGGTTCAAGCGCAGAATGGTGAACTCCTTCACACGCGCGCGCCCTTGCCCATCGGTGATCGTCATCTTCACGCGGGCGCGGCCGTCTTTGCCTTGGTAGTACGACATGTGATTCGTCTTCTGGACGATCTCGTCCACCGAAGGCGTTTCTTGCGCCTGCACGCTCACGATGAAAAATGCCGGCAAGACCGACGCCAGAATAATTCGAGTTAACGTACGCATGTTCTATCCTCCTCGGACCCGTAAGGGTCCAGTCCTTATGAAACGTTCTGTTGGGTCGTGTCCTCTGAAATGCGGCAGCTCTTGCGGCGTGAAAGGACGAAGCAAACCGCTCCCATCGCCAGGATGGCGATCAGGCTCGTCCAGGTCATGGCCGTGTAGCCCACGTGCATGAACTGGTGAATGTTCACGGCCACCAACGCCACCATAGTCACAGACGCGGCGATGCAGGTGCCGCATTTGCAAGTAAACGCGATCTTCGCCGACCGCACGAACAGAAGCGGTTCGAGCAACCGCAGCAGGGACGGAAGTATCATCAATGTCGCGATACCTGATACGAACAGAATTGCCGCCAGAAACACGCCCACCGTGTTGTACGGCACAAGCGGCGCCGCCAGTAGCGGCAGGAACCCTACCGCGATAACGATCACGTTTCGCGCGATCGCCCGCGCCGGCTCGCCGAACACGTGGCTGTGCGTCGCGTCCCACGATCCATACTTCTCGTACATGGTCCGCGCACGGGAGAGGAAGTGGATCGCGAAGTCTACGGCCAAACCCAGGGTGAGCGACGAAAGCACCGCAACAGGCATATCGTAGTCCTTGCCGATGAGACCGATGACGCCGTAGATGAGGCCGATGGTGATCGTCAACGGGATCATCGAGATCAATCCCCAAAGGGCCGAACGGAACAGCACGATCATCATGAGCAGCACCACGAGAAAACTCCCGAGGAACGACTGCAGCATGCCGCTGACCATCTTGTCCTGCCAGATGACGTTGATGTAGGTCAGCCCAAACCACTGATGATCCAGGTTGCCGGGCGGCGGATTCTCGGCAAAGTACGTTTCTACCGAAGCCACCACGCGCTCCATGTCCTTATTGTCGCCGCTCCTCAACTGCACCCAAAGGCTGGTGAGTTGGTAGTCCGGCGTCACGAAATGCCAGAGATCCTGCGGCCGGTGGCTGCTTTGATACTGCATGAGGCATTGCGCCACAGCGCCGGGCGAATCGGGGATACGGAACTGCGCGTCCGTGCCGTCGATGAGTTCGCGGTGGACGGTCTTCACGATATCCGCCAGCGAATTCGATTTCCCCACGACGCCGGTGGTCAACAAGTATTCCTGCAACCCTTCGAGATACCGGAGCACCTCGGGATCTTTGAACACCTCAGGGCCGCCCGCTGCTGGCGTTTCCTCCGCAGCCGCCGGGGCCGGTTCGGATGTCTCCGCGCCGCCCAGTCCTGCGGGCAAACCCGGTTCGCCGGTTTCGCCGAGGCCCGCCGGAAGACCCGGCGCTGCGGCGCTATCGCCGAGTCCTGCGGGGAGACCGGGCGCTGCGTCAGCCGGCGCGCCGGCCGTTTCCGGCCCGTCGGGCACATCTTCTGGGGCTTTCGCGACGAGCGTAGTGGGATCGACGCCGCTCGGATACAGCGCAAGATAGGCCATGTAGGTGCCGCCGAAGTGCTCGTTCAACACTTTGTCCGCCACGCGAATCGGATGAGACTGGCGGAACCACTTGGTCGGGTTGTCATTGATCTGGATCTGACTGATCCCGTAGCCCGCCACGATCACGGCGATGATCGATATCACCAATATGAGCTTGGCGCGGCGGTAAGTCAGCTCACCCGCCGACGCGAGGAAGCGGCTCATCACAGTCTTGGGCGCCGCATCGTCCTCGCCGGAGGTGTGCTTCATACCAAAATTTTCGAGGGAGCGGTCAGGGATAAACATCACGTAAGCGGGCACAAGCACGACCGTATACAGCCACGCCATCATCACGCCCATAGCCACGAACACTCCGAAGACCTGAACGGGCGGAATCGGCGTAAGCGCCAGCGAACCGAACCCTGCGGCGGAGGTCAACGAGGTGTAAAGCATCGGCCCGTGCAACGTATCCATCACGTGCCAGATGGTCTTCTTGCGGTCCCGGGTTTCCTGGTAGCGGTCAAAGAACTCCGACAGGATATGGATGGAATCGAGCACCGCAATGGGCATGAGGAAGATGGGGATCATGGAACTCATGATATGGATGGTATTGCCCGTTACGATGAGCAGGCCCATCGTGCAGATCACAGTCAACATGGCCACGATCATGGGCGCAATTACGAGCACGAGCTTGCGGAAGAAAAACAACATGAGCAGGAAGATAACGAGCATGGCGAGCGGCGCGGAGATGGCCATCTGAATGAACATTTCCACACCAAACGTATCTTCCGCGACTGGAAGGCCGGTGATGTAGAACTGGTCGTCCCCTTCGAACCCGGCGACCCGATCGCGCAACTTCGAGTAGACGCGGTAGCTGAGATCCTTGGATGTCAGCGGCAGATACAGACAGATGGCCTTGCCATCCTCGGAGATCATGGTCCCATTCAAGAACGGAATGCGCTCCGCCTTGTGCCGAATGGCAAGCGCTTCCTCCGGCGTGCTCGGAGGTTCCGCCATGAGCCATTCGAAGCGCACGGTGCCCGGTCCGGCCTGCTCGATATTGTCCACCACCGACGGGGCGATGAGGTCCACATCCACCACACCGGCGCCCGGATCATTGACACCCAGCGTCTCGCCGCGCAGCGTCTTTGCATATTCGGTTAATTCGTAAATGATTTGAAGGGACTCCGGATTGAACACGCCATCCGGATGGGTCTCATTCACGACCCCGAGCACTACCATGTCGTACAGGGAGAGAAGTTCTTTCATATCGTCATGAAAGACGCGCACCGCCTCGTCATGGCTGAGCATGTTCTCGGGATCGGTGTCCACGTCAACGGGGTGCAGAATAGGAAACGCCGCAGGCCAAACAGAGGGAAGTGCAGCCAAGGTCGCGAGAACGATCGCAATCGCAACGATCAAGCCCGTCACCGATCGCGGATGTTCAGTCGCGTAATGGGTCAGCGTGTCGCCGAGTTTCATCACGGTTTCTCCAAACGTACGTCGTCAATTCACATGTCGTTCCGCGTAGGATCGAGCATAATTGATGCCACAGCGAGAGAATACTCCGGTAATCTGTAATTGGCTGGACTCCAATTCTTTACCGCAGAACCCCGTTTTCGGCTCCAGACAATTCTAGTATGAAAACTCATACACGTTGTGCCGGTGTTCAAAACATCATACTCCGCCCGAGACTTCGGGGGGTACGAATCGGTAAACAGCGGAACGGGACCGCACAAGATCCCTCGCCAGCCGGCGAGCTCCTCTCTGGTGCGGTCCCGTCCCGCGAACCCTCCGCCCGGATGCGTTGCGCTTCCGGGTACTCCCGGCCAGTCCAGGGGGTTCGGTTAACCGGGAGTGGGAGAGGGAGGGCCAAAAACGCTCGGTTAAGCGGGCTGCGAACCAGCCTGCGCTCCCTCCCGGCGCAGCCCGGCCTTTTCCAGAATCCAGACCATGGGACACCAGTTGGTGAAACCGGACTGAAACAGATTCAGCCCGACGAATCCGGTGAAGTATAACCAGTACGTGGAATGAAGGACGGCGAGAATCACACTCGCCAGAATGAAAGCCCCCGCGATTGCGCGAAGCGCGCGCTCAACCGTCATGTGACTGCCCCCCTGCCGAAACCGGGATTCCCGATACCCCGTTGAACGATGGCTCGACTCTTTCGGCAAGAATCATTATAGCAGGAATTGGATGGACAAGAAGAAGAAAAAACGGACGCGCTCAATCGTAGTGGATATTCAACTCGGTAGACATGGTCGCCGTCGCGCCGGTTCCGCGGAAAGTTCCGCTCACCGGCGCCGCGTCGGCAGGTTCCGCAGCCGCGGCAACGGCAACATGCTCGTCCGCAACGGCAAGTCCTTTGGACGGATCGAATCCCCGCCACCCACCGCCGGGGAGATAGACTTCGACCCAGGCATGCATGTGCCGCTTCTCGCGCTCGGACTCGGCGTGCCAATATCCGCTCGCGAATCGCGCTGGTATGCCCACCGCGCGGCAGGCATCCATGAAAAGAACCGCAAGATCCCGGCAGGAGCCGGCGCGTTCCATAAGGGTTTGTTCCGGTGGATGCGGAGGTCCCGTCTCACGGATGATTTTGCGCGACCGTTCGTAGATTGTCGCGTTGAGCGTGGAGAGAAACGGAATGGTCTCCTCCCCTGCCTTCGACGTTACGTCACGGACAAATTGATCGACGTCGCGGCTCGCGCGCGGCCGTTTGCGGTAGTGGGCAAGGGCGTGACCGAAGCTGCCGTCGATGCGCATGGGTAAGCGCATCGCGCCGGGGTCGGTCACGATGAAATCGTAGGGGTTGTTGCGCAAGGTCTCCACGGAAAACGTTGACACAATGGTCAGGGAGTCCGTTTCACCGCCAAACCACATATGCGAGGTTGTGTCGCCATCCAGGTCGATGCATTGCGTCATCCCCCGCGGCAGGGGATCGACGGCCAACGTATACTGCATCAATCGCTGGCCCGCATCGCTCCGCGGACGCAGCCGGACCACGTGAGGCTCCAGCACGACCGGCTGGCTGTACACGTAGCGCGTTGCGTGCTCGACGTGGAAGATCATGCGCTTATCCCACGTCACTCATTCGAAGACGCGCCGACGGGATGCAAGGCAAAATACGTTTCGAAAATCGCCTCGCCGACACGATTCAGCTTCGCCTGGAAGTCGTCGCAAAACTCATGCAATCCGGAGGCAATGATGTCCGCCACGTCGGTATAGGCGAGTTCGGAAAGCAAGCGGCCGCATCGCTTCTCGGCGATGTTCGAGTAGGTGCCTTCCGGGACGTTTGAGATCGCGTGCAGGGAATCCTGCGCGCGGTCGAGGCAGTACAACACCGCGCGCGGGAACTCGCGATCGAACAGCAAGAACTCAACGACCCGTTCCGGCGCGATGCGGCCATGACGTTTCCGATAGGCCTCGAAGGCGCTTGCCGACCGCAGCAACGCAGACCACTGGATCGAGTCAAAGGTGGTTCCCACGTCCGCGGCAGACGGTAAGAGCAGGAAATACTTTACGTCGAGAATTCGGGACGTCTTGTCCGCGCGTTCCAACAATCGCCCGAGCCGGCAAAAGTGCCACACTTCGCCGTGGGGCATGCAGGTCACCGTCAGCCCCGTAAACAGGTGGCTGGCCATTTTCACCTGCGTGAAGAACTCGTGGGGCGACTCCATAATCGCGTTGCGCCGGGCGGCATCGTCCACCATCAGATAGGCCGTATTGACCTGCTCCCATATTTCGGAAGGAATGATCTCGCGCACGGACCGGGCGTTTTCACGCGCCGACCGGAAGCAGGACCAGATGGAGTTGGGGTTGTCTCGGTCGAACGCCAGGAAGTGAATGACCTTCTCGCGTGTGGCCTCGCCAAACCGCTCTCTGAAGACGGCATAGTCGCCCGTCGTGTACACCATGGGCTCCCACTGTTCGCCCGTGGGCAAGTCCAAGTGAAGGTGCAAATTCACGTCGATGAAACGGGCCACATTCTCCGCCCGCTCGACGTAGCGGCTCATCCAGTAAATCGAGTCGGCCACTCGGCTCAACATGGATTGGTATCTCCTTGCCCGCGCCGGCCGCAAAAGCCGGTGCGATTCGGTCGTGTCACGATTTGGCGGAAGGCGCGCTGTTTACGACCCACGTGTCCTTGCTGCCACCGCCTTGGGAGGAATTCACCACGAGCGACCCTTTCTTCAGCGCAACGCGCGTAAGACCGCCGGGCAAGACGTAGATGTCCTCGCCATAGAGGATATAAGGCCGCAGGTCGACGTGGCGCCCTTCGAAGTGATCGTCAACGATGGTGGGCACCCGCGACAACGACAACGTGGGTTGTCCGATGTAGTTCCTCGGATTGGCGCGAATCAGATCGGCGAACTTCGCGCGGTCTTCATCGGTCGCATGAGGCCCCACGAGCATGCCGTACCCGCCGGATTCGTTGGCGGCCTTGACCACATACTTGTCCAGGTTGGCCAGCACGTGGGATTGTTCCTTCTCGTCCCAGCATACGTAGGTCGGGACGTTCGGAATTATCGCCTCTTCTCCAAGGTAGTACTGGATGATCTTCGGCACGTACGCGTAGACCACCTTGTCGTCGGCGATGCCCGTGCCGGGCGCGTTCGCGAGCGCCACATGGCCCGCGCGGTACGCATCCATAAGCCCCGGTACACCGAGCATCGAATCCGCGCGGAAGGTCTGGGGATCGATAAAGTCGTCGTCGATGCGGCGGTAGATGACGTCGACCCTTTCGTATCCCTTGGTCGTGCGCATTTGCACGAAGCCGTCGTCGACAATGAGATCCCGGCCTTCGACCAATTCGACGCCCATCTGCTGCGCCAGAAAAGAATGTTCGAAATAGGCCGAGTTATAGACGCCGGGCGTCAGCACCACGACCTTCGGGCGAGCCACGTTCGGCGGCGCCATGTGCTGGAGCATGTCCAACAGGCGCATCGGATAGTCCACAACAGGCCGGACGTTGGACGCCTCGAACACCTGCGGAAACGTCCGCTTCATGATGTCGCGGTTCTCCAGCACGTAGGAAACGCCGGACGGACAACGCAAGTTGTCTTCGAGCACGTAAACTTGACCGTCCTTGTCACGGACGAGGTCGGTTCCCGTGACATGGCACCAGACGTTGTGGCGAGGATTCAGTCCAACGCACTGCTTCCGGAACGAAGTCGCCGATTGGATGACATGCTCCGGAATGACCTTGTCTTTGAGGATCTTCTGGTCGTGATAGATGTCGTCGATGAACAGGTTGAGCGAACGGATACGCTGTTTCAAGCCGCGCTCGATCCAGTCCCATTCATGGGCTTCGACAATCCGCGGGATCAGGTCGAAGGGGAAAATGCGCTCCGTGCCGGCGCCATCCCCATAGACATTGAAGGTAATGCCCATGTGATACAGGGCCTGTTCGGCGGCCGACTGGCGTTGCCGGAGTTCCTCGTCCCGAAGCGAATTGATCTTATGAACCAGCACCTCGGCGCCAGGCCGGGCCTGGCCTTTGCCGGCAAACAGTTCATCATAGAATCCTTCGGGATCGTACGCGCTAAAATTCAGCACCGGTCATTCTTCTCCATTTCCCGGCTGCCTCCCGTGGCTAACGATGGCTCTTCGTATGGTGGGGTCCACGGGTGATCTCTTGCGCCCACGAGTATACACAAAACGGGGGTCGCTGAAAACCAGGGCGAAGCCTACTGTGTCTTAGCGCCCCGAAACGCCCGTTCCACGAGCCAGCGAAGCTGCCCCCACGCGAGGGGAATCTTCGATCCGTACACATGGGCGGTATAGCCCAGCGCGATCGCCCAGGACACGCCGCGGCGGCGGGTTTGGATGATCTTCCGCAGGCCGATCAGAAGGATGAGCAGCGCGATTCCAATGCGCACCGTGGCGTTTCCCGCAAGAAGAAACGCGATCACGGCCAGTATGCCTGAGGCCCACGCGAAGTTTGTCACCGTGTCGCGTGTCCAATAGGGGTCCTCAGTGCCGGCGCACCGAGCCGCGATCTCGATATAGGTAGCGCCATTCCGGCGATACTGCTTCCAGTAGTCCCTGAACCCGGAGAACCCGATGTCGTGGAGCGCCATCGGCTCGATCCAGAAGTGGACTTCCATCTTGAGTTGGTTGCGGATGCGCCAGCAAAGCAGCGGTTCCTCCCCGTACGCCACGTCTTCGGGAAAGGCGCCCGCTTGCTGAAACGGTTCGCGGCGAAACAGGGCCGCGCCGCCGCAGGTCTCCACGGCGCCTTCGCGCTGGACCCAGTCGAGCTGAATGACCTGGAACAGATAGCCCCGGTTGACTTCGAGCAAACGCCCGCACACGACAGCCACCACCGGCCGCCCTTCCAGATACGCCTTGGCGCGCTTTGGCCAGGTGGGTTCGAGCTGCATATCGCCGTCGAGAAACTGAATGTAGGTGCCGCGCGACCGGGAAGCGCCGAGATTGCGGTTCTCGGCGGCGCGCCGCCGCCGCTCGCCACCCAGGATGAGATCGACGCCGCACTCCCGGGCGATGGCCATGCTGTCGTCGCTCGATCCCCCGTCCACGTAGATCAGTTCGTACCGGAGCCCCTCAAGGTCGGCGTTCCGGACGGACTCCAAACAGGCACGCAGATGTAGCGCCTCATTGAAGCCAATCACCACGAAAGACACGTCGATTCCGTCGGATGCGACAGTTTCGGTCTCGACTGTCTCTCGTCCAAGGTTGTCTTGTTCGGCAGTCACATTACCTCGTCATCGTTTGGAAGCCGCGCCATGATAGACCGCGCATTCAATTGACGCAACCAACGTGGCGGCGTGCGGGTGCATTCAGGTAAACTTGGCCGCGGAAAATACCCGTTGCTGGAAGGAGACATTGTGGCTGCTATTGACGTCGTGCTGTGCGCGGGCGCCCTGTATCTGGGCACGGTTTCCGCATACTTGGTGCTCGTCACGCTGGCCGCATTCATCCTGCGCAAGAAAGCCATTCCCAATGCGTCTCCGTTGCGCATCGCGATGGTGATGCCCGCCCACAACGAAGAACTGCAGATCGGCAATTGCGTGCGGAGCGCCCTGGAAGCCGACTACCCGAAAGACCGGTTTTCGATTTTCGTAATCGCCGACAATTGTGAGGACCACACTGCGCAGGAAGCTGAAGCCGCGGGTGCGGTAGCGTTCGAACGCCACGTGCCCGACCTGCGCGGAAAAGGTCAGGCAATCGACTGGTTCCTGCGCGAACAGGCCGGCCGCCTGCGCGAGTTTGACGCTATCGCATTGGTAGACGCGGACACCAAGGTCGACCCGCAATTCCTTCACGAGATTTCCGGCAGCCTGGTCCATCCCGACGTGTCCGTCGTTCAAGGTTACCACGGCGTTTCCAATCCCGAAGCGAACTGGCGCGCCGCGCTTACCTACGCCGGCTTCGCGCTTGTCAACGGATTGCGCCCCGCGGGCCGCAGTTGTCTGGGCGGCACGGCGGATCTCAAAGGCAACGGCATGGGCTTTCGCACGGACCTGCTCCTGAACTACGGATGGCCCGCCCACTCCATCGTCGAAGACATCGAATTGTCGTCGCGGCTCCTACTGGACGGAACCCTGGTCTATTTCAACCCGGATGCGGTGGTGATCTCCGAGATGCCCACGTCGCAAACCCAGGCGGAGCCGCAACGCCGCCGGTGGGAATCCGGCCGGATCGATACGGTCAAGACCTACGTCCCTGCACTCGCCAAGGCGCTGCTCAAGCGGCCCCGGTGGCGGTATCTCGACGCCATCCTCGAACTACTGGTACCGCCCCTGTCCCTGTTGGTTTTGCTCCAGGTTCTTTTTCTGCTCGCCGCCGCGGTGCTGCGGCCTTCATGGGCGCCCTTCTTTCTCGGGACGACTACCGCTACCGTCTTTTACGTGGTCGCGGGCCTGTACAAGATGCGCGCGCCAGCGGAAGTCTGGCGAGGGCTCCTGCTCGCGCCATTATTCCTTGCATGGAAAATCCCCTTCTATCTCCGGCTCGTCCGCTCCAGGAAACCCGGCGGTTGGGAGCGGACGCAGCGGCAGGCTGAAGTGGATCGCAGCGCCAACGATCGCGCGGGAGATTGAATTGTACGGCCGGGGTTTCTATGGTGGGCGTCGCTCAACTTCGTTGCAGAGTCGAGGAAAGGAGTAAACGGTGACGAACGGCTCCGGCCACCCGCCCTTGCGATCGGCGGTCATTGGCGCAGGCGTGATTTCCGCCGAGCATTTGCGGTTTCTTCACCGCAGCCCTGCCGCCCGGCTGGTCGGAGTCTGCGATTTGTCAAAGGTCCTCGCGCGCTACGCGGCGGACACCTACGGCGCGGAGTCTCATTACACCGATCACGTGCAGATGCTGGAACAGGCGAAACCGGATGTCGTTCACGTCCTGACGCCGCCGCACACCCACTGTAAACTCGCCGCGGACTGCCTGAAGCACGGGACCCACGTAATCGTGGAGAAACCTATCGCGCCGACCAACGAAGAGTTCCGGATTCTATCCACCATGGCGCAGTGGCAAAACCGCGCGCTCACCGAAGATCACAATTACCGGTTCAACGAACAGATTCTTGAGATGGAATCATTGGTGTCTAGCGGTGTGCTCGGAGAGATACGCGAAGTCGATATACGCATGGCATTGCCCATCACCGAAAAGGGCGGTGGTTTCGCCGACGAAAACCTTCCGAACGCGTGTCATCACTTGCCGGCGGGCGCCTTGCACGATCTCCTGCCGCACCTGTGCTACCTCGCCCTGCGCTTCATTCCGCCCGTCGAAGAGGTCGCGGCGCGGTGGGACAAGTACAGCGATCATCCGCTCTTCGCGCACGATTGTCTCGATGCGCTGCTGTTCGGCGGCGGGGTTCACACGCGCCTGCGCTTCACCAGCCATCAAGCGCCGGACTGTTTCACGGTGGTCGTGCGCGGCTCCAATGGCTGGGTCGAAACGGATCTGTTTCAGCCGTATTTCCGGTTGACGGTTCCGCGACGCGCGGGAAAGCAGCTTTCGCCACTGGCGAACCAATGGGTGAACGGAATCGCCATGGCCCAGTCGAGCGTCACGGGATTCCTGAACAAGATTCGCAAGAAGACCCCCCTTGAGGGCATGCAGACCTTTCTGTCGCGCACGTACACCGCGCTTCGCACGGGCGCCCAACTTCCCGTCACTCACGACGACATGGACCAAACCACGCAATTGATGGACGCGCTGCTCGCGGAGGAGAACCGCATATGATACGCACGATGTTGATAAGGGACGTTCAATGCGCCTGCTGGTAACGGGAGCCGCTGGTTTCCTCGGACGGAGCGTCGTCGCGGAAGCCTTGCGACGCGGCCACCAGGTGCATGCCATGGTGCGCCCGGCAAACGCCGTGTCCGCATTGCCCTGGCACGACGATCCTGCCGTCACGCTGGTGCGCGCGGACCTTCGCAGCAAGAACGGCCTGGCCGAGGCAGTCAAGGATGCCGACGCAGTAGTCCATCTCGCGGCAGCGGTCGGCGGCGATCTCTATACCCAACTCATGGGGACCGTCGTTGCCACCGAGAATCTCCTTGACGCCATGTGCGAAACAGGCGTCAAACGTCTGATCGCTATCAGCTCGTTTTCGGTCTACAGCTATATCGACAAGTGGAGTCACACGGTCCTGAAAGAAACGACGCCCATCGAACCCCGGCTCAAGGAGCGGGACGACTATTGCCTGACCAAAGTCATGCAGGAAAACCTTGTCCGTGAATATGCCGAGCGGGAAGGACTCCAATTGACGGTCTTGCGGCCGGGCATTGTCTACGGCCGCGACAACCTGTGGACCGCGTGCCTGGGCGCGCAAGCGGGTGAACGGTGGTGGATTCGCATTGGCGCCGGCGCGAAGCTCCCGCTCACGTATGTGGAAAACTGCGCGGACGCGATCGTCCTCGCGGCGGAAAGACCGGAGGCCATCGGCCAGACCTTCAACATCGTCGATAACCGGTGCCCCTCCCATCGAAAGTACATCCGGCTGCTCCGCAAGCGCCTCTCCCCTCCCCCGCGCGTCATTCCGGTTCCGTGGACGCTCATGCGCGCGATCTGCCGCATGGCGTGGATCGCAAACCGCATGTTCTTCAAGGGCGATGGCAAGCTGCCGAGCATTCTGATCCCGGCCCGGATGCATGCCCGATGCAAACCCCTGCGGTACTCGAACGTGCGCCTCCGCAAGACCCTCGGATGGTCGCCGCGATACTCCCTGCGCGAGGCGCTGGACCGAAGTTTCGCGAACCTGGACTTCCGTGAAGAAGCGCAACAGGAAAGCGAGGCTTCGGCATGAGCAGCCCGCTCCGCATCGCATACATGACCGGCGAATACTTGCGCGTATCCCCGTTCGTATTCATCTACCGCGAGATCTCCGCCCTCCGCCGCGCGGGCGTCCACGTCGAGACGATCAGCGTGCGTGGGGTATCCGAATCGGAATGCGTAAGCCCCGAACAGAAGGCGGAACGTGAAACGACCTACGTGCTCGTACCGTTCTCGATTGGCGCGCTCGCCAAGGCCCATGGCCGGCTGAAGTTCACGGCGCCCGGCCGCTATCTGCGGGCGTTGCGTCTGGCCTGGTCGACGCGTCAGCCCGGCATCAAGGGACTCCTCTACCAGCTGGCATACTTCCTGGAAGCGGGGCTCGTCGCCGAGCGCATGCGACAACGCGGACTGGTCCATCTCCACAATCATCTCGGCGCGTCCAGTTGCACCGTGGCCATGCTCGCCGCGGAACTCGGCGGGTTCACCTTCAGTTGTTCCCTCCACGGTCCCGACATCTTCTTCGAGCCCTACCGTTGGAGGCTTGACGCAAAACTGAAACGCGCGCTGTTCGTGTGTTGCATCTCCCACTTCTGCCGGAGCCAGGCCATGATCTGGACGCCCCCGGAACGATGGGACCGCTTGCACATCATCCATTGCGGCGTGGAGCCTGAAGTCTTCGAACCACGGCAACATGACGGGGCCGGTAAGCGGCTCATCTTCGTCGGCCGGCTCGCGGCGGTGAAAGGAATTCCCATACTCCTGGAAGCGATTGCGCACCTCCGTGATGCCCATCCGGATATCGAACTCGTGTTGGCGGGCGACGGCCCCGACCGCGGCTGGATCGAGCGCCGGTCTCAGGAACTTGGCATCGCGAACTGCGTCCGCGTCACGGGTTACCTGTCCCAGGATCGCGTTCGCGAAGAACTCCGCGCATCCGACGTCTTCGTCATGGCCAGCTTCGCCGAGGGCGTTCCCGTGGTGCTGATGGAGGCAATGGCTACGGGCTTGCCGGTCATCGCAACCCGCATCGCCGGAATCGCCGAGTTGGTAGACGATGGCGAATCGGGTTTCCTCACGCCGCCCAGTGACACCGACTCCCTGGTGGAACGCATCGACACGCTCTTGCGCGATCCCCAACTCCGGTCTCGCATGGGTATAGCCGGACGACAGAAGGTCGAATCCGACTTCGATACCGCAAAAGAAGGCGGCAAACTCCGCAAAATTCTCGACGCCGCATTGAACGATCGGTAGCCCCTGCAACGCGGCGACGGCCCTGGCCCATGAGAACATCCACTGGGTAATGGTATACTGGCTACCGAAGTGCGGATTTTCTAGGCTGGACGGATGACGCGGATGATCGAGTTCGAATGTCCACATTGCGGTTATCGCTTGACGGTGGAAGCGGCTCACGCCGGACGCCACGCCTGGTGCCGGCGGTGTAAGCGTATTGCCATCGTTCCCGCGCACCTCATGGCGGCGGCCCCCGCCGGTGCACGGCCCATCGCCGAAATGCCGCCTGCGTCGCATTTTGTGAGCGAACCCGAAGTTCGTCGGAGTCCTGCTCTCCCTCCGGCTCCTGCGGTTCCTTCTAAGGTGGATTTCCTGCCTCGGGAGGACGCGGCCCAGTTGAACGTTCAATTGGTCGAAAAATCGGCGACGATTGAACGGCTGACCCGCGAGTTGGCGCGCACGCAGAGCGGCCTGGCACAACGGGATCAGGAGTTGGGCCAGTACCGGGAATATGCGGATCGTGCCCGTCAGCGGATCGCCGAGTTGGAACGCGGCGTATCCGATGATGCCGCTGTTTCGGCTAACCGGGACGCGGAGATGGATGCGTTGCGGCAGGCGCTTCGTGAAAGCGAGCGGCGAATCGCAGCGCTACAATCGGAACTGCAAAACGCCCGCGAGGTGGCCGCAACCGCGGAACGGCTCGCGGCGGAAGTGAAGGCCATCCATGGCGATGCTGCCTCCAAGGAGAAGGCGCTTCAAGAGTTTGAGCGGGCGGTCGATTCGCGCAACGCCGCGATCGAGGAGAGCCGGCGGCGGATTGAGGATCAGGCGGATCAGTTGCGGGCGCTTCGAACCGAAGCAGACAGGGCCCGTGCCGAACTGGATGGAAAAACCAGTGAACTGGATCAAGCCTTGGGCCTGATCGAATCCCTTCGGCAACGCGAGTCCGAATTGCAGCGCGAAGTTGAATCGCTGTCGGATGCGGCGCGGGAACGCAACGACGCGGACCGCACGTCGCACGACGAACTGGAAACCCAAAAGGCCAAACTGGCCCGGCTTGAACATGAACTCGAGGCGGCCAACGGCATCATCGACGACAAGTCCATGGTGATCGAACAGCTCGCCGCCGATCTGGAGGCGGTGCGCCAGTCGCTACGTTACGCGGACGACGAGAAGGCCCGGCTGAATCGGGAGTCCGAAGACCTGCGCAACGCTGCAGAACGCGACCGCGGACGGCTCGAGTCGCTCCAGGCGGACCTTGCGCGCGTGCAGGCCGCGGCGACCACAGTAGATCTCGACGCGCTGCGCGCGGAGAACGCCTCCTTGCGGCACGAGATCGAGGAACTCCGGCGCAACGCCGCCGAGAACATACCAAATGCGCCTCCGGTTTATGAGGAAGAGGCGCCGCAGAGCGATGATCTCTTGCCGGACGTGGTCCGGCCCGAGGAAGACGATCAGCGATTGCTCGTCGATGCCCTCCTCCGGTTTCTGGGGAGGAAATAGGGACGTGTCCGTACTGGAAAGAAGAAGGGAATCTGCGTAGTGCGTCGACTAATGGTATTGTGTGTTTGCGGCGAACGCATTCAGGTTCCCCGTTCGGCTCTGGGCCGGACGGGACTATGTCCTGCCTGTGGCCGGGTGATTTCGATCACCGCGGAAAGCGCCACCACCGTCAAGGGTCCCGTGCCGGCCAAACCGGCGCCGGTCCAGAATGCCGAACCCTTCGCCAACGCATCGTGGAATTCGGGCAACGGCCGGGCCAGTGCCGTGCCGGTCGAGGCGAAACGGCGATTTGCCGAGGCGGTCGATCTGTATTTTTCCCAACGCTATGCCCAGGCACTGAGCATCTTCGAGTCGCTTGCCGAGGACTTCCCGGAGAACACGGACATCGTATCGGGCCGCCAGATGTGTATGGTCGCGCTGCGTAACCGCCAGCAAATGGCCCTCGAACATCAGCCCGGCTCCAGTTCGAACCTCCCCGCTCCCATCGACGGCCGGGCCGGTGAACCCGTCCGCCGCTTGGCCCCCCCGACCGAATCGATCCCCGACAGCGTCGTGGAGGACACGCTCAAGCACGTCCTCGTGGAGAAGATGCTCAATGGGGCGGATGACCGGGTCCAGCTTCGGGCCGCCGAACTGGCCATCCGCGTCTTCGGATTCGGGAAAAAGAAAGAGGACGGAAACGACGCAGCTCAGGATAGCGAATCCATAGGCGAGGCAGATTCGGACGCCACCGAAACGTCAGACCCCGGAAAGGAAGACGAGTCATAACCTCACCTCGATGTATCGATACGCGGCATCACGTCGCGCTAATCCCACACGATGCCCTGCGCAGGATGTAGACTTTGGACCTACCACACACCAAGATTGCCTTGGACTTGAGTTGCGCGGCGGAATTCCCGGTCACCGGCGTGGGATATGCCGCAATCTACCAGGTGCAGGCCCTCTTGCGGCGAAACGTGGACTTCCAGTGCCAAGTCTTCGCAACGGGAGATTCCCGAGGCAAGGCACTGCTGCGCAATGAATTGCCAGAGATCGAGCGGCAATTCGTACTTCCCTATGCCCGTTTGCTAAAATACGGTTTCTGGACTCGGTTGAGCTGGCCACCCATCGAATGGTTTATCGGTAAGGTGGACATTGCCCACAATCTGTGTCACCAGACGCCCGCGGCGCGGCGCGCGGTCCGGGCGGTTACGATTCACGACCTGTCGTTTCTTCGTGTGCCGGAGACCCATACCGAGCGAACGGTGGAAGTGCAGACCAGGCTGCTAAGCCAGTGCGCCCGCGAGGCGGACACCTTGATCGCGGTCTCCGAACACTGCAAGGCGGAACTCGTGGAATTGATGGGCGTAGCGCCCGAGCGGATTCATGTCGTTCCGAACGGAGTCCGCCTGGAAGAATTCGATGCGCCGTTCGACGAGACCACGCACGCGGCACTGAAGGCGCGGATCGGTCTCGACCGGGACTATTTTATCCAGCTCGGCACGCTGGAACCGCGCAAGAATATCGAACGGCTGATCCAGGCGTACGATCGGGTGCGCAGCGAACGGGAAATGATCCCCCAACTGCTGCTCGTCGGCGCGCTCGGCTGGAAAAGCGATGGAATCGTCGAGGCAATCCGCGCGGCCTCCGGCAACGGGGACATCGTCCACGCCGGATACCTTCGGCGGGACGAGGCCATACTGTTGTTGCGGGGTGCGCGCGCTTGTCTGTACCCGTCGTTATACGAGGGGTTCGGCCTGCCGGTTCTGGAAGCCATGGCGGCGGGAACGCCCGTGATGACGAGCAAGGTCTCGGCACTGCCGGAAGTCGTCGGCGAGACCGGCTTGCTGGTGGACCCGTACGATACGGAATCGATGGCATCGGCCATCTGTTCACTGCTGGACGATCCGCCGGCGGCGCGCCAACGCGCGGAAGCAGCCCGGCTCCGCGCGCAAAGCATGACGTGGGAGGAGAGCGCGGCTCGATTGGAGCGCGTATACCGCCAACTGATGCACGACGCGGCCTAAGGGTTCGGCCCGGTCGTGCGCATCCCGGCGCATTGAGGTACAGGGATTTTGCGCCCGGCGCCGACAGAACCGGAGCAATCCGGCGACTACTCCGTTTTCGATCTCTATGAGGTCGGAATACGTGTATCCAAGGAGCGTACGGGGACCGCGAAGCGGCCCTAAACCATATTCGGAAAGGTGAAAAAGACCATGTGGAAGAAACTGAATCCCCCGAAGGACGCAGCCGACATTCTGTCCGCCTGTCCAAAGGTTACCGTCGTCGGAACCTCGAGCGAGATTATCGACCTTGCCTGTGGAGGAGCGGATAGCGACTCGTTTGAAGTCAGCTACGAAATCCCCAAGAAAGGCACGGTAGTCGAGGCAAAGGTAGTCCGCGTCCGCAATGGCGTATCGGCCAACTACCTGGAGCCGTACATGCGCCGGCGCGATCCGGAAAGCATGGTCATGGGCGACGACCTCCCCACGGACAAGATCACCTTCGAAGAGAAATACGGCAAGCCTTTCGACGGGCTCCGCAAAGAAACCTTCGAGTGGATGAAGAAACAGGAACTCGTCACTTTTGCCTTTCGCGCCGGCAAGGAGAACATGGGCATCGAGGCCATGGTGATCGCGCCGGCCAATGCGGGATTCTTCGCCCTGGGCCTCGCGCTCCTGCAAGAAATCCTCCCCTACGAGGGACTCCAAGAGTCCTTCAAACCGCGCCTCGTCATTTACGTAGCCCCGCCCTTCCGGCACACCCACTTCGACGGGCGGCAGATTGTCGTGCACAACCGCTCGAAAGAGTTGCACGAGATCTTTTCCTATAACCTCTACCCCGGCCCCAGCGCCAAGAAGGGCGTGTATGGAAGTCTGTTGAACCTCGGCGAAAAGGAAGGGTGGATCACCGCCCATTGTTCGACCGCACAGGTCGTCACGCCGTACGACAACGTGGTCACCATCATGCACGAGGGCGCCAGCGGCGGTGGCAAGAGCGAGATGCTCGAGCAGGCGCACCGCGAAGCCGACGGGCGTCTCCTCCTGGGTCGCAACATTGTGACCGGCGAAACGCGCCACGTCACCATGCCCCGCGGCTGCGATATCCGGCCCGTGACGGACGACATGGCCCTGTGCCACCCGTCCATCCAGAAACCCGACGGGAAGCTTCGCGTCGTGGATGCCGAGAACGCGTGGTTTGTTCGCGTCAACCACATCCAGGAATACGCCACGGACCCGCATCTGGAACGGCTTACCGCCCAGCCGCCGGAACCACTGCTCTTTCTTAACATTGACGCCGTGCCGAACGGGCGTGCATTGATCTGGGAGCACGTGGAAGACGCGCCGGGCAAACCGTGCCCCAACCCGCGCGTCATCGTTCCCCGCCGGGCCATCCCCGATGTCGTCGAAGGCGCGGTAACCGTGGACATCCGGAGTCTCGGCGTACGCACCCCCCCGTGCACCCGGGAAAACCCGAACTACGGAATCATCGGGCTCTTCCACATCCTTCCGCCGGCCCTCGCCTGGCTGTGGCGGCTCGTCGCCCCGCGCGGCTACGCCAATCCGAGCATCGTGGACACAGAAGAAATGACCAGCGAAGGCGTCGGGTCCTACTGGCCCTTCGCCACAGGCCGCAAGGTGCACCACGCGAATCTGTTGCTGAAACAGATCGAGGCCACGCCGGCGACGCTGTATATCCTGTGCCCAAATCAGCACATCGGCGCCTGGTACACAAGCTTCATGCCGCAGTGGATTGGCCGGGAATACCTGGCGCGCCGCGGCATGGCGCGGTTCCGGTCGAATCAGATTCGGCCAGCCCGGTCTCCGCTGCTGGGGTATGCCCTTCACGATGTGACGGTTGAAGGCGCCAATATCCCCCGCTGGTTCCTGCAGGTGGATACGCAGCCGGAAGTCGGCGAGGAAGCCTACGATCAGGGCGCAGCGATTCTCGACAAGTTCTTCCGAAAGAACCTGGAATCGTTCATGACGCCAGACCTGCTTCCCTTGGGCCGCTGGATTATCGAATGCTATCTATCCAACGGCACGGTGGAAGATTACCGGAAGCTCATCGGGTCCGAATGGATGCCCGTCGCCGAGAAAGCCAAGTCCGCCGTCTAAGAGGGTGTCTACATAATATTCTTAAGTGGCCCGGTGGACATGCCGCAGATGTAGCGCAGGCGTCCCCGCCTGCAGTCTTTTGGAACGCGTGTTTGCAGGCGGGGACGCCAGCGCGACATCCGCTACGCATCACCGCTGGCGGCTTCCGTCTTCGAACTACCGGAGGGATCGCACGGGCGGCGCGCTGGCCGCAGGTGCGCTCAACGGCTTTGGCATAGGCAACGGAATCGGCCCGCCGTAGGACACGACCACGCGATACGTCACGACCGCCTCGCCGTCCTTAGGTACGTTGACCGTGAAGACCGCCGTGCGCGCGTCTTTTTTCACGAAGTCCTGCGACTTCTCGCGGATCTCCCAGTCGCCGGGCATCGGTTCCACGATGTCCACGGTGACGTCGGTTTCCTTGTGGTTTCGGATCTTAATTCTGTACGCGGACTCGAACACGTTGTCGGAAATCACCCGGTAGTCCGTCTGTGTGCGTTCGCCGACGATATCGAAGGCGTTGCCCATGCGCAGGCGAACCTCCTCATCCTTCGGCGTGTGTTCGATGCGGTCCTCGCCCGCGAACTGCAACATGCCTTCCGAATCCTCCTGATACACCCGCATCGTTCCCGCGGGCAGCGGAATCCCAAGCTGGTTTTCTTTCCCGTTCTGAAATACCAGGAACACGCCCACGTTTTCGTGTTCCAACGGCGCCATCTTTTGGCTGTAGTACGACTCATTGCCGCGGTACTCGTATTGTTTCCCGGCGGTGACCCCTTCGGCGGTCAGCAGGCTCACCTGTTTGGACTGGTTCTGCTTAATCGTCGTGCGACGCGGCAGCGCATACAGGTGATACTCCGCGAATGATTCCTGTACGACTTGCGCCTTCATCATTCGGATTTCGGCTCCTGCCTGAAATCCACCACCACCAAATCCACTGGTCGGCTGCACGATGTTTACATCGCCCGCCACCAGTTTCAGCTTGGCGTCCGAATACGTTGCCCCCGACTGGTTGTTCAGCGTCACCCATCCCTCGAGATCGAGCGACGAATCGTCTTTCGCCAGCGTGATCACATAGTCCGCCTGCCAGGAAAGGCCTCCCGTCAGGTACGTCACCTCGACGGTCTGATCCGTGCCTTCGTTGTCCAGCAGCCAGATGAGCGAAGGCCGCGCAATCAGGTTTTCGGGGATCTCGGGCAGCACGACCTGCCCCGGATAACCCAGGTAGATCTCGTTGCCAACCTTGTAAATGGGGCCTTCGTTCACGCTCAACAATTCGGCTTCGGTCTTGCCCACCGCGATGTCGTTGTCGAAGTTGATGAGCGCGACCTCTTTGCCCACGTACTTCTCCATCAACTTGGACGGACTGATGAGATCGTACTCGTAATTTTGCTCGAGGATATGCAGCGTTCCCGGCGCGGACGTCGATTTCAGGCTGACCGTCTCGGGCCGGATCTGCTGCGCCACATCCGCGAAGCGCAACTCCTGTTCGCCGGGCATGAGCTTGATCGCCCGCGTGTCCCGCACGAGCGCAAGATTGTTGTTGTATACCGTCACCGCCACGTCCTGCTGATCGGCCAGCGTGGTCTCCGGCCCGATGCCCGCCTCTTTCAGCGGATCGTTCAGCGCGAAGGAATCGTTTTGCGCGATACGGAAACCGCTACCAACTTGAACGTTCTGCAGCTCCGCGGATACAGCGGCCGCAGCGACAACCACACCCAAGTACACAAGACCACGTTTCATCTTCTTGCACCTCCAAGAACGCGCACTAATATTTCACACGCACGCGATAGCTTACCGTAACTTCCCCGTCCTTCGGTACCGGAACCGAGAACACCGCCGTGCGCGCATCTTTCTTCGTAAAGTCATAGGACTTGCTCAGGATTTCCCAGTCCGAGGGCATGGGTTCCACGATATCGACCACGATATCGCTTTCTTTATGGTTCCGAATCGTCACGTCGAAGGCCGCCTCGTACACGTCATTCCCGTAGACGCGGTAGTCGGTCTGAATCCGTTCGCCGATGACGTCGAACGCGTCTCCCATGCGCAGCGTGACCGTCTCGTCCTTCGGCGTGTGTTCGATGCGGTCTTCGCCCGCGAACTGCAACATGCCTTCGCTGTCTTCCTGGTAGATCCGCATGACGCCCGAAGGCAGCGGAATGCCCAGCGCGTTCTCCTCCTCGTTCTCGAACTCCAGAAACACGCTTACATGCTCCTCACCCGTCGGCGGGATCTGCTGGCTGTAGAAATACTCCTGCCCCCGGTACTCATACTTCTTGGTGCACGCTACGCCCTCGCCATCCAGCAAGGCCAACTGCTTCGACTGGTTCTGCTTGATCGTCGTGCGCCGCGGCATCGTGTAGAGGTGATACTCGGCGAAGGCCTCCTCTTGCGGCATGGGCGGCGGAGCAGCCGCCGGCATTGCGCCGTTGAACGCCATGTCCATCATCGCCATTTCCTCGCGCACGACGTTCACATCGCCCGCGACCAGCTTCAACTTGGCATTGGTATACGTCGCACCGGATTGGTTGTTCATCGTCACCCAGCCCGCAAGGTCGAGCGACTGGTCATCCTTCGCGAGCGTCACGACATAATCCGCCTGCCAGCTCACGCCGTTGGTCAGATAGGTAACTTCGAGGGTCTGGTCGCCTTGCTCGTTCGCCAGCATCCAGATCAACGACGGTTTCGCGATTAGGTTCTCCGGAATCTCCGGCAGCACGACATTTCCCGGATGTCCCAAGTAGATCTCGTTGCCCACCTTGTAGACGGGCCCCTCGTTCACGCTCAGCAATTCCGCCGGCGTGCGGCCCAGGTTGATCTCGTTGTTGAAGTTCTGGAGAAACACCTGCTTGCCTACGTACTTCTCCATCAGCTTCGATGGGCTGATGAGGTCGTATTCATAATTCTGTTCGAGGATGGACACGGACCCGGGCGCCGACGCCGACTTCAAACTCACCGTCTCCGGCCGGATCTGCTGCGCCACGTCCATGAATTGCAAGTGCAATTCACCCGTCGGAATGGTCAGCTTCCGCGTATCCCGCACGAGCGCCAGCCCATTGTTGTACGCCGTCACCGCCACATCCGTCTGTTCCGCCAACGACGTCTCAACCTGCGCGGGCTCTGCGTATCCCGACCCTGAACCTGCGACAAAAAGCAGACAAACGGCGAGTCCCACCCGGACCGTCATTCCCGCGAAGGCGGGAACCCATCTTGGTTTCGCGCAGTCAATCGTCCGTTTCGCACGCGCCTTGATTAAGTTCAACATCGCGATATTCACCTTTCCCAATTAGAACCGCACGCGCACGCGGTAGGTTACCTTTGCCTCGCCATCCTTCGGGACGGCCACATGAAAGATCGCCGTCCGCGCGTCTTTCTTTTCGTGGTCCTGCGACGCCGTCACGATCTCCCAATCGCCCGGCATGGGCTCCACGATATCTACGACGATGTCCTGTTCTTTGTGATTGCGAATTGAAATCTCGTACGCCGACTCGTGCACGTTGCCGCCGAAGACTTTGAAATCGGTCTGCACGCGTTCGCCGATGACGTCAAAGGCATCGCCCATGCGAAGCGTGATCGTTTCGTCTTTCGGAGTGTGTTTGATGTTGTCCTCACCCGCGAACTGCAGCATGCCTTCGCGGTCTTCCTGGTAGATCCGCATCACGCCCGCCGGCAACGGAATGCCGAGCGAGTTTTCTTTCTCGTTCTCAAATTCGAGAAACACGCCCACGTGCTCTTCGCCCGTCGGCGGAACCTGCTGGCTGTAGAAATACTCTTGCCCTCGATACTCATACTTTTTCTTGCAGACCACACCCGTTCCGCTCAACAGCGCCAACTGCTTCGACTGGTTCTGTTTGATCGTCGTACGCCGCGGCATGGTGTAGAGGTGGTATTCGGCAAAGGACTCATCCTGCGGCATCTCCGCAACACTTTCCATCATGGCGAGTTGACGCCCCCGCGCTAAGCGCTCGGGTTGCTGTTGCACCACGTTTACATCGCCTGCCACAAGTTTGAGATTGGCATTGGTATACGTCGCGCCGGACTGGTTGTTCATGGTCACCCACCCCGCAAGGTCCAGCGACTGGTCGTCCTTCGCGAGGGTGACCACGTAGTCGGCCTTCCAACTCACGCCATTGGTCAGATAGGTGACTTCCAGCGTCTGATCTGCCTGGGAATTCGAGAGTTTCCAGATCAAGGACGGCTTCGCGATCAGGTTTTCCGGAATTTCCGGCAATACCACATTGCCGGGGTGGCCAAGGAAGATTTCGTCGCCCACCTTGTACACGGCGCCTTCGTTCACGCTTAAGAGTTCAGCTTCAACCCGGCCCAGGTTTATGTCGTTATGAAAATTCTGGAGCCACACTTTCTTGCCCACGTACTTCTCCATGAGCTTTGATGGGCTAATCAGGTCGTACTCGTAATTCTGTTCGAGGATGCCCACGGACCCCGGCGCGGAGGCCGACTGCAAGCTCACCGTTTCCGGCCGGATCTGCTGCGCCACGTCCATGAACTGCAGATCGAACTCCCCCTCCGGCAACGACAGCTTCCGCGTGTCCCGCACGAGGGCAAGCCCGTTGTTATAGGCAGTCACCGCCACGTCCGTTTGGTCCGACAAGGTGGAGGCGGCCTGTTCCTGCTGCGCGAACGCGGCGCCACAACACATTGCGGTACAGAGTAAAGCGATTCGATACATGGTCCGGTACCTCCGGTTCATGGTTGCGTTCGTATTCCCGATGAACACTTCGTCAATCCCGGCACCCTTAGACACCGGCCGCGCGGAAGTGTTCGTGGGCCTGCATGGCCTTAGGGTTGCATGCCGTCCCGGTTTGACGGGGTAGAATTTGGTAACGCCATGAAACCCGGCATCGGATCGATCATCGGCATTGTATAGATAGTATTCGGATCCGGCTTGATGACCGGCATCCGGCTGCCCGGCCATTCCTCTGGTACCGGTAAGATCAGCATTGCGTAGTTCTGCAGGGCCTCCTCAGGCGCGGCATTCCAATCCGTTATCTGATTCAACCACGACAAGGGTTGCGGTTCCGCTAGAAGGACCAGCACACGCGGTGAGGATTCCGGTTGAAACGGAAGCGAGAAGTAAGGCTCCGGGTCCGCGGATACCCGCTCAGCGGACTCCCGCGCCGCACTGCCGCCGGACACCAGGAGAAACGTCAAAACCATCGCCAGACCGATCGGACTCCATCGCATGGCAACAGCCTCCATCCAAACGATGACTACACCAGTATAACGATTGTGGCTGCTTTTTTTGCGACGAACTTCGTGCGCGGAATAAAGAAGGGGCGAAACCGCGAATCACTACGGTCCCGCCCCGGAATCCTACTTGCGTGCCGTCTTAGGTTCGAATCTTGCGCTCCAAATGATGGATTACCTGGTTCGTTTCCTTGTTCGATTTCACTTCCGCGGTAATCTTCTGACAGGCATACAAGACCGTCGTATGATCCTTGCCGCCAAAGGCTTCGCCGATTTCGTTCAGCGACAGGCTCGGGATCAGTTCCTTGCACAAATACATCGCAACCTGCCGTGGGTACGCCACTTGGCGCTGCCGGCTCCGGCCGCGCATATCCGAGATGCGGACATCAAAATACTCGGCCACGCCCCGCTGAATGGCCTCCATTGTCACGGGCTGGAGCTTATCGCGCCCGATCAGATCGCGAAGCACCTCTTCCGCAAGGCTTTGCGAGATCTTCTGGTCCGTGAGTTTCGCGTAGGCCAACACCGTAACGAGGGCGCCTTCCAACTCCCGAATGTTCGTCGTGATGTATGTCGCGATGTACTTGAGCACCTCGGGCGGCGCCGTCAAATTCTCCTGGGCCGCTTTGTTCTGGAGGATGGCCACACGCGTCTCCAGGTCCGGCGGTTGAATATCCGTCACCAATCCCCACTCGAACCGCGAAATCAATCGCTCTTCGAGCCCCGGGATTTCTTTCGGCTGCCGGTCGCTCGAGATCACGATCTGCTTGTGCATATCGAACAACGCGTTGAACGTATGGAAGAACTCTTCCTGAGTCGCTTCCTTGCCCGAGATAAACTGGATGTCGTCGATGAGCAACACGTCCGCGCGGCGATACTTCGACCGGAACCGCATGGTCGACTTCTTCGCGATACTTTCGATCAACTGGTTCGTGAAATGTTCGGAGGAAATAAACACCACGTTAGTCCCCGGACGGCGATCGAGTATCTCGTGTCCAATCGCCTGCATCAGATGCGTCTTACCCAGTCCCGTGCCGCCATAGACGAACAAAGGGTTGTACGCGCGCGCGGGGGACTCCGCCACGGCGCGGGACGCGGCATGGGCAAAGCGATTGCCGCTGCCGACGACGAACCGATCGAATACATAGCGCGGATTGAATCCGTCGCGACTGACCATCTCAGGCAGAGGCGCCGGCGCAGGCGCGGCTGTCGGACGCTCCTGTGGACGCTTCAGAGTTCGCGCGGCGCCCTCCCCGCCGGGAACGAATTGCACCTCCCGGAAGTTGGGAATGACGGCGCCTGCGCATGCGCTTACGGCGTCCAGGTAGTGTCGGCGCAGCCAGTCCGCAAAGAACTGGCTGGGCACCTTCACGATCAATCGCCCATCTTCATACGAACCAAAAGATGTCTGTGAAAACCAATTTTTGTAACTGTGCTCATCGAGGATTTTTTGAAGCCGCTCCTGGGCAGCCTGCCAAGGATCTAAATCGTTGGGTACGGTATTCCCGCTGATTTCGTGTGCAGACAATCGTCAAACCCCTTCCCGCTGTATTCGGAGAGTGCGACACGGCTTGCGCCCCACCAATTCGCATCCCCTCTTCCCTCTCGACCCTGGCGCATACGCGCCG